>NZ_JBJJBR010000011.1:0-111998 GCF_045449635.1 Sabulicella flocculans | reverse complement strand
AGCGCCGCGCCGGTGGGGGCGTCCGGCGCCTCGCCCAGCAGGGCCGCCACCGCCCGGCGGTCTTCCGGCGCGACCGGCGCCCCGGCCCAGGCGCCGCGCGCCGGCGCGCGGCCGCCGCCGTTGCGCGCCTCCAGCGTGTCCAGCATGGCGGCCGGCACGGCGGCGGGCGGCAGGGCGGCCCAGGCGCGCAAGGCGGCGGCGTCTTCCGGCTCGCGGCCCAGCACCAGGCGGTAGGCCCAGCGGGCAGGCAGCGCGGCGTCGTCCATCGCGGCGGAACATCCCCCGCCGGCCCCGGCCGGGCAAGATGGCTCAGGCGATCTCGCGGATCAGCTTGCGGCGCACGGCGGAGCCGAAGGCGTCGAAATCCTCCGCCACGATCATGAAGGCGCCGGGGCCGCCGATCACGCTGTCCTGGAAGTACTGGTCCAGCGGCACCGGCGGGGCGCGGCCGAAGGTCGGGCGGTCGTTGATGATGGGCAGGCCGTTCACCGTGATGCCGGCCGCCACGCATTCGTCCCGCGCCAGGGTCACCGGGCGGCCGGAATTGTTCACCCCGTCGCCCGAGACGTCCACCACCCGGCGCGTCCCCTCGAAGGGCGCCTGCTCCATGACGCGGCGGGAGAAGTCGAGCGCGCCGGAGATGGAGGTCCAGGAGAGCGAGGCCCGCGGCGCCTCCGCCAGCGCCGAGGCCCAGGCGTCGGCGTCGGCCTGGGTGGCGATGCGCGACCACGGCAGCACCAGCCGCTGGTACTCGAAGCCGGCCCATTCCACGTAGGCCAGGCCGATGGCGCCGATCATGCCGCGGCGCACCACCTCCACCACGCGCGGGTCGCTCACCGCGTTGCGGTAGCCCTCGCGCTGCAGCCGGGCCTCGTCCTCGTCGATGGAGCGCGAGACGTCCACCGCCAGCACCAGCAGCACGTCCACCGGCTCCGCCCCACGGGCCGGCGCGGCGAGCAGGGCGGGGGCGGCGAGCAGGGTGCGGCGGCGCATCCGCGCATGGAAGCGCCGCCCGCCCCGGCGGCGCAAGCGCAAAGCGTCAGGCGGCGGCCAGCACCGCGTCGCACACCCGGTGCACCTGCGCCTCCGTCAGGTAGGGGTGCATGGGCAGGGACAGCACCTGGTGCGCCAGCGCCTCGCTCACCGGCAAGGGCGCCCTGCCCTCGCCATGGGCGGCGCGGTAGGCCGGCTGGTGGTGCAGCGGCTTGGGGTAGTAGATGGCGCTGGGGATGCCGGCCGCCTTCAGCGCGTCCTGCACGCGGGCGCGCTGCTCCGGCCCTTCCAGCCGCAGGGTGAACAGGCCCCAGGCGCTGTCCTGCCCCGCCTCCACCCGCTGCATCGCCACCCGCCCGGCCAGCCGCGCGCGGTACAGCGCCGCCACCCGCGCGCGGTCGCGCAGCTCCTGGTCGAACAGGTCCATCTTGCACAGCAGGATGGCGGCCTGGAGGGTGTCCAGCCGGCCGTTCATGCCGGTGCGCAGCACCTCGTAGCGGTGCCCGCCCTCGCCATGGGTGCGCAGCGAGCGGTACAGCTCGGCGCGCTCGGCGCTGTCGGTCAGCAGGGCGCCGCCGTCGCCGTAGGCGCCCAGGGTCTTGGTGGGATA
Organism: Sabulicella flocculans; assembly: GCF_045449635.1. Taxonomy (NCBI): domain Bacteria; kingdom Pseudomonadati; phylum Pseudomonadota; class Alphaproteobacteria; order Acetobacterales; family Acetobacteraceae; genus Sabulicella; species Sabulicella flocculans. Next base: position 110,395 of record NZ_JBJJBR010000011.1, on the reverse strand, counting down.
GAAGCTCAGCGCCGCCGCCCCGCCCCAGCGGCCCAGGCGCTTGCCGCCCAGCGCGGCGCCGAAGGCCTGGGCGGCGTCGTCCAGGGCGAACATCCCCTCGCGCGCGCAGATGGCCTCGATGGCCGGCCAGTCGGCGGGCAGGCCGAACAGGTCCACCCCGACCACGGCGCGCGGGCGCAGCCGGCCTTCGGCCTTCACCGCGGCGATGCGCGCCTCCAGGTCGGGGATGGACAGATTGAAGGTCCCGGCGTCCACGTCCACGAACACCGGGGTGGCGCCCAGCACCAGCGGCACCTCCGCGGTGGCGGTGTAGGTGAAGGCGGGCAGGAACACCGCGTCGCCGCGCCCCACCCCCTCGGCCATCATGGCGATCTGCAGCGCATCCGTGCCGGAGGAGACGCCCACCGCGTGCGCGCAGCCGGCGAAGGCGGCCAGCCGGCCCTCCAGCTCCGCCACCTCGGGCCCATTGATGAATCGGCCGGAGGACAGCACGGCGGCGATGCGGCGGTCCATGTCCGCGCGGACCAGCGCCTGCTGCGCGGCCATGTCGAAGAGGGAGATCGGGGCGTCCGTCATGCGCGCTTCCTGCGGCCCGGCGGGCGGGCGCGCAAGCCCCGCGCGGGTCACGGGCGGTATCGGGGTGTTACGCCGCGCCGGTGTTGGTGCGGTGGTCGAACTCCGGCACCAGCCGGCCCAGCTGGGCCAGGGCGGCGTCGCGGCCGCCGGCGCGGCAGGCGGCGGCCATCTCGTCCAGGGCGCGGGCCACCAGGGCGGCGTCGGCCACCCGCGGGGTGGCCACCAGCAGGCCGGGGAAGCGGGTGGGGCGCGGCGCCTCCTGGCCGTGGAACAGCTCCTCGAACAGCTTCTCGCCGGGGCGCAGGCCGGTGAAGCGGATCTCGATGTCCTCCTCCGGCCGCAGCCCGGCCAGGCGGATCATGCGCCGCGCCAGGTCCACGATCTTCACCGGCTGGCCCATGTCCAGCACGAAGATGCCGCCCTCGCGCAGCTCGGGCGGGGCGTCGGGGCGGTCGTCGGCGCCCACCACGGCGGCCTGCAGCACCAGCCCCACCGCCTCGCGCACCGTCATGAAGTAGCGGCGCATGTCCGGGTGCGTCACCGTCAGCGGCCCGCCGCGCTCCAGCTGGCGGCGGAACAGCGGCACCACGGAGCCGGTGGAGCCCAGCACGTTGCCGAAGCGCACGGTGACGCAGCGCATCCCCGCCCCGCCGCGCGCCGCCACGTCCAGCGCCTGGCAGTACATCTCGGCCAGGCGCTTGGAGGCGCCCATGACGGAGGTCGGGTTCACCGCCTTGTCGGTGGAGATGAGCACCATCAGCCGGCAGCCCACGGCGCGCGCCGCGTCGGCCACGACGCGCGTGCCCTCCGTGTTGGTGAGGATGCCTTCCAGCGGGTCGGCCTCCACCATCGGCACGTGCTTCAGCGCGGCGGCGTGGAACACCAGCTCGGGGCGCAGCTCGGCCATCAGGCGGGCCATGCGCGCGCCGTCGCGCACGTCGGCCAGCACGGAGCGGCGGGGCAGCGCCGGGTGGCGCTCGCTCAGCTCCAGCCCGATCTCGTAGAGGACGTACTCGCCGTGGTCGAGCAGCACCAGCTGCGCCGGGCCCAGCGCCGCCACCTGCCGCGCCAGCTCGCCGCCGATGGTGCCGCCCGCGCCGGTCACCAGCACGCGCCGGCCCTGCACCAGCCGGGCCATGCCCTCGCGGTCCAGCGGCACCTGCGGGCGGTCCAGCAGCTCCTCGATGCCCACGGGGCGCAGCTCCATGCGCGGCGCCTCGTTGCCGCGCGCCGCCTGGCCCAGCGCGGTGGGCGAGGGCGCGCGGCGCACCGGCACGCCCTGGCGGTCGGCGGCCTCCATCAGCGCCTCCAGCGCCGGGCCGGAGATGTCGGCCGAGGCCAGCACCAGCGCGGCGGGCAGCGCGCCCTCGGCGCGCAGGCCCTCCAGCACCGCCTCCGCCTCCTCCACCGTGCCCAGGATGGGGTGGCCCTGGATGGTGCGCCCCGCCTGGCGAGAGCGGCGGGCCAGGATGCCCTGCACGCGCAAGGCCGGGCGGCGCTCGCGCTCCAGCGCGCGGATGAACAGGTCGGCCTGGTCCACCCCGCCCACCACCAGCACCGGCTGGGCCAGCGGGTCGTCCTCGCCGCCGCGCCGCAGGGAGCGCAGGCGTCCGGTCAGCCGCGGCAGGGCAAGCAGCGCGCCCAGCACCAGGGCGTGGATCACCGGGAAGGCCGGGTTGGGCGGCAGCCACATCTGCAGCAGGCGCAGCCCGACGGAGAACAGCCCCGCCGCCACCAGCGCCGCGCCCAGCAGCGCCAGCAGGTCCGCCAGCCCGGCATAGCGCCAGTATTGCTTGGGCAGGCCCAGCGCCCAGGCCGGCGCCGCCAGCGCCAGCACCGAGAGGCCCAGCGCGGCGCGCCACCAGTTCGGCACGTCCGGCCAGGCGCCCGGGCTGGCCAGCCACAGCGCCAGCGGCAGGGCCAGCGCCGCCAGCAGCGCGTCCAGCGACAGGTTGAGGAGGATGCGGGTGGGGGCGGTGCGCGCCATCGCGCGGCTATACCGCCTCCAGGGCCGGTGTCGAAGCCTCCCGCCCGGACAGGCTGCGGTGCAGCGCCACCAGCCGCGCGCCCTCCGCCGCCCAGCCCCACTCGCCCTCCGCCGCGCGGCGCCCGGCGGCGCCCAGCGCGGCGCGGCGGGCGGGGTCGGCCAGCCCGGTGACGGCGGCGGCGATGGCGGCGGGGTCGGCGGGGTCGGTCAGCACGCCGCAGCCGGCCGCGCGCACGATGCCGGCCACCCCGGTGGCGAAGGCGGGCGCCACCACGGGCAGGCCGGCGGCCATGCCGTCGAACAGCTTGTGCGGCAGCGCCAGGCGGTGGTTCTCCTCGCCGGGCTGGAACAGCACCAGGTTCACGTCGGCCTCGGCCGCGGCGCGGCGCAGCGCGGCCTCCGCCGGCATCCAGGGCGCCACCTCGATGCGCGCCGACAGGCCCAGCCGCGCCGCCTCGGCGTGGAAGGCGGCCTCGCTGCCGTCGGTGAAGCGGCCGATCACCAGCAGGCGCGTGGTGGGCGGCAGCCGGGCCAGGGCCGCCAGCAGCGGCGGCCAGCCGCGCGCGCGGCCGATGGCGCCCAGATGCAGCAGCGTCAGCGGGCCCGGCGCGTGGCGGCGCGGCGCCAGCCCGGGCGGCACCAGCGCGTGGTTGCGCGCCAGCACGGTGCGCGCCCCGGGGAAATCCGCCGCCAGCCCTTCCTTGGCCAGCACCACCGCGTCGGCCAGCCGGCCCAGCGCGGCGCAGGCCCCGCGCAGCGCGGCCCGCGCCAGCGGCCGCAGCGCCGGCGGCAGCCGCGCATCCAGGCGCGAGGGGTAGTGCTCGTGCACGTCCAGCACCACCCGCGCCCCGGTGCGCCAGCCCGCCAGCAGCGCCAGCACCCACGCATCCGGCTCCGAGGCGTGGATGGCGGACGGGCGCAGCGCCACGGCGCGGCGCAGCAGGGGCCACCAGCGGCGCGGGCGCGACAGGCCGGGGGGCAGGGTCTCGATGGCCACGCCGTGCAGGCTGGCGGGCGCCGGGCCGTGCGGCGACAGGTGGCGCACCGCCAGGCCGGCGGCGGCCAGCGCGGCGCCTTCCTTGCGCACCACCCGCATGTCGTCCGGCGGGTGCGCCGCCGACAGCAGCAGGATCACGCCGCCACCCACGCCCCCGCCTCGGGCGCCATCGCGCGCTCGCATGCGGCGACGAAGCGCGCGGTCAGCAGGCGGCGGTCGTGCCGGCGCACCGCCGCCTTGCGCGCGGCCGCGCCCAGGAGCGCCCGGCGCACCGGGTGCTGCGCCAGGCGCTGCAGCACCTCGGCCAGCGCCTCCGGGTCCTCCGGCGGCAGGGTCTCGCCGCAGCCGGCCTCGGCCAGCAGGCGCGCCGCCGCGCCGGGCACGTTGGACACCACCGGCAGCCCGGCCGCCAGCAGGTCCATCAGCTTGTTGGGCGCCGTCCATTCGGCGAACTCGGGCACCGGCGCCAGGCAGAGCAGCCCGGCCTGGCTGCCGGCCAGCAGCCCGGCCAGCTCGCGCTTGGGCAGGGCGGGCAGGAAGGTGACGTTGGGGGTGGCGCGGGCCATCAGCCGCGCGCGCTCCGGCCCCTCGCCGGCCAGCACCAGGCGAATCCGGCGCTCGCCGCGGCCGTGCAGCAGTGCGGCGGCGTCCAGCAGCGCGTCCAGCCCGTTGGCCACCCCGTGCGCGCCGGCATAGGTGGCCAGCAGCTCGCCCGGCGCGGCCTCCGGCGGCCGCCAGGGCGCCACCTGCGGGCCGAACAGGTCCAGGTCGCAGCCCTGGCCGATCATCTCCACGTCGCGGGCGCCGCGGCGGCGGGCGAGTTCCGCCATGCCGTCGCTCAGCGCCACCGTCACCGCGGCGCGGCGGCAGGCGGCGTCGGCCAGGCAGTCCAGCCCGGCCAGCACCGGCCGGGCGCGCAGACCCAGGGCGGCGGGCAGCTCGGGCCAGGGGTCGCGCATCTCGAACAGGAAGGGGGCGGGGGAGAGCAGCGCCGGCACCACCGCCGTCAGCGGGGTGGAGGACGCCACCACCAGGTCCCAGCCGTCGCGCGCCAGCGGGGTGGCGCGGGCGGCGAAGCGGGCGAAGGCGATGCTGCGCGCGGCCAGCCCCATGGCGCCGTCATAGGGGATGTCGAACTCCACCACCTCGAAATTCGCCACCCGCCCGTCCCGCCTGCCGTGCCGGAACGGGCCGTCCAGCCCGGTGCGCGCGCCGGCATAGCCGCCGCAGGCCAGGGTGACGCGGTGCCCCGCCGCCGCCAGCGCCCGCGCCTGGGCGAAGGCGCGGGTCGCCGTGGCGCCCTCGGGCGTGGAGAAGTGCTGGTGGAGGTAGAGGATGCGGCTCATGCCGCAGCGATCGCGGCGACCACGCGCGCCACCTCCCGCTCCGTCATCGCGCCGCCGGAGGGCAGGCACAGGCCGCGGGCGAACACCTCCGTCGCCACCGCCCCGCCGGCGCAGGGCGCGCCGCGGAAGGCCGGCTGCAGGTGCATGGGCTTCCAGGCCGGCCGGCTCTCGATGCCCGCCGCCGCCAGGGCCAGGCGCAGCCGCTCCCGGTCCTCCGCCAGCAGCACGGACAGCCAGCGCGAGGAGCGCGCCCAGGCGGGCTCCTCCTGCCAGCCGAAGCCCGGCAGGGCGCGCCGGTAGCGGGCATGCAAGGCGCGGCGGGCGGCGACGCGCGCCTCCAGCGCTGGCAGCTGCGCCAGCCCCACCGCCGCCAGCACCGCGCTCATCGCCAGGTTGGAGCCGAGCTCCAGGTGCTCGTAATGCGCCGCCTTCTCGCGCGCCTGGGTGGCCAGGTGCCGCGCGCGGGCGACCAGGGCGGCGTCCGCCGACAGCAGGGCGCCGCCGCCGCCGGCGGTGACGATCTTGTTGCCGTTGAAGCTGAGCACCGCCAGCGTGGCGCCCTGCCCGGCCGGCCCGCCGTGCTGGGCGGCGCCCAGGGCGCAGGCGCTGTCGGACACCAGCGGCACCCCCCAGCGGTCGCAGGCGCGGCGCAGGGCGGGGATGTCGGCCGGCTGGCCGTAGAGGTCCACGGAGACGACGCAGCGCGGCAGCCGCCCGCGGCGGGCGGCGGCGGCCAGCTCGGCGTCCAGCAGGCCGGGGTCCAGGGTCCAGTGCGCCGGGTCCACGTCCAGGAAGCGCGGGGTGGCGCCCAGCTGCACCGCCGGCGCGATGGTGGCGACGAAGGTGAGGGTGGGCGCCCAGACCTCGTCCCCCGGCGCCACGCCCAGCACGCGGAAGGCGAGCGACAGCGCGGCGGTGGCCGAGGCGGTGGCCAGCACGTGCCCGAAGCCGGCGGCGGCGCCCACCGCGGCCTCGAAGCGCTCCAGCGTCGGGCCGGCCGGCGCCAGCCAGCCGCTGTCCAGCAGGGCCTGGAACTCCGCCCCCTCCGCCCCCGTCAGCTCCGGGGGCGAAAGCAGGATCGGGCCCGGCGGACGGCCGGGGCGGCGGAACGGCAGGATGGCGGCCGGGGCGGCGATCTGCATGGGTGGCACCAGTGGCTGACACCCGCACTATAGTTTACCGAATGGTTAACGCAATTCCTGCGTGCATGGATTTCTTGCGCTCAACCTCAGGCGGTTCCGGAGGCCGGTTGCTGACGGCGGCTCTGCCACAACTGGACGAAGTCGATGGGGTTGAGCAGCACCGGCGGGAAGCCGCCCTCGCGCGTCACGTCGGCCAGGATGTTGCGGGCGAAGGGGAACAGCAGGCGCGGGCATTCCACCAGCAGCACAGGCTCCACGTGCTCCTGCGGGACGTTCACCGTGAAGATGCCGCAATAGGTCAGCTCGGCGATGAAGCACTGCGTGTCCTGCCCGGCCTTGGCGTCGGCGCGGATGATGAGGGACACCTCGAACACGTTCTCGCCCTCCTGCACCGGGCGGGCCTGCACGTCGAGCGCGAGGTCGATGCGCGGTTGCTCCCGCAGGGTGGCGAAGATGCCCGGCGCGCCCGGCACCTCGAAGGACAGGTCCTTGGTGAACTGGATGTTCAGCACCAGGGGCAGGGGCGCCGGCTGGCCGGCGGCCTGGGGGGGAAGGTTGATCGCGTCGGACATGGCGGCCCGCCTACCACGCATGGCCGGGGGCTTCCATCCCCGGCCTCGCCCTCCCTACCTTGCCGGCATGCCCCTTTCTCCGCCCGCCCCCCGAGCGCTGCACCACCTGCGCGACATCGCCCTGCGCGGCTTCCTGCGCGAGGACGGGCTGGTGGACATCGAGGCGCACCTGGTGGACACCAAGACCTACGGCTTCCCCTCCGACTGGCGCGGCCAGGTGCAGCCGGGCGAGCCGCTGCACGGCATGTGGGTGCGCCTGACGGTGAACCAGGAACTGGTCATCACCGCCTGCGAGGCCGTCACCGACTTCTCGCCCTTCGAGACCTGCGCGGGGGCGACGCCCAACTTCGCCAGGCTGGCGGGCCTGAGCATCGGGCCGGGCTTCAACCGCGCGGTGAACGAGGTGGTGGGCGGCACCCGCGGCTGCACCCACCTGCGCGAGGTGCTGGCGCAGATGGCCACCGTGGCCTTCCAGACCCTGTGGCCCATCCGCTTCCGGCGCCAGCAGGAGCAGCGCGGCGCCGAGGCCGCGGGGGCGCCGCGCCAGCGCCCCGCCCTGCTGGGCACCTGCCACGCCTACGACCCCGCCGGGCCGGTGGTGGCGCGCAAGTGGCCCGAATGGGCCGAGAAGCCCGACGCCGCTAGCTGACCTCCTCCGGCGCGCGCAGCGTCAGCGCCAGCGCGTGCATGCCGCCGGCGAACTCCTCCGCCAGCGCCTCGTGCACGGCGCGCGAGCGCGCGACGCGGCTCATCCCCGAGAAGGCGGGGCTGATCAGCACCACGCCGTAATGCGTCTCGCCCTCCGGCCGGGCGCCGGCATGGCCGGCGTGGCGGTGGCTGTCGTCCACCACCTCCAGCCGCCGGGGGGCAAAGCGGGCCTGCAGGGTGGCGTGGATGCGGTCGGCGCGGTTGGGCATGGGGCGCAGATTCCGCATGGCGGGGCGCGTTGCCAAGCCCCCCGGGCTTGGCCATATCGTCCCGATGGCCCGAAGGAGCAGCTTCCAGCCCCAGCGCGACCCGAAGCTTCCCCCCAAGGGCTGCGACCACCCGGGCTGCGCCGAGGGCGGCGAGTTCCGCGCGCCCAAGGACCGCTCCCTGCGCGACTACCACTGGTTCTGCCTGGAGCACGTGCGCGCCTTCAACGCCGGCTGGGACTTCTACAAGGGCATGCCGGCCAGCGAGATCGAGGCCGGCATCCGCCACGACACCGGCTGGCAGCGCCCCACCTGGCCGCTGGGCCGGCTGGGCCGTACGGTGGAGCTGGACGCGCTGGGCGACCCCTTCGGCCTGCTGCGCGACGCCGCGCCGCGCCGCCCGGCCGCCCTCCGCCCCGCCGAGGCCCCGCCCGAGCTGCGCGCCGCCCTGGGCGTGCTGGAGCTGCCCTGGCCCCTGGCGCCCGAGGCGCTGAAGGCGCGCTACAAGGAGCTGGCCAAGCGCCACCACCCGGACGCCAACCGGGGCGACAAGCGGGCCGAGGAGCGCTTCAAGGACATCGCGCGCGCCTACGCCCTGCTGCGTGCCCGGCTGGGCGAGGGCGCGGCGCGCGCGCCCGCCGCCGGGTAGCGCATCCCCGTCCCCTGCCCTAATCTTGGGCGCAACAGAGCGAAGCGGACCTTCCTTGAGATGAACACCATGGCGAAGACGGCCGAGATCCAGCCCACCGCGGCCATTTCCATGCCCGACACCACGGTGGACGCGCGCACGGCCTTCGGCTTGGACGTGGACATGCAGGTGCCGGCCTATTCCGTGCGCACTGAGCACGTGCCGGAGCTGGACCCCACCTACCGCTTCGACCGCGACACCACGCTGGCCATCCTCGCCGGCTTCGCGCACAACCGCCGCGTCATGGTCCAGGGCTACCACGGCACCGGCAAGAGCACCCACATCGAGCAGGTGGCGGCGCGGCTCAACTGGCCCTGCATCCGCGTCAACCTCGACAGCCACATCAGCCGCATCGACCTGATCGGCAAGGACGCCATCGTCCTGAAGGACGGCAAGCAGGTGACGGAGTTCCGCGAGGGCATCCTGCCCTGGGCGCTCCAGCATCCCTGCGCGCTGGTGTTCGACGAATACGACGCGGGGCGCCCGGACGTGATGTTCGTGATCCAGCGCGTGCTGGAGGTCGAGGGCAAGCTGACCCTGCTGGACCAGAACAAGGTGATCCGCCCGCACCCGATGTTCCGCCTGTTCGCCACCGCCAACACGGTGGGCCTGGGCGACACCACGGGGCTGTACCACGGCACGCAGCAGATCAACCAGGGCCAGATGGACCGCTGGAACATCGTCTGCACGCTGAACTACCTGCCGCACGCGCAGGAGACGGACATCGTGCTGGCCAAGATGGGCGCGAACCCGGGCGACAAGGCGATGAGGAAGCAGGTGGAGGCGATGGTGGCCCTGGCCGACCTGACGCGCGCCGGCTTCATCGCCGGCGACATCAGCACCGTCATGTCGCCGCGCACCGTCATCACCTGGGCGGACAACGCGCGCATCTTCGGCGATGTCGGCTTCGCCTTCCGGCTGACCTTCCTGAACAAGTGCGACGAGGCGGAGCGCGCCACGGTGGCCGAGTACTACCAGCGCTGCTTCAACCAGGAGGTCGAGACGGGGCTGTACAAGAAGGCGGGGTGAGCGCGTGACCAAGCCCGACCTGACGCGGCAAGAGGAGTTCAAGCGCGCCACCGCCGGCGCCATCCGCGCCATCGCGCAGGTGCCGGAGGTGCAGGTGGCCTTCCAGCCCGGCCCGCCCGGCGTGGCCGGCAAGCGCGCGCGCCTGCCCCTGCCCACCCGCGCCCTGCCCCCGGCCGAAATGGCCAAGCTGCGCGGCGCCGCCGACGCCGTGGCGCTGAAGCTGCGCCTGCATGACGAGGCCACCCACGCCGCCCGCGCCCCCGCCCGCCGCGAGGCGCGCGAGGTGTTCGACGCGCTGGAGGATGTGCGCGTGCAGTCGGTCGGCAGCCGCCACATGGAGGGCGTCGCCGCCAACCTGCGCGCGCGCCTGGCCGAGGAAGCGGAAAGCGAGGGCTACGACCGCATGACGCGCAAGGACCAGCTGCCGCTGCACGCGGCGCTGGCCCTGATGGCGCGCGAGCGCATCTCGGGCGAGGCGCCGCCGCCGGCCGCGCAGCGCGTGCTGGAGATGTGGCGCGGCTCGCTGGACGCCAACGCCGAGGCCGCGATGGCCGAGCTGGCAGGCGCCACCGACGACCAGGACGCCTTCGCCCGCGCCGCCCGCCGCCTGCTCACCGCGCTGGACCTCGCCGAGGCCGAGGTGGAGAGCGAGGCCGACCAGGACGAGGAAGGCGACGAGGGCGGCGAGGAGCAGGCGCAGGAGCAGCAGGCCAGCGCCGGCGAGGCGCAGAGCCAGGACCAGGAATCCATGCAGGGCGCCGAGCCCGAGACCATGGAGGGCGAGGCCGCCGACGAGGAGGCCCAGGACAGCGAGGAGGACGGCACGGCCGCCGAGGGCGACGAGAAGCCCGGCGGCCCCCAGGCCCGCAAGGAGGTGCCGCAGACGGACGATTCCTCGCGCTACCGCGCCTTCGTCTCCCAGTTCGACGAGATCGTCGAGGCCGAGGACCTGTGCGACCCCGACGAGCTGACCCGGCTGCGCCAGCAGCTGGACCAGCAGCTGCAGCACCTGCAGGGCGTCGTCTCCAAGCTGGCCAACCGCTTGCAACGCCGGCTGATGGCGCAGCAGCAGCGCGCCTGGGAGTTCGACCTGGAGGAAGGGCTGCTGGACGTGGCGCGGCTCACTCGCGTCGTCACCAACCCGATGTACGCGCTATCCTACAAGCGCGAGCGCGACGCCGATTTCCGCGACACGGTGGTGACGCTGCTGATCGACAACAGCGGTTCCATGCGTGGCCGGCCGATCACCGTGGCGGCGATGTGCGCCGACATCCTGGCGCGCACGCTGGAGCGCTGCGCGGTGAAGACCGAGATCCTGGGCTTCACCACCCGCGCCTGGAAGGGCGGACAGTCGCGCGAGCGCTGGGTGCAGGAGGGCAAGCCGCGCAACCCGGGCCGGCTGAACGACCTGCGCCACATCATCTACAAGGCGGCCGACGCGCCGTGGCGGCGCTCGCGCCGCGCCATGGGGCTGATGCTGCGCGAGGGGCTGCTGAAGGAGAACATCGACGGCGAGGCGCTGGCCTGGGCCTACAAGCGCCTGCTGGCCCGCACCGAGCATCGCCGCATCCTGATGGTGATCAGCGACGGCGCGCCGGTGGATGATTCGACGCTGTCCGTGAACCCCGGCAACTACCTGGAGCGCCACCTGCGCGAGCAGATCAAGGAGATCGAGGGGCGCGGGGCGGTGGAGCTGATCGCCATCGGCATCGGCCACGACGTGACGCGCTACTACCGCCGCGCCGTCACCATCGTGGACGCCGAGGAACTGGGCGGCACCATGATGAAGAAGCTGGCCGAGCTGTTCGACGAGGACGCCGCCGAGGCGTGGCACCGCGCCGCCGCCGAACGCGCCCCGGCCATCATCTGACCGAGGAGGGCAGCGCGGCGCCACGCCTCGCCGTCCCGCGCGCCTCCGGCACCACGTACTGCGCGCCTCCGGCACGACGCACCGCGCCGCCGCCGGACGCGCCCCGGCCATCATCTGACCGGGCAGGGCGGCGCGGCGCCACGCCTCGCCGCCTTCGGAAGCGCCCCTCACCTCACCAGCGCGGTGGACAGCCAGGGCACCAGCGCGATCGCCACCAGCGCCGCCCCCATCACCGCGATGAAGGGCAGCGCGCCGGCGAAGATGGTCTCGATGCCCACGCGCGGGTCCCCCAGCGTCGCCTTCACGGTGAAGACGCTGATGCCGAAGGGCGGCGTCAGCAGCCCCATCTCGACCGCGATGATGGTGACGATGCCGAAGTGGATGAGGTCGAAGCCCATCGCGGTGGCGATGGGCGCGCCGATCGGCACCATGATCAGCAGGATGGAGGTGCTGTCGAGGATCATGCCCATCAGCAGCACGATGAGGACGAAGCACAGCAGGAAGCCGTAGGGCCCCAGGCCCAGGTGCTCCACCGCGTTGCCGATGGCCTGCGGGACGCCGGCCATGGACAGCATGCGCGAATACAGCCCGGCGGCCACCAGCAGGAACAGGATGGAGGCCGAGACCAGCCCCGTCTCCTTCAGCACGCGCCACAGCTTGCGCCAGCCCAGCTGCCGCCGCGCCAGCGCGATCGCCAGCGCGCCGGCCGCGCCCACCGCCCCGGCCTCGGTCGGCGTGAATAAGCCGGTGTAGAGCCCGCCGAGGATGAGCGCGACCAGCACCAGGATGGGCACCGACTTGGCCGCCATCTCGCCCCCGGTCAGCGGGCGCTCGCTCGCCGCGGGGGGCGGGCCGCCCTGCATGATGCGGCCGGGCGCGAAGGTGGCGTAGCCCCAGATCATGCCCGCGAAGCCCAGCGCGATGATGAGGCCGGGGATGACGCCGGCGATGAACATGGCGCCGATGGAAACCTCCGCCAGCACGCCATAGACGATCATCAGCAGCGAGGGCGGGATGAGCATGCCCAGGATGGAGGAGCCCGCCACCGTGCCGGCGGCGAAGCGCATGGAGTAGCCGTGGCGCACCATCTCCGGCACCGCGACCTTGGTGAACACCGCCGCCGAGGCGATGGACACGCCGGTGACGGCGGCGAAGACCGCGTTGGCCCCCACCGTGGCGATGCCCAGCCCCCCGCGCAGCCGCGCCAGCAGCGCCGCCGCCACCTCGAAGGTGTCGCGCCCGACATTGGAGACGCTGACCAGCAGCCCCATCAGCACGAAGAGCGGGATGGTGGCGAAGATGTAGTCCTGGATGCCGGAATAGGTGGCCAGGGCGGTGAAGCGGAAGGCCAGGTCCGGGTTGTCGCGGATCAGCCAGACGCCGGCCGCGCCGGTGGAGATCAGCGAGATGCCGATGGGCAGGCCGATGACGATCAGCGCCACCATCGCGCCGATCAGCGCGAAGCCCAGGGAGACGTCGTCCATCAGGCGCGCCTCCCGCGCAGCTCGGCCCAGGCCACCACCAGGAAGGCGATGGCGCCGGCCACGCCGCCCAGCACGATCAGCGCGCGGAAGGGCCAGGTGGGCACGGTGAACAGGCCCTGCACGCCGAAGAACTCGCGCAGGGCCATGCTGTTCCACATGCCAGGCCAGGCCGATTGCGCGACGAAGGCCATGACCGCGGCGCCGGCCAGGCAGAAGGCCACCTCCAGCCCGCGGCCCAGGGCGGGGGCGGCGCGGTGGATGCGCTCGATCAGGAAGTCGGCGCGCGTCATCCGCCTGCCGTGGATGGTGGCGCCGATCTGCAGGAAGACGATGCCCACCACCGAATGCGCGGCGATTTCCGCCACGCCGGTGATGGGCGCGTTGAGGAAGGACCGGCCGATGACGTCGGCGCAGATCAGCAGCATCAGGGCGAAGGTCCAGATGGTGCCGATCGCCGCCAGCGCGTCGAGCGCCAGGCGGACGGGGTCGAAGGGTTGCGGCGGCGCGGTGACTTCCAGCGCCGCCATGTTGACGTCATCGGCCATCGGTCAGGCGGTCAACTCGCGGTCCCAGTCGCGGCCCGGGCGGCCGCCGGCCTCGCGGATGCCGGCGAAGTAGGCGGCCAGCACGTCGCGCGCCGCCGGGCCGGAGCTGTCGGCCCAGGTGCGCGCCAGGTTGGGCAGGCCGCGGATCCAGCGCTCGCGCTCGGCGGCCGGCAGGGTGGAGACCTGGGCGCCCTGGCGCACCATCTCGGCCTCGGCGCTGCTGATGCGGTCGCTGACGTCGCGGATGTGCGCGGCCGTCGCCGCCTTGCCGGCGGCCACCATGGCGCGGCGGATGTTCTCCGGCCAGCGCTCGAAGCGCTGGCGGTTGGCGGCGATGCCGCCCACGTACATCGCGCCGACGTCGCACTTGGTGATGAAGCGCGCGACCTCGTGCACGCGGGTGGGCAGGATGCCGACGAAGAAGCTCAGCGCGCCCTCGGACACGCCGGTCTGGATGTCGGTGTAGTAGGTGGTCAGCGCGCCATCCACCGGCGTCGCCCCCGTGCCCTGCAGCCAGTTGGCCGAGGTGCCGGGCGCGGAGATCTTGCGGTTGCGCAGGTCATCCAGCGTGCGGACGGGGAAGTTGGACCAGATGTGGTAGGTGTCGGTGATGTAGGAGCTCAGCGGCACCATGTTGAGCGAGTTCCAGTTCTGCCGGATGGCGGGCTGGGTCTCGTTCAGGCGGTCGAAGATGTTGGCGATCAGCCCGTGGTCGCCGGTGGCGAAGGGCGTGAAGTAGGTGACGTTCTGGAGCGGCATGGTGCTGCCCTCCCAGAGCGTGCCCACGTAGCCGATGTCGGTGATGTTGTCGCGCACCGCCTCCATCGTGTCCTGGAAGCGATACAGCGTGCCGCCATAGGCCTCGCGCCAGTTGATGCGATGCGTGTTGCCGTTGTCGCGCAGGTGCTTGTCCACCTCCGGCTGGAACACGTTCTTCATCATCGCCACCCAGAAGTTGGCCACCGGGTGGCTGCTGGCGATGGTGAGGTTCAGCGCGGACTGCGCCTTGGCATGGTAGGCGACGAGGGGCAGCGACGAGGCGCCCAGCAGCAGGCTGCGGCGATGGGTGGTCATGTCTCGGGTCCTCCCTTTGCGTTGGTTCAGATGCGGCCCAGCGCGGCCAGGATGCGCGCGGGGGTGAAGGGCTGCTCGGTGACGCGCGCGCCCAGCGGGCGCAGCGCGTCGTTGATGGCGTTCATGATGGCGGCAGGCGCCCCGGCGGTGCCGGCCTCGCCCGCGCCCTTGGCGCCCAGCAGGGATTCGCGGGTGGGCGTCTCGACGTGGCCCACATGCATCTCGGGCATCTCGGCGGCCATGGGCACCAGGTAGTCGGCCATGGTGGTGGTCAGCAGGTTGCCCTCGCCGTCATAGACGCAGTGCTCGTAGAGCGCGCCGCCGATGCCCTGGACGATGCCGCCCTTCACCTGCTCATCCACCAGCAGCGGGTTGATCACGCGGCCGCAATCCTCCACGCACCAGTGCTCCAGCAGCTTCACCATGCCGGTGTCGGGGTCCACCTCCACCCAGCTCGCCTGGATGCCGTTGGTGAAGGCGAAGGGGTATTCCTTGGTGATGAAGTGGCGCGTCTGCACCAGCTCGCGCGGCAGCTCCTTCGGCAGGGTGTCGCCGCGGAAGTAGAGGATGCGGCCGAGTTCCCCCAAGGCGAGGCGTGGCGTGCCGGTGGCGCGGTCCACCACCTCGCCCATCACCACGTCCAGCGCATCCGGCTTGCCCTGGAGCATGCTGCCGGCCACTTCCAGGATCTGCGCCTTGAGCGCGAGCGCGCCTTGCAGCGCCGCTTCGCCGCCGATGCCGGCGCCGCGGCACGCCCAGGTGCCGCCGCCATAGGGGGTGGCCAGGGTGTCGCCGGTCACCACCCGCACCTTCTCCACCGGCACGCCGACGCCATGGGCGACGATCTGCGCCAGGATGGCCTCGGTGCCCTGGCCCTGTTCGGTCACGCCGGAGGACGCCACCACGGAGCCGTCGGGGTCCATCCGCACCGTGCAGCCATCCTGCGCCGAGATGCGGGCGCCGCCGATGCCGTACATGAAGGGCGAGGGGTTGGTGAGTTCAATGAAGCTGGCGAAGCCCAGGCCGCGATGGACGCCGCGCTGGCGCGCCTCCGCCTGGTCGGTGCGGATGCGCTCGACCGGCACCATCTCCAGCAGCTTGTCGAGGGAGGCGTGGTGGGACAGACCCTCGAAGCGCATCCCGGCGGGCGAGGTGGTGGGGTAGGCGTCGTCGGCGATGAGGTTCCTGCGGCGGATCTCCACCGGGTCCATGCCCAGCGCCTCGGCGGCGAGGTCCACCAGGCCCTCCGTCACGGTGGTGGCGATGGGGTGGCCGACGGCGCGGTACTGGCAGGTCGGCGCCTTGTTCTGCAGCACCACCGTGGTGGTGCAGCGGTAGTGGTCGAAGCGATACGGCCCGCCGCAGAGGTTCACCACCTGGTTGCCCTCGACCGCGCTGGTGCGCGGATAGACCGAATAGGGGCCGATGCCCGTGAGGTCATCCACGTCGAAGCCGATGATGGTGCCATCCGCCTCCACCGCGATGCGCGCGAGGATGCGGTGGTCGCGCGCGTGGATGTCGGAGGCGAAGCTCTCGAAGCGGTCGGCGACGAACTTCACCGGGCGGCCCAGCAGCACGGACATGACGGCCACCGCCACCTCATCCGGATAGACATGGACCTTGATGCCGAAGGAGCCGCCGACATCCTTGCAGATGACGCGCACCTTGTGCGCCGGCAGGTTGAGGTGCTGGGCCAGCACCTCCTGGATCATGTGCGGGGCCTGGGTGGCGTGGTGCACGGTCAGCGTGCCCTCGGCCCGGTTGAAGTCGGCCAGGATGGAGCGGCCTTCCAGCGTCACGCCGGTGTGGCGGCCGGTGACGAAGCGCGCTTCCACCACGCGGTGCGCCTTGGCGAAGGCGGCCTCGACGTCGCCCTGGGTGGCGGTGCGGCGGAAGACGAGGTTGTCGCCCAGTTCGGGGTGGATCAGCACGGCGCCGGGGGCCAGCGCCGTCTCCATGTCCACCTGGGCGGGCAGCGGGTCCCACTCGACATCCAGAGCGGCGACGCCATCCTCGGCGGCGGCGCGGGTATCGGCCAGCACGGCCACCACCGGCTCGCCCTGCCAGGTGGCGCGGTCCAGCGGCAGCGGGCGCTGGGGGGCGGACTTCATGCCCTTCAGGTGCTCCAGCACCGCGACCCAGGGGGTGCAGGCGCCCTCCAGGTCCTGGCCGGTGAAGACGCGGACCACGCCGGGCACCTGCCGCGCGGCGTCGGTGCCGCGCACGGTGAAGCGGGCATGCGGGTGCGGCGAACGCAGGAAGGCCGCGTGCAGGGTGCGCGGCAGGGTGATGTCGTCGGTGTAGGTGGCGCGGCCCTGAACCAGCTTGGGCGCGTTGGGGCGCGCCACCGAGCGGCCGATGTAGGAGTTCGGCAGGTCCTCGCGCGACAGGCCGATGGAGTTAGGGCCCATCTCGTTCATCGTGCGGCCTCCAGGGCGTCTTCGACCGCATCCACGATGGCCTGGTAGCCGGTGCAGCGGCAGTAGTTGCCCGACAGGTGCTCGCGGATCTCGGCGCGGGTGGCGTCGGGGTGGTGGCGCAGGATGTCGGCGGCGGTCATCACCATGCCCGGCGTGCAGAAGCCGCATTGCGCGGCGTTGCGGGCGACGAAGGCGGCCTGCAGCGCCGCCGCCTCGCCGCTGTCGGTCAGGCCCTCGATGGTCTCGACGGTGGCGCCGTCCAGGCTGGCGGCGACGACGAGGCAGCCGCGCACGATCTCGCCATCCACCCGCACGGTGCAGGCGCCGCAGACGCCGTGCTCGCAGCCCAGGTGGGAGCCGGTGAGGCCGAGGTCCAGGCGCAGGAAGTCCACCAGGTGGCGGCGCGCCTCGACGCTGCGCGTCACGCGCTCGCCATTCACGGTCAGGGTGATGTCCACGCGCGCGTTCATGCCGCGATCTCCGTCGTCGTGCCGGTGGCGCGGCGCAGCAGCACCCTCGCCAGGTGGCGCTTCATGGCGGGCGGGCCGTGCAGGTCCGCCGGGGGGTCGAGGTCGGTGTCCAGCGCGGCGCAGGCGGCTTCGACCTCGCCGCGGGCCAGGGCGGCGGCGGCGCCGCGCGCCAGCACCGGGCCGGGGCCGACGCCGAAGAAGACCGGGCGCGCGCCCACCAGCGCCAGCCCGCACATGGCGTAGTCGCCCGAGCGGCGCGCCACCTCGGTGATGCTGCCGCCCTGGCCGATCGGCACCTCGACCGCGACGATCAGTTCGTCCGGTTCGAGCGCGGTGGTGAACAGGCCGGTGAAGAAGGCCTCCGCCGCCACGCGCCGCTCGCCCTTGGCCGAGGCCAGCACCAGCGTCGCGCCCAGGGCCACGGCGCAGGCGGGCAGTTCGGCGGCGGGGTCGGCATAGGCCAGCGAACCGCCGATGGTGCCGCGGTTGCGGATGGCCGGGTGCGCGATCAGCGGCACCGCCTGGTGCAGCAGCGGCGCGTGCTGCGCCACCAGAGGGTCCCGGCCCAATTCGGCGTGGCGGGTCAGCGCGCCGATGCGCAGCGTGTTCCCTTGCAGCGCGATGCCGCGCAACGCCGGGATGCCCGTGATGTCCAGCAGCAGGGCCGGCTCGCTCAGCCGGAAGGCCAGGGTGGCGAGCAGCGTCTGCCCCCCGGCGAGGAGCTGCACGCCCGAACCCTGCGCGGCGAAGGCCTGCCACACGTCGTCCAGGCTCGACGCGCGCCGATAGGCGGTCGCTGGCCACTTCATGGATGTTTCTCCCTCGGGCGCGCAACGATGCGCCCGTGCTTGTTGGTCAATCGAACAACAAGCGGTAGGGTGGCGTCAACCCATGCCCCCCGCCCGCCGCCGCCTGCCGCCCGAGGACCGCCGCCGCGCCATCCTGGACGCCGCGGTGCCCCTGATCGCCGAGAAGGGGCTGGACGTGCCGACCCGCGAACTGGCCGCCCGCGCGGGCGTGACCCAGCCGCTGCTGTACCGCTACTTCCCCGCCAAGGCGGTGCTGCTGGAGGCGGTGTTCGAACGCGTCTACCTGAACCGCCTGGACCCCGCCTGGCTGGAGGCGCTGCGCGACCGCGCAGTGCCGCTGGAGCACCGCCTGTGCCGCTTCTACGAGGCCTACACCACCGCCATCTTCACCCCCGAATGGATGCGCATCTTCATGTGGGCCGGGCTGGCGGGCGAGGCGCTGAACCGCCGCTACCTGGAGCAGGTGGGGCGCGACTACCTGCGCCCCCTGCTGGCCGAGGTGGCGGCCGAACCGGGGCTGCGCGAACCGGTGATGGAGGATCTGTGGAACCTCCACGGCTCGCTGGTCTACCTGGGCATCCGCCGCTTCATCTACCGCCTGCCGACGCCGGAGGATGCGCGCGAGCCGATCGCGCGCGCGGTGGCGCGCTTCCTGGCCGGGCTGCGGGCATGAGGCGCCGCGCCCTGCTGGCCGCCGCCCTGGCGCTGCCCGCCTGCGCCCAGGCGCGCAGCGCGCGGCTGTCGCTGCTGGACGTGATCGAGATGGACACGGCGCCCTGGGGCTTCGGCGGCTTCTCCGCCGTGCACCTGGCCGCGGACCTGACGGTGACGATGGTGAGCGACCGCGGCCGCTGGTGGCAGGCGCCGCTGCGCCTGGCGCCGCCGGGCTTCGGCCCCGCCCGGCACGGCCCGCTGCTGGACGCCGCCGGTCGCCCGCTGCGCGGCCGCGCCGGCGACGCCGAGGCCCTGGTGCGCCTGCCCGACGGCTCCTGGCTGGTGGGGTTCGAGCGCGAGCACCGCATCCAGCGCCACCTGCGGCTGGACGGGCCCGCCCTGCCCTTCCCCGCGCCGCCCGGGCTGGCGGAGTCGCCGGCCAATGGGGGGCTGGAGGCGCTGGCGCTGCTGCCGGACGGGCGGCTGCTGGCCATCGCGGAGTCGCCCGGCACCCGCGCCTGGCTGGGCAGCGACGGCACCTGGGCGGAGAGGCGTTTCCAGCCCGCCCCCGGCCTGCTGCCGGTGGACGCGGCCGCCCTGCCCGGCGGCGGCGCCCTGGTGCTGGAGCGCGACTTCTCCCTGCTGGGCGGCTTCCGCGGGCGGCTGGCCTTCCTGCCAGACCCGGCGGCGCCCCTGCTGGCCGGCGAGACCTGGCTGGAGATGCCCGGCGGCATCCCGGCGGAAAACTGGGAAGGCGTGGCGGCGGCCCGGACGCGCGAAGGGGCCCTGGTCGTCCTCGTTTCCGACGACAACCAGAGCCCCTTCCAGCGCAGCCTCTTCGCCGTGTTCCGGCTGGAGGAGCGTTAGCGGGCGATGCGCCCTCCGCTCAAGCGGCGGACTTCTTCTCCTGCGCCTTGGCGATGCGCTTCTTCAGCGTCAGCGCCTCGGCCGGCAGGCGGCGGTCCGGCGTGCCGAGCAGGAAGGCGTCCAGGCCGCCATTGTGCTCGATGGTGCGGATGCCGTTGGTCGTCAGCCGGATCTGGATGGAGGTGCCCAGCACGTCGCTGAAGAAGGACTGCTCCTGCAGGTTGGGCAGGAAGCGGCGCCGCGTCTTGTTGTTGGCGTGGGACACGTTGTTCCCGGACATGACGCCCTTGCCCGTGATGCCGCAGCGGCGAGCCATGGTCTGTACCCTCAAGCACGGTGACGCGCGCCGGAATCCCGGCGCACGGGTGAAACGGAAGCCGGGCAGATGCCCCGCCCGGGCCGCGGAGTCAACCCTTGGGGAGGCTGGGCAGGGAGCGCAGCTCGCCGCTTTCCACGCTGTGCAGCGCCTGGCGCAGGATGCCGGCGATGGAGCGGTCATCCATGGAGCGCGCCAGCAGCCCCAGCGCCCCGCCCAGCAGGGCGGAAGCGGCGGAAACCGGGGCAATCTGTTGCTCCAGCATGTATTCGATGGCCTTGTCCACGACGGACCCGGCGTGGCTGAGGTCCTCGGGCGCGTCGCCCATCTCGTGCTGCATGTCCCGGCTTTCTCCTCGCATCCGGGCCGCAGATGGGGCGAGGCGGCGCCCCGGCAAAGACCCCGCCGGGTTAACCCTGCGACATTTCCCCCTGCCGGCGGGCGGACATGCCCTCGCCGAAGCGCGCCTCGGCCTCGGCGCGCGCCGCCGCTTCCGCCGCCGCCACCGCCTCGCTCTGGCGCCGCCACATCTCGGCGTAGAGGCCATCCTGCGCCATCAGCGCCGCGTGGTCGCCGCGCTCGGCGATGCGGCCGTCCTGCAGCACGATGATCTCGTCCGCCTCCACCACGGTGGACAGGCGGTGCGCGATCACCAGGGTGGTGCGGCCCTGGGCCACGCCGCGCAGGGCGGCCTGGATCTCCTGCTCGGTGCGGGTGTCCAGCGCGCTGGTCGCCTCGTCGAGGATGAGGATGCGCGGGTCCTTCAGGATGGTGCGCGCGATGGCGACGCGCTGCTTCTCCCCGCCCGAGAGCTTCAGGCCGCGCTCGCCCACCTTGGTGCGGTAGCCATCGGGCAGGCGCAGCACGAAGTCGTGCACCTGGGCCAGCCTGGCCGCGTGCTCCACCTCCTCCTGCGAGGCACCCGGGCGGCCATAGGCGATGTTGTAGGCGATGGTGTCGTTGAACAGCACCGTGTCCTGCGGCACCACGCCGATGGCCCGGCGCAGGCTGTCCTGCGTCACCTGGCGCACGTCCTGCCCGTCCACCTCCACGCTGCCGCCGGTGACGTCGTAGAAGCGGAACAGCAGGCGCGAGATGGTGGACTTGCCCGCCCCGGTCGGCCCGACGATGGCCAGCATCCGCCCCGGCGGCACCTCGAAGCTCACCCCCTTCAGGATCTCGCGGTCCGGGCGGTAGGAGAAGCGCACGTCGCGGAAGGCCACGGCGCCGGCGGCCACGGTTAGGGCGGGGGCGCCGGGGGCGTCCTTCACCTCGGCCGGCACGTCCAGCAGGCGGAACATCTCCTCCATGTCGGTCAGGCCCTGGCGGATCTCGCGGTAGGCGAAGCCCAGGATGTTCAGCGGCAGGTAGAGCTGGATCAGGTAGGTGTTGACCATCACGAAGTCGCCCACCGACATGCCGCCACTGGCGATGCCGCGCCCGGCCAGCAGCATCACCAGCGTCAGCCCGGCCGCCATGATGGCGGCCTGCCCGGCGTTGAGCATGTTCAGCGTCGTCTCGGACCGCGCATAGGCGGTCTCGTAGCGCGTCATGCTCTCGTCGTAGCGGCGGCCCTCGTGGCGCTCGTTGTTGAAGTACTTCACCGTCTCGTAGTTCAGCAGGCTGTCCACCGCCTTGGTGTTGGCCTCCTGGTCCATGTCGTTCATCTGGCGGCGGAAGCGCAGGCGCCAGTTGGTGAAGGTCAGCGTGAAGGCGACGTAGGCGGCGATGGTCAGCAGGATGGTGACGGCGAAGGAGACGTCGAACATCCAGGCCAGCAGGGCGCAGACGAACAGGATCTCCACGATGGTGGGCAGGATGTTGAACAGCATGAAGTTCAGCACCACGGCGATGCCGCGCACCCCGCGCTCGATCACGCGGCTCAGCCCGCCGGTCGCGCGGTCCATGTGGAAGCGCATGGACAGGGCGTGCAGGTGGCGGAACAGGCTCAGCGCCACCCGGCGGCCGGCGCGGGCCTGCACCTTGGCGAAGACGGCGTTGCGCAGCTCGTTGAAGCCGGCCGCCATCAGCCGCACCAGCCCGTAGCCCACCACCAGCGCCACCGGGATGGCCAGCATCGCCCCCGTGCCGTCCTTGGGCGCCAGCGCGTCCACCGCGCGGGCGTAGAGGATGGGGACCATGACGTTGGCCACCTTGCCGGCCACCAGGAACAGCACCGCCAGGGTGGTGCGCAGCCGCAGCCCGTTCTCGTCGCCCTGGGCGCCCTCCATGCGCGGCGAGGGCCAGAGGAAGGGGAGGATCGCGCGCACCGCCGCGCCGTGGTTGGTCGCCATGCGCCCTGACATGGCGCAGCCCCCGCCCTTTGGAAAGCGCGGCGGGCCGTGCCACATGGCGGCCATGCTGATGCGCCACGTCCGGGCCTGCAACAACGCCCCCTCCCCCGCCGGCCTGCTGCCCTTCCGCCTCGGCGACGCCCAGGTGGGCTGGCTGGCGCCGGACCTCGCCCAGGCGCTGACCTTCCACCCGGCCGAGTTCCACTTCGACGGCCGCGGCGTGGCGATGGCCGCCCGGCTGCGCAGCCCGGCGCAGCGCAGCGACGCCCTGGCCCGGCTGGGCCCCGGCCTGGCCCGCCAGGGCTTCGGCCGGGTGCGGGGGGAGCTGTTCGACATCCGCGCCACCGCCGAAGGCCCGGTGCTGGGCACGCTGGACCGCGGGCTGGTGCCGCAGTTCGGCGTCATCGGCCAGGGGGTGCACCTGAACGGGCTGGTGCGCCGCCCGGACGGGCTGCACGTCTGGGTCGGCGTGCGGGCCAGGGACAAGGCGGTGGCCCCCGGGCAGCTGGACAACCTGGTGGCCGGCGGCATCCCGGCCGGGCTGACGCCGGAGGCGACCCTGATGAAGGAGGCCGCCGAGGAGGCCTCCCTGCCGCCCGGGCTGGCCGCGCAGGCCCGCCGCGCCGGCCGCCTCTCCTACGTCATGGCCAATGAGGAGGGGCTGCGCCGCGACGTGCTGCATTGCTTCGACCTGGAGCTGCCCGAGGGGTGGGAGCCGCGCCCGGACGACGACGAGGTGGAGCGCTTCGAGCTGTGGCCCGCCGCCCGCCTGCTGGCCGAGGTGCGCGAGCGCGACACGGTGAAGTTCAACGTCAACCTGGTGCTGATCGACCTGTTCATCCGCGAAGGGATGCTGGGGGAGGCCGAGGCGGCGGAGCTGCGCCCGGCGCTGGACCAGGGCCCGGCTTGACGCCCTGCCCGCGGCTGCGCACCGTCGCGCCGGCAGGGGGAGGCGCCGCATGGAACTGGGCCTGCGCGGGAAGCGCGCCGTCGTCACCGGCGCCTCCATGGGCATCGGCCGCGCCGTGGCGCGCGAGCTGGCGATGGAGGGCGTGGCCGTGGCGCTCATCGCCCGCGGGGCGGAGCGGCTGGGGGAAGCCGCCGCCGCCATCGCCGCCGAATCGGGCAGCCCCTGCCACGCCATCCCCGCCGACCTGGCCGACCCCGCCGCGCTGGACGCCGCCATGGACGCGGCGGAGGCGGCGCTGGGCGGGGTGGACATCCTGGTCAACAACGCCGGCGCCACGCCCATGGGCCGGATCGGCGAGAGCGACGACGCCACCTGGGCCAAGTCGCTCTCCCTCAAGCTGATGGGCTACGTGCGCTGCGCCCGGCGGCTGACGCCGGCCATGCGCGCGCGGAAATGGGGGCGGGTGGTGAACGTCATCGGCCGCTCGGGGCACCAGCCGCGGCCGAACTACATCGTCGGCTCCTCAGTCAACGCTTCCCTGCTGGCCTTCACCCATGCCCTGGCCGCCGAATGCGCGCCGGACAACGTGCTGGTGACGGGCGTGAACCCCGGCCCCATCGCCACCCCGCGCTGGGACGCGCTGGTGGCGCAGGGCGCGGCCGGCGCCGGGCGCGACGCGGGGGCGGAGAACGCGGCGGCCATCGCCGGCATCGCCCTGGGCCGGCTGGGCACGGCGGAGGAGGTCTCGGGCCTCGTCGCCTTCCTGTGCTCGGACCGCGCCGGCTTCATCGCCGGCACGATGATCGACGTGGACGGAGGAGGCACGCGGTGCATCTGAGCTTCGAGCGCGAGGCGGGCGTCAGCCTCGCCTACGCGGTGGACGACTTTTCCGACCCCTGGGCGCCCGCGCCCACCGTGCTGCTGCTGCACGGCCTGGCCGAGAGCGGCGAGGCCTTCCGCGCCTTCGTGCCCGCCCTGGCGCGCCATGCCCGCGTGGTGCGGCTGGACCTGCGCGGCTATGGCGCTTCCACGCCCATGGCTGCGGACTACCCCTGGCGCTTCGGCACGCTGCTGGAGGACGCCCTGGCCCTGCTGGACCACCTGGGCGTGGCGAAGGCGCATGTGGTCGGCGGCAAGATCGGCGGCACCATCGCCCTGGCGCTGGCGGCGCGCCACCCGGACCGCGTGGACCGGCTGGCGACGCTGGGCGCCCCGGCCTCGCTGACGCAGATGGCCGGGCGCACGCCGGGCTGGCGGGCGCAGATCGCGCGCGAGGGCGTGCGCGCCTGGGTGGACGCCACCAATGATGGCCGGATGGGCAGCGCGATGACGCCCGCGCAGCTCGACTGGTGGGCCAGCCTGATGGCGCGCACCGCGCCCTCCACCCTGGAGGGCTTCCTGCAGATGGTGCCCGGCGTGGACGTGACGGAGGAGGTGGCGCGCATCACCGCCCCCACCCTGGTCGTCACCACCACGGGCAGCGGCCTGGGCTCGGTGGCGGAGGTGCGCGCCTGGCAGGAGCGCATCCCCGGCTCGCGCCTCGCCGTGATCGAGAGCGATTCCTACCACGTCGCCGCCTCCGACGCCGATGCGGCGGCGGCGATAGTGCGAGACTTCCTGTTCGCGGCCTGAGGCGCCCCGGTGGCGCGGCGCGCGCTGCGGCCCGTGGCCTAGTCGGCCGTGGCGCCGCTGTCGCGCACCACGCGGCCCCACTTGGCGCGCTCGCTCACCAGGAAGTCGGCGAAGCCCTCGCCGAACAGCGCGCCGGGCTCGGCGCCCGCACCGGCCAGGCGCTCGCGGAAGGCGGGGCGGGCGAGCACGGCGCGGCTGGCGGCTTCCAGGCGCTGCCGGGTGGCGGCGGGCGTCGCGGCCGGCGCGGCCAGGCCGAACCAGGCCGCCGCCTCGAAGCCGGGCAGGCCGGATTCCGCCACCGTCGGCACCTCCGGCAGTGCCGCCGCCCGCGCCGCGCCGGCCACCGCCAGGGCGCGAACCCGGCCTTCCCGCACCTGCGGCAGCACGGCGGGCATGTTGTCGAACATCACCTGGATCTGCCCCGCCACCAGGTCGGTCATCGCCGGGGCGGCGCCGCGATAGGGCACGTGCGTCATCTCGATGCCGGCCATGGCGCGGAACATCTCGCCCGCCAGGTGGTTGGTGGAGCCGATGCCCGAGGAGCCGAAGGACAGCCGGCCGGGCTGCGCCTTCGCGTGCGCCACCAGCCCCGCCACGTCGCGCGCCGGCAGGGCGGGATTCACCATCAGCACCAGCGGCACGCTGGCCACCAGCGCCACCGGCGCGAAGTCCCGCGCGGGGTCGTAGGGCAGGGAACGGTGCAGGCTCTGGTTGATGGCCAGCGGGCTGGGGGCGGTCAGCAGCAGGGCGGTGCCGTCGGCCACGCCGCGCGCCACCGATTCGGCGCCGACATTCCCGTTGGCCCCGGCGCGGTTCTCCACGATGACCGCCTGGCCCAGCTCCTCGCGCAGCGCCTCGGCGAAGAAGCGGGCGATGATGTCGTTGGAGCCGCCGGGCGGATAGGGCACGACGACGCGGATGGTCCGCGCCTCCTGCGCCGCGGCGGCGACGGGCAAGGCGCAGGCGAGCAGCGGCAAGGCGCGGCGGCGCAGGAACATCGGGCGGTCCTCCGGTCTTGGCGCCATCTTGCCGGGCGGGCCGCCTGGCGCAACGGGAAAGTTTTTTCGCGCGTTCTCCGTCCGTTCTTGTCGCACCCGCCTGCTAAGCCGCGTTGCGACAGCAGGAGGCCACGACGCATGACGATGTCCGAGACCGAGTCCCTCGCCACCCGTTTCTGGTCCGCCTGCCGCCGGATGCGCTCGGCGCACGAGCCCGACCGCGTGGCCGGGCTGAGCGAGCTGGGGGCCTTGCTGCCCCGCGCCCCGCGCCCGGTGACGGACGCCATCCACCGCACCCTGCGCGAGGAAGGTCCGGCCCGGGTGCTGCCCTTCATCCGCGCCGCCGCGCCGGCCGCCGCGCCCCTCGCCCGCCGGGGCTGACGGCGCGCGGGCGGCGGGGTCAGGCCTCGAAGCCGGGCTCCGTGCGCCGCAGCTCGCGCTTCACGCTTTCCAGGTGCAGGCGGGCGCTTTCGCGGTCGCCGGCGCGCATCTGCTCGTAGGTGCGGCGGGCGACATCCTCCGGCACCGGCAGCACGGCGCGTCCGGTGGACATGGCCAGGCGCTGCACCTCGCAGGCGCGCTCCAGGTAGTAGAGGTCGTCCCAGGCCTCGGCGATGGAGGCACCCAGCACCATCACGCCGTGGTGCTTCATGAAGACGATGTCGGCGTCGCCGAGTGCGGCGGCGATGCGGTCGCCCTCGGCCTCGTCCAGCGCCAGGCCGTTGTAGTCCTCGTCCACCAGGGTGCGGCCCCAGAACTTCAGCGCGGTCTGCCCGGCCCAGACCAGGGGCGGGCCTTCCGTCATGCTCAGCGCGGTGGCGTTGGGCATGTGGGTGTGGAAGGCGGCCTTCGCGCGCGGCTGCTTCAGGTGGACGCGGGCGTGGATGAAGAAGGCCGTCGCCTCCGGCACCCCCTCGCCGGCCACCACGGCGCCGTGCAGGTCGGTGATGAGCAGGTTGGAGGCCGTGACCTCGCCGAAGCTGAGGCCATAGGGATTCACCAGCATCAGCTGCTCGTGCCCCGGCACCACGGCGGAGAAGTGGTTGCAGATGCCCTCGTGCAGGCCCAGCCGGTGCGCCATGCGGAAGCAGGCGGCGAGGTCCACGCGGGCGGCGCGGATCTCCTCCGTCTCCAAGTCCAGGTTCAGCCGGGCGGCGGCGGGGGCGGCGAGGTCGAGCGCATGGGCCATGGGGCCATCTTGCCGGAATCCCCGCCCGGCATGAAGACTGCCGCGCATGAGCAGCAGCAACCAGCGCATCAACGGCACCCGGCTGTGGGACAGCCTCATGGCCATGGCGGAAATCGGCGCCACCCCCAAGGGCGGGGTGAAGCGCCTGACGCTGACGGAGGTGGACCGGCAGGGCCGCGACACCTTCATCCGCTGGTGCGAGGCGCTTGGCCTCAAGGTGCGGGTGGATGCCATCGGCAACATCTTCGCCCGGCGCGAAGGGCGCGACCCGTCGCGGCCGCCGGTGCTGATGGGCTCCCACCTCGACAGCCAGCCGACGGGCGGCAAGTTCGACGGCGCGCTGGGCGTGATCGCCGGGCTTGAGGTGATGCGGACGCTGGCCGAGCACGGCATCGAGACCGAGGCCCCCATCGAGCTGGTGAACTGGACCGACGAGGAGGGCAGCCGCTTCGGCCATTCGCTGATGGGCTCCGGCATCTGGGCCGGCGTCTATGACGAGGCAAAGGTGAACGGCCTGCGCGACGTCGAGGGGGTGAGCGTGGGCGAGGCGCTGGACGCCATCGGCTATCGCGGCCCGCACCCGGCCCGCCCCTTCCCGGCCGACTCCTATTTCGAGCTGCACATCGAGCAGGGGCCCATCCTGGAGCGCGAGGGCAAGGCCATCGGCATCGTCACCGGCGGGCAGGCGCAGGTGTGGTATGACGCCGTCATCACCGGCCAGGACGCCCATGCCGGCACCACGCCGCCTTCGGCGCGCGAGGATGCGCTGGTCGCCGCCGCCCGCGTGATCGCCCATGTGGACGCGCTGATGCGCGCGCGGGGCGAGGACGGGCGCGGCACGGTGGGCTTCCTGCAGGTCTTCCCCAATTCCTGCAACGTGGTGCCGGGCGAGGTGCGCTTCTCCGTCGAGTTCCGCCACCCGCGCACCGCGGAGGTCGAGGCGCTGGCCGCCGCCTTCCCCGCCGAGGCCGCGGCCCTGGTGGCGGAAGCCGGCTGCCGGCTGGAGCTGAAGGAGAAGCTGCGCTTCCCCCACCAGCCCTTCGACCCCGCCTGCGTGGGGCTGGTGCGCGACGCCGCCGCCCGGCTGGGCCTGCCGGCGCGCGAGATCGTCTCGGGCGCCGGGCATGACGCCGTCTACGTCGCGCGGCACGTGCCCACCGCGATGATCTTCACCCCCTGCAAGGACGGCCTGTCCCACAACGAGGCGGAGAGCATCGAGCCCGGCGAGGCCGAGGCCGGCTGCCAGGTGCTGTTCGAGGCGGTGCTGGCCCGCGCCGGGCGCGCCTAGGGCTTCGGCGGCCACGCCCACGCCGGCGCGGCTCCCCTCCGGCAGCCGCACCCCTTCCCGGCGCGCGGCTACGCCTTCGGCAGCCGCACCCGTTCGTGGCGCGCGGCTACGCCTTCGGTAGCCGCACCCCTTCCCCGCGCGCGGCTACGCCTTCGGCAGCCGCACCCCTTCCCCGCGCGCGGCTACGCCTTCGGCAGCCGCACGACGAAGCGCGCGCCCAGCACGCGCCCGTCGGCGTCGCGGCGGTTGCCGGCGCTGATGCGGCCGCGCAGCCCCTCGATGATCTGCTTGGAGATGCTCAGCCCCAGCCCGGAATGCTGGCCGAAGCGCTCGCCGCGCGGGCGCTCCGAATAGAAGCGGTCGAAGATGCCCAGCAGCTTCGCCTCGGGGATGCCCGGCCCCTCATCCTCCACCGTGATCTCCACCTCCTGCCCGGCGGCGCGGGCGGAGACGGTGACGGTGCCCTCGTCCGGGCTGAAGGAGACGGCGTTGCCCAGCAGGTTGCGCAGCACCTGCACCACCCGGTCCTCCACCCCCAGCACGGACAGCCCGTCCTCCATCTCCAGCACCATGCGCGGGTCGCGCTCCTTGCGGGTGGCGTTGTGCAGCTCCACCAGCACGGACAGCATCGGCCCCAGCTCCACCGGCTCGGCCACCGCGCGCGACAGCTCGGCATCCACGCGCGAGGAGTCGGAGATGTCGCCGATCAGGCGGTCCATCCGCACCGCGTCCTCGGCGATGATGGCCAGCAGGCGGGCGCGCTGGGCGGGGTCCTCCACGCGGCGCAGCGTCTCGATGGCGCTGCGCACGCTGGTCAGCGGGTTCTTCAGCTCGTGCGCCACGTCGGCGGCGAAGCGCTCGTTGGCGTCGATGCGCGCCCACAGCGCGCGGGCGGCCGCTTGCAGGTCGCGCGCCAGCACCCCGATCTCGTCCCGCCGGGCCAGCAGCGCCTCGGGCACCGAGCCGCCGCGGCCCTTGCCCTGCCGCATCTCCGCCGCCGCCGCCGCCAGCCGCAGCATCGGCGTGGCCAGCGTGCGCGCCAGGAACACCGAGACGGCGACCGTCAGCACCAGCGCCAGCACGAACAGGCCCAGCACGCTCAGGCGGATCTCCAGGATGCGCGCGTCCACCTCCCGCGCCTCGCGCGTCAGCAGCACGATGCCCAGGTTCTGCCCGCCGCGCCGCGCCGGCTCGGCCACGCTCACCAGCAGGCGGCCGTCGGGGGTGCGGCGGATGTAGGGGGCGACGCCGCCTTCCAGCGCCAGGCGCAGTTCCGCCTGGCGCTCCGGCCCCAGGTCGGGCTGCCACTCGAAGCTCTGCGCGCCGGGCGAGGTGTCCAGCGGCACCGCGCGGCGCGGGCGGGGCAGCAGCGCCCCCGCGCGCTCCGTCAGCGAGGACAGCGAGGCGACCAGCCCGGTGCCGGCCACCGGCGGCGGCAGCGGCTCGGCGATCACGGTGCCGCCGGCGCCCTCGCGCACGCGGGAATCGGCCACCACCAGCCCGGCGGCGTCGAACAGCCGGGCCTGGGTGGCGGGGCTGGGCTCCACCAGCCGGCGCAGCAGCGGGCGGGCCTGCTCGGGCACCAGGGCGGCGCGGTCCTCCTGCACGCGCACCGCGGCCTCGGCGATGGCGCCGGCGTAGATGCGCGCCTGGGTGCGCATGGCCTCCACCTCCGCGGCCAGCAGCCCGTCCTGGTACTGATCGAGGTAGAGCAGCGAGGCCGCCAGCAGGGCCGGCGGCAGGGCGTTCACCAGCAGGATGCGCCGCAGCAGCGGCGAGACGCGGCGGCGCCGGGCCGGGGCGGCTTCCGGCCGCAGCAGCGGGGCGGGGGTGGTGTCCACCCTCAGCGGCCGCCCGGCCGGCGGTGCGGGTCGCGGCGCGCCATCCTCAGGCCGTCCGGCGCCCGGCGGGCGCGCCCCTGCCCGGCCCCGGCGCCGCTTCCCGCCCTGCATCGCTCATGCGCCGGAGTTTGGCGTCGCGGCATCGCCGGTCAAGCACCGCTACGCCGCCCGCCGCACCCGCCACAGCGTGTACAGCCGCGGCCCGGCCAGCGCCGCCACCGCCGCCAGCAGGATGGCCAGCGAGCCCGGGCGGGTGAGGAAGACGCTCCAGTCGCCCTGGCTGATGGTCAGGGCCTGCCGCAGCGCCTGCTCGGCCATCGGGCCCAGGATCATGCCGATCACCACCGGCGCCACCGGGAAGTCGAAGCGGCGCATGAACATGCCGACCGTGCCGATGGCGTAGAGCAGGACGAGGTCCACCACGGAGTTCGAGATGCCGTAGGTGCCGATGGTCGCGAAGACCAGGATGCCGGCGTAGAGCTGCGGCTGCGGGATCTTGAGGATGCGCACCCACAGCCCCACCAGCGGCAGGTTCAGCACCACCAGCATGACGTTGGCGATGAACAGCGAGGCGATCAGCGTCCACACCAGTTCGCCTTGGGTCTGGAACAGCAGCGGCCCGGGCTGGATGCCGTAGGACTGGAAGGCCGAGAGCATGATGGCCGCCGTGGCGGAGGTCGGCAGCCCCAGGGTGAGCATCGGCACCAGGACGCCGGCGGCGGCGGCGTTGTTGGCGGCCTCCGGCCCCGCCACGCCCTCGATGGCGCCGGTGGTGCCGAACTCGGCGCGGTGCTCGGGCGCCACCAGCTTGCGCTCGGCGTAGTAGCTCAGCATGGTCGGCATCTCGGTGCCGCCGGCGGGCAGCACGCCGAAGGGAAAGCCCAGCCCGGCGCCGCGCATCCAGGGCCAGAAGGAACGGCGCAGGTCCTGCCGCGACAGCATCAGCCGGCCCACCGGCCGCACCTCGGGCGTGCCGCCGCGGTGGCGCCAGGCCATGTGCAGCGCCTCGCCCACCGCGAACAGCGCCACCGCCACCAGCACCACGTTCACCCCGTCCAGCAGTTCCGGCACGCCGAAGGTCAGGCGCGGCTGGCCGGTCTGCAGGTCGATGCCCACCAGCCCCAGCATCAGCCCGAAGCCCAGCGACACCAGCCCCCGCAGCGCCGAGCCGCCCAGCACGGCGGAGACCGTCACGAAGCACAGCACCATGAGGGCAAAGTATTCCGCCGGCCCCAGCAGCAGCGCGAGGTCCACGACCACCGGGCCCAGGAAGGCGATGCCCAGCGTGCCCACCACGCCGGCGACGAAGGAGCCGATGGCGGCGGTGGCCAGCGCCGGCCCGGCGCGGCCGTTGCGCGCCATCTTGGCCCCTTCCAGCGCGGTGATGATGGAGCCCGATTCGCCCGGCGCGTTCAGCAGGATGGAGGCGGTGGAGCCGCCATACATCGCACCGTAGAACACCCCGCAGAACAGGATGAAGGCCCCGGTGGCGCTGACCTGGAAGGTGATGGGCAGCAGCAGCGCGATGGTCAGCGCCGGGCCGATGCCCGGCAGCACCCCCACCGCGGTGCCCAGGAAGCAGCCCAGCATCGCCCAGCCGAGGTTGGTGAGGCTGAGCGCGTGGCCGAAGCCCAGCGCCAGCCCGTTGATCGCATCCATCAGCCGCAACCTTTCATGGGATGCCGCGTTGGGGCGGCATGGGACTCTTCAGCTTCATCCAGAACGTCGGCCGGCGCCTGGGCCTCGGCACCACGGCCACCGCGGCGGAGGCCCAGGCGGCCACGCCGACCCCCGCCCCCAGCGTGGACATGCTCCAGCAGGAGCTGAACCGGCTGGGCCTGCCCTTCGGCGGCATGACCATCCGGGTGGAGGGCAACACCGCCATCCTGGAAGGCGCCAAGGCCGACCCGGCGGTGCAGGAGAAGATCGTGCTGGCCATCGGCAACGCCGCCGGCATCGCCCAGGTGGATGACCGCACGGAAGCGGCCGCTGGGCAGGCCGGCGCGCCCGCCAGCACCTTCTACGAGGTCAAGAAGGGCGACACCCTCTCGGCCATCGCCAAGGCGCATTATGGCGACGCCAACGCCTACATGCGCATCTTCGAGGCCAACAAGCCGATGCTGGAGCACCCGGACCGCATCTATCCCGGCCAGGTGCTGCGCATCCCGGCGCAGTAGCGCCGTCACGGGACCTCCTGTCCCAGCAGGGTGAGCACGGCGCCTTCCAGCAGGCCGGCGCCGATGTTCACCCCCAGCGCCTGCACGAACAGGAACCACACGCCCAGGCACAGGACGGGCGCCAGCAGGGCGTCGCGCAGCAGCGAGCGCGAGCCGAACGCCGCCGACACCAGCACGAACTGCGCCGCCGCGGCCAGCGAGAAGCCCAGCGGGCCGATCAGCAGCAGGTTGGCGCCCAGCCCGGCCGCCATCAGCGCCAGCGCGCGGCGGTTGGGCGGCCCGGCCTCCGCCACCTCGGCCACATCGGCGGACCAGCCGCCGCGCAGCGCCGCCGCCACCAGCCCCGCGCCGAGCAGCAGCATGACGCCGGCCACCAGCCAGGGCACCACCGTAGGCCCCACCTGGGCGTAGAGCGGCGAGGCCGGGATCACCGCCGCCTGCCAGCACCCCAGCGCCCCCAGCGCCACCACGAACAGCCCCGCGCCCAGGTCGGCGCGGGAAACGGAACGGCGCATCGGCGCTTCCTTCCCAAGCTGCGGCGATGGAATCCCGGGATTTCCGCCCGGCGCAACTGGTTCCTGCATGGCAATCGCGTCATGCTCGCGCACATGGATGTCCAGGGCATCCACCGCCGCCACGCCGCGCTGTTCGACTGCCTGCGCCAGCGCAGCCTGTTCGAGCGGCCCTGGCTGGAACGCTTCCGCGCCCTGCTGCCGCCCGGCGGCGCCGTGCTGGACCTGGGCTGCGGCATGGGGGAGCCGGTGGCGGGCTGGCTGCTGGCGCAGGGCCACCCGGTGACGGGCGTGGACACCAGCGCCCCCCTGCTGGCCCTGGCCCGCGCGCGGCTGCCGGCGGGGGAATGGATCGAGGGCGACATCCGCCATCTGGCGCTGGGCCGCCGCCCCCGGCGGGCTGCTGGGCTGGGACAGCCTGTTCCACCTGCCCGCGGCGGAGCAGCGCGCCATGATGCCCGTCCTCGCCGCCCATGCCCTGCCGGGGGCGGCGCTGATGTTCACCGCCGGCCCCGCCGCCGGCGAGGCCTGGGGCGAATTCGGCGGCGAAGCCCTGCACCATGCCAGCCTGGGCCCGGCGGAATACCGGGCGCTGCTGGCGGCGCAGGGCTTCGCCGCCATCGCCCACCGCGCCGGGGATCCGGGCTGCGGCGGGCGGACGGCGTGGCTGGCTCAGGCCGCCAGCGGCGGGTAGTCCGTGTAGCCCTCGGCCCCGCCGCGGTAGAAGGTGGCGGTGTCGGCGGGGGCCAGCGGCGCGTCCGCGCGCAGCCGCGCCGGCAGGTCCGGGTTGGCGATGAAGGGCGTGCCGAAGCTCACCATCTCCGCCGCGCCGGAGGCGATGGCCGCATCGGCCCGCGCCCGGTCGAAGCCGCCATTGAGCATCAGCGTGCCGCCGAACAGCCGCCGCGCCTGCGCCGCCACGTCCCAGCCCGGCCGGCTGTCGAGGATGTGCAGGTAGGCGATGGGCCGCTTCGCCAGCTCGGCGATGGCGAAGGCGTGGGTCGCCTCCGGATCCTCATCATGGATGTCGTTGAAGGTGGAGCCGGGCGAGAGCCGCACCCCCACCCGCCCGCCGCCGATGGCCGCGATGGCCGCATCCGTCGCCGCCAGCAGGAAGCGCGCGCGCTTCTCCAGGCTGCCGCCCCACTCATCCGTGCGGCGGTTGGTGTTGGAGGCGAGGAACTGCGAGATCAGGTAGCCATTGGCGCCATGGATCTCCACGCCGTCCAGCCCGGCCTCCACCGCCAGGGCGGCGGCGCGGCCATAGGTGGCGGCGAGCGGCGCCACCTCCTCCGCCGCCAGGGCGCGCGGGGTGCCGTGGTCCTTCTGGCCGGCATGGGTCCAGACCTGCCCGGGCGCCTGCAGGGCGGAAGGGGCCACCGGCTGCGCGCCGCCCAGGAAGTCGGGGTGCGAGATGCGGCCCATGTGCATGAGCTGCACGAAGATGTGCCCGCCCCGCGCCTTCACCGCCCGCGCCACGCCGCGCCAGCCTTCCTGGGTGCGCGCGTCGTGCAGCCCGGGGATGTCCATGTAGCCGTAGCCCGAGGGGTCGGGCACCGTGCCCTCGGCGATCAGCAGCCCCGCCGAGGCGCGCTGCGCGTAGTACTCGGCGTTCAGCGCCGTGGGCACGCCGCCGGGCGAGCGGTTGCGCGTCATCGGCGCCATGGCGATGCGGTTGGGCAGCGACAGCGCGCCCATGGTGATGGGGGAGAAGAGGTCGGTCATCATGCGTCCCGTTGGCCCGAAGGGGCCCCGGTGCGCAGGTGGGGAGGATGTGGGGGCGGGGAAATGGCCGTTGGTGATGATGGTCATTTCCCCGCCGGGGCTTCACCCCTCGCCCTGCGCCTTGGTGAAGGCATCCGCGCCGTCGAAGCGCTGCAGCTTCTCGATGTGCATCCAGCGGTGCTGGCGGCCGATGCGCGAGAGCAGGTCGGTGATCTCGGCCACTGCGTCGCCCTTGGGGGGCTCGCGGAACATGAAGCGGGCGCGGAAGTGGTCCACCAGGAAGGTGTTGCCGCCCATGTGCGGCCAGACCTGCGCGCCGCGGCTGCTGATCATCTTGAGGTCGAAGGCCGAGCCCTCGGCGGCGGCCTGCAGGGTGATGCCGATGGCGTGCGGGTCGCGCTCGCTCTCGACGAAGACGTCCACCCCCACCAGCTCGCGGGTCGAGGCCGCCTTGTACCAGGTGATCTGCGGCCACTTCTTCATGGCGATGGGACGGTAGTCGCGCTCCACCAGCCGTTCGCTGCGCCGGCCCAGGTTGGCCATCACGCGCGCCACGTAGGCGTCGGTGCCCACCCCC
Source organism: Sabulicella flocculans (assembly GCF_045449635.1). Classification (NCBI taxonomy): domain Bacteria; kingdom Pseudomonadati; phylum Pseudomonadota; class Alphaproteobacteria; order Acetobacterales; family Acetobacteraceae; genus Sabulicella; species Sabulicella flocculans. The sequence continues at coordinate 75,492 of NZ_JBJJBR010000011.1, read as the reverse complement.
TGCCCCTCGGGCGCGAGGTCGCCCGTCAGGTCCACCCCTTCCTCCAGCGTCACGTACAGCGCGTGCTCGACCTTGGAGGCGGTGGCGAAGTCGCCGATGTGGCGCAGCATCATCACGGCGGAGAGCAGCAGCGCCGTGGGGTTGGCCAGCCCCTTGCCGGCGATCTGCGGGGCGGAGCCGTGCACGGCCTCGAACATCGCCACGCCGTCGCCCAGGTTGGCGGAGGGCGCCACGCCCAGCCCGCCGACCAGCCCGGCGGCGAGGTCGCTCAGGATGTCGCCGTTCATGTTGGTCATCACCACCACGTCGAACTGCTCGGGGCGGATCACCATCTGGTGCGCGCAGTTGTCCACGATCATGTGCTCGTGCGCCAGGTTGGCGTGCTCCTTCAGCACGCTCTCGCCCACGCGCTTCATCATGCCCTCGGTGAGCTTCATGATGTTGGCCTTGGTGGCCACCGTCACCTTGCGGCGCCCCTCCGCCTCGGCCAGGCAGGCGGCGAGGCGGACGATGCGCTCGCACCCCACCTCGGTGATCAGCTTGAGGCACTGCGCGACGCCGGGCGTCTGCATGTGCTCCACGCCGGCGTAGAGGTCCTCCACGTTCTCGCGCACCACCACGAAGTCGATGCCGCGCCCGGCGAAGGGGGTCCGCAGCCCGGGAATCTCGCGCACGGGGCGGATGTTCCCGTACATCTCGAAGACCTTGCGCAGCGTGACGTTGGCGCTCTTCTCGCCGAAGCCGACCGGGGTTTCCAGCGGGCCCTTCAGCGCCACGCCGTTGCGGGCGATGCTGTCCAGCGTCTCTTTCGGGGCGCCGGCGCCGATGCCCTTGCGGAAGGCCTCGGCGCCGGCCAGCGCCTCCTCCCACTCGATGCGCGCGCCCGCCTCCTCCAGCACCTGGCGCGTGGCGCGCATCACCTCCGGCCCGATGCCGTCGCCGGGAATGGCGGTGACCTTGGTGCGGGTGGTGGTGGGGGTGCCGTCCATCAGGCTGCTCCTGTCGTTCGCGCCGCGGATATGCGCGCCGGGGGAACGCGGCGCAAGCCGCGCGGCGCGGGATGCGGCGGCATCCAGCGGCATCCCGCGCCGGCCGCGCCTCAGGCGCGCTGCCAGCGCCAGAACAGCGCGCAGCCCAGCACCAGCGCCCCGGCGAAGGTCAGCAGCGCCGCCCCCGGCCCGCCCCACCAGGCCGCCAGGCCCGAGAGCCACTGCAGCACCGCCGCCCCGCCGAAGAAGAACATGTTCATCGCCGACATGGCGCGCCCCGCCTCCTCGGTCCGCACCAGCCCGCGCAGCAGGGAGAAGCACAGCACCTGGTAGGCGATGGCCAGCCCGAATCCCGCCAGCACCAGCGCGTCCAGCCACGCCGGCCCGCGCAGGAACAGCGCGCAGGCCAGCAAGGCGGCGCAGAGGTGCCCGCCGACGAGCAGCCCGCGCGTGGCCCCGGTGCGCGCCACCGCCCAGCCGGCCAGCGCCGGACCGGCCACCAGCGCCACGGTGCAGCCCAGCAGCAGGTGCCCGGCCAGGATGCGGTCCAGCCCGCGCACCTCCATCAGCCAGGGGCCGCCCCACAGCCCGCGCACCCCCAGCACCGCGCCGAAGGAGACGAAGGCCAGCGCGAACAGCCCGCGCAGCCCCGGCCGGCCCATGATCCGCACCACCTCCCGCGCATCGCCCAGCAGGGAGCGCCCCGACGGCGCCGGGCGGTCGCGCGGCACCAGCAGCGCCACCGCGGCCACGGCGAGGCCGGCCAGGCCCAGGCAGGCCCAGAACCCCGCCCGCCAGCCCGATGCCTCTACCAGCCAGGCGAGCGGCGAGGCGGTCAGCAGCATCCCCGAATTGCCGATGGCCTGCACCAGCCCGGACCACAGGGCGAAGCGCGGCGCATCCATGGTGCGGGCGGCGAAGGTCATCGGCGCCATCAGCATGCCCGAGCAGCCGATGCCCAGCACGCATTGCGCCAGCAGCATGGTCCCCGCGCTGGGCGCCAGCGCCGCCAGCGCGGCCCCGCAGGTGGCGATGCCCAGCAGCACCAGCGCCACCGGCTTCACCCCGAAGCGGTCCAGCGCCACGCCGACCGGGATCATCGCCAGGGCGAAGGCGCCGGGAAACGCCCCGGTGATGACGGCCAGCTGCTGGGTGGAGATGCCCAGGTCGCGCGCCAGCACGTCCGCCGCCACCGCCGGCAGGGTGCGCACGGCATTGGAGAAGACATGGCCCAGGGTCAGCGCCAGCAGCGCCGGCAGCCAGGGCGCCATCAGTTGCGGAAGATCTTGCCGGGGTTGAGGATGCCGCGCGGGTCCAGCGCCGCCTTCACCGCGCGCATCGCCGCCAGGGCATCGGCGCCGTGCTCGATCTCCAGGAATTCGCGCTTGCCCAGGCCGACGCCGTGCTCGCCGCTGCACGTGCCGCCGAGCTTGAGCGCGCGGTGGACGATGGCGCGGTCCAGTGCCCAGGCGCGGTCCAGCGCCGTGGGGTCCGCCTGGTCCACCAGGATGACGGTATGGAAGTTGCCGTCGCCCACATGGCCGACGATCGGCGCGGTCAGGCCGCTGGCCGCGATGTCCGCCTGCGCGCCCAGCAGGGCTTCCGCGAGGCGCGAGATCGGCACGCAGACATCGGTGGCGATGCCGCGGTGGTTGGGCTTCATCGCCAGGCAGGCCCAGTAGGCGTCGTGCCGCGCCTTCCACAGCCGGTTGCGCTCCTCCGCCTGGGTGGCCCAGCTGAAGGCGCTGCCGCCGTGATCGGCGGCGATGGCCTGCACGCCCTCGGCCTGCTCGGCCACGCCGGCGGCGCTGCCGTGGAACTCTAGGAACAGCGTGGGCGCGGCGGCGAGGCCATCCAGCTTCGAATAGGCGATGCAGGCGCCCATCTGCACCTCGTCCAGCAGCTCGATCCGCGCCACCGGAATGCCGGCCTGCAAGGTGGCGATGACGGTGTTCACCGCGTCGCCCAGCCCGGGGAACTGGCAGATGGCGGCGCTGGTCGCCTCCGGGATGCCGTGCAGGCGCAGCCGCACCTTGGTGATGACGCCCAGCGTGCCCTCGCTGCCGATCAGCAGGTGCGTCAGGTCGTAGCCATTGGCCGCCTTGCGCGCGCGCGAGCCCGTGGTGATGACGCGCCCATCGGCCAGCACGGCCTCCAGCGACAGCACGTTCTCGCGGATGGTGCCGTAGCGCACGGCGTTGGTGCCGCTCGCCCGCGTGGCGCACATGCCGCCGATGGAGCACACGCTGCCCGGATCCACCGGGAAGAACAGCCCCTGGGCGCGCAGGTGCTCGTTCAGCGCCTGGCGCGTCACGCCGGGGCCGACCATGCAGTCCATGTCCTCGGCGCTCACCTCGTGGATGGCGTCCATGCGCGACAGGTCCAGGGAGATGCCGCCGCGCACCGGATTCACGTGGCCTTCCAGGCTGGTGCCGGCGCCGAAGGGCGTCACCGGCACGCCGTGCTGGTGGCACAGGCGCAGCAGGGCGGACACCTCCTCGGTGGATTCGGCGAAGACGACCGCGTCGGGGCGGGTGGGGACCGTGGTGTCCTCGCCGCGGGCATGGCCGTCGCGCACCGCCTCGTTCAGGCTCAGGCGGTCCCCGAACATGGGACGGGCGGCGGCGATGACGGCCTGCACGGGCGTCGGCGCGAGGGTGTCCATGGCATTGTCCTTCCTGGCGGCATCATGGCCCATCGCGGGGGGCGCTGCCACCCGCGTGCGCCTGGCGCGTTGGGCGGCCATGCGCACCATCCTTCCCGCCCTCGCCCTGCTGCTTTCCCTCCCCGCCGCCGCCCAGGAGGTGCAGGTGCGGGTGGACCCCGGCTGCCGCAACCGCCTGGACGTGGCGCGGGTGCAGATGCTGCCGGCCGAAGGCGGGGTGGATGCCTGGCTGACGCTGGTGGCCGGCAGCGGCGCGCTGCGCGGCACGGTGGAAACCCCGGAGGTGCCGGGGATGCAGGGGCGCCAGGCCTCGCAGGAGTTCTCGCTGTCGCAGAACGGCTCGGGGCGGGTGGCGCTGGGGCGCTTCGCCGCCATGCCGGGGCCGGAGGTGGCGGCGGCGCTGGCGCAGTCCCGCGTGTCCTGCGCCTCCTGACCCCTGGCGGCTAGCCTGCCGCCACCTGGGCCGGCGGCGGCGCGAAGCGGCGCAGCAGGTCCTCCGGCGGCATGGCCTTGGCGATCAGCCAGCCCTGGATGACGTGGCAGTTCAGGCGGGACAAGGCTTCCGCCTGCTCCGGCGTCTCCACGCCCTCGGCCACCACCTCGATGCCCATGGAGCGCGCCATCGCCATGGTGGCGCGCAGGATGGCGTAGGCCTTGGGGTCATCGGGCAGCATCGAGACGGTGGAGCGATCCAGCTTCAGCCGCTGCACCGGCAGGTTGACCACGTGGGTCAGGTTGGAATGGCCGGCGCCGAAGTCGTCCAGCGCCAGCGGCACGCCGATCTCCTGGATGGCGGCCATGGTGCGGGCCACCGCCGGCAGGTCCTGCACCGCCAAGTCCTCGGGGATCTCGATCTCCAGGGCGTCGGGCGGCAGGGCGCATTCCTCCAGCGCCGCCCGCAGCTCCCGCGCGAAGTCGGGGTCGTGCAGGGTCACGGAGGTGATGTTCACCCCCAGCCGTGCCGGGGCGCCGGGCAGGCCCAGCCACGATTTCTGCAGCCGCGCCGCGGTGCGCAGCACCCACAGGTCCAGCTCGCGCAGCAGCCCGGCCTCGCCGGCCGCGGCCAGGATGTCGGGCGGCGGCACCCAGCGGCCCAGGCGGCGGGACTGCCAGCGGATCAGCGCCTCGCCCCCCTCCATCTGGCCGGTGCGGTGGTCCAGCTGCGGCTGCACGTGCAGCTCCAGCTCGCCGGCGGCCAGCGCCTCCACGAAGGCCTCGCGCAGCTCGGCGCGCTGCTCGGCGCGGGCCAGCAGGGCGGGCTCGAACACGCGCAGGGCGTCGCGGCCCTGCGCCTTCGCCTCCAGCGTCGCCAGGTCGGCGGCGCGCAGCAGCGCGGCGGCGTCGCGCCCATGGGCCGGGGCGCAGGCCAGGCCCAGGCTGGCGGTCAGGGCCAGCCCCTCGCCATAGGGCAGGCGCAGCGCCTCGCGCAGGCGGTCGCCCAGGTGCACCGCCTCGTCGCAGGGGGCGCCGAAGCACAGCACGGCGAACTCGTCCCCGCCCGCCCGCGCCACCAGGTCGGAGGGGCGCACGGCGTCGCGCAGCCGGGCGGCGGCCTCGCGCAGCACGTGGTCGCCCGCGGCATGGCCGTGGCGGTCGTTCACGGCGCGCAGGTTGTCCATGTCCACGCGGATCAGCACGCCACCCGCCGGGTCGTCGGCCAGGGCCTCCAGCGCGGCGGCAAGGGTGGCGCGGTTGGCTAGGCCGGTCAGCGGGTCGTGCTCGGCCAGGTGCTCGATGCGCTCCTGCGCGGCCTTCAGGGGGGTGACGTCCAGCACGGACAGCAGGTGGCCCGCGCCGTCCTCCGCCGCGCCGGCCATCACCACCAGCCGCCGCACCGGGCGGCCGGGCAGCGCCAGGGCGGCCTCCCGCTCCTCGCCCAGCGGCAGGCCCAGCGGCCCGGCGCCGTCGGCCGGGCCGCAGAGGCGCAGCGGCGCGGCCTCGAGCCCCGCCGGCGCGGCGCCGCCGAACAGGGCGCAGAGGCGGTGGTTGGCGAAGACGGTGCGCCCGCGGGCGTCGAGCTGCCACAGGCCGATGGGCGCGCCATCCAGCAGGCGGGGCAGGACGGGCGGCGGGCCGCCCAGCAGCAGCAAACGCCAGCCCAGGGGCAGCGGCAGGAAGATGGCCGGCAGCCCGCCCGGCGGCGGCGCGAAGTCCGGGCGGCGGCAGCGGGCGGCCAGCGCCTCCGCCTCCGGCGCCCAGGGCGCCAGCAGCGCCGCCAGTCCGCAGCCGGCGGGCGCTCCGGCCAGCCGGGGGTTGCGCCAGCGGCACCGCTGCGCGCCGTCCAGCAGCGCGAGGCCGACCGGCCAGCGCGCCGCGGCGCGCGCCGCCAGCGCCAGGACCAGGGCCATGCCCGTTGCCGCGAGGAGCCATTGCATGCGTCCAGGATGGACGTGGGGGGTTAACGCCGCGTTGCGCCCGCCTCAGGCGCCGTCGCGCAGCTCCGCCTCCAGCGCGGCGCCCGCCGCGCGCATCAGCGCCGCCACCGGGCCGCCGGCCTCCGTGTTCAGGCGGCCGGCGCGGCTGAACACGGTCAGCGCCATGCGCAGCGCGCCCCCGGCCGCGCGCACCGGCACCGACACCGCCGCCAGCCCGGTGTCGCCCTCGCCATCGGTGGCGGCGAAGCCGCGGGCGCGGGCGGCGGCGGCGATGCGGTCCAGCTCCGCCATGGAGCGCGGCACGCCGGGGCGGCCCATGGCGCGGCCCTGCGCCACCTCGCGCTGGGCCAGCGGGCGCACCTGCGCCGCCTCGCCCCAGGCGCAGAACACCAAGCCGGAGGCGCTGTAGGTCAGCGGGCAGACATGGCCGGGCGGCACGGTGGCGGCCAGGTCGTGCCGCGCCTCCACCAGCCGCACATGGGTGGGCCCGTGGGTGCCCCAGACGGCGGCGGCCGCCGTCTCGCCGGTGCGGGAAACGATGTCCTCCAGCGCGCGCTCGGCCCGCTTCAGCGCGTCGGAGCGGCCGAGCGCCGCCAGCCCGGCGCGGCGCATCAGCGGGCCAAGGGCGTAGCGGGCGGTGGCGGGCTCCTGCTCGGCCAGGCCGGCGCGCTGGAGGCTGACCAGGTAGCGGTGCGCCTTGGCCGAGGGCATGGCGGCGGCGCGCGCGACCTCGGCCAGCCGCAGCGGGCCCGGCGCCTCGGCGAGGATGCGGAGCAGCCCGCCGGCCACCTCCACCGCGTTCACCCCGCCCCGGCGGGCCTCTTCCTCGCCATCGCGCGGCACTTGACCCCGCCCCCTGCACATCTGCTATGCATAACGTAACGCGCTACGCATCGCGTAGCAACTGGGGAAACGCGCATGTCCGGCTTCGCCTCCACCACCGACCTGGCCGAGAAGGCCGTCACCTTCCAGGAACTCGCGCCCGGCGCCTTCGCCTGGACCGCCGAGGGCGACCCCAACAGCGGCGTCGTGGTGGGCGAGGAGGGCGTGCTGGTGGTGGATGCCCAGGCCACGCCCCGCATGGCGGCCGACGTGGTGGCCAAGGTGCGCGGCGTGACGGACAAGCCGGTGACCCAGGTGGTGCTGACGCACTACCACGCGGTGCGCGTGCTCGGCGCCTCCGGCTACCCGGGCGCGCAGGTCATCGCCTCCGACGTGACGCGCGACCTCATCGCCGAGCGCGGCCAGCAGGACATGGACAGCGAGATCGGCCGCTTCCCGCGCCTGTTCCGCGGCAAGGAGGGCATCCCCGGCCTCACCTGGCCGCACCTGACCTTCCACGGGCGGATGTCCTTGTGGCTGGGCCGGCGGGAGGTGCAGGTGATCCATGTCGGGCGCTCCCACACCGCGGGCGACACGGTGGTCTGGCTGCCGGAGGAGAAGGTGTGCTTCGCCGGCGACGTGGTGGAGTACGGCGCCACCCCCTATTGCGGCGACGCCCATTTCCGCGACTGGCCGGCGACGCTGGCCGCGGTGCGCGCCCTGGGGGCGGAGAAGCTGGTGCCCGGCCGCGGCCGCGCGCTGGTCGGCAAGGCGGAGGTGGCGGAGGCGCTGGACGGCACGGAGGCCTTCACCCAGGACCTGTTCCGCATCGCCCAGGCCGGCGCGGCCAAGGGCGCCACGCTGAAGCAGGTGTACGACGAGGCGATGGCCGCCATGCGCCCGCGCTACGGCCACTGGGTGATCTTCGAGCACTGCATGCCCTTCAACGTCTCCCGCGCCTTCGACGAGGCGAAGGGGCTGGACCACCCGCGCATCTGGACCGCCGAGCGCGACGTGGAGATGTGGAAGGCGCTGGAGCACGGCACGGACATGAAGTCCGCCGAGATCGAGAGGGGCTGAGGGCGATGAACCAGGTCACCGCGCTCGCCGGGCTGCGCTACATGTCCGGCTTCGGCAACGGCTTCGAGACGGAGGCGCTGCCCGGCGCGCTGCCGGTGGGGCGCAACTCGCCGCAGCGCTGCGCCTACGGGCTGTACGCCGAGCAGCTCTCCGGCTCGCCCTTCACCGCGCCGCGGGCGTCCAACGAGCGCTCCTGGCTCTACCGCATCCGGCCCACCATCGCGCATTGGGGCGCCATGCGCCCGGCCGCGATGCGCGCCTGGCGCGCCGCCCCGTGCGAGGAGGGGCGCGACCTGCCGCCGGCGCCGATGCGCTGGGCGCCGGTGCCGGTCACCGGCGGCACCTTCATCGAGGGCATCCACACCGCCACCACCGCGGGCGACGCCGCCGCCCAGGCCGGCATGGCCGCCAGCCTGTGGCTGTGCGACCGCTCCATGGTGGACGAGGTGTTCTGGAACGCCGACGCCGAGATGCTGCTGGTGCCGCAGCAGGGCGCCATCCGCCTCCGCACCGAGTTCGGCCGCATCGCGCTGGAACCCGGCGAGATCGCCGTGGTGCCGCGCGGCGTGAAGTTCGCGGTGGACGTGGACGGCCCTTCGCGCGGCTACCTGTGCGAGAACTACGGCGGCGCCTTCACCCTGCCCGAGCGCGGCCCGATCGGCGCCAACTGCCTGGCCAACCCGCGCGACTTCCTGACCCCCGAGGCGCATTACGAGGACCGCGAGACCCCGCACCGCCTGCTGGTGAAGTGGGGCGGCCGGCTGTGGGAGGGCGAGATCCCGTGGTCGCCGCTGGATGTGGTGGCGTGGCACGGCAACTACGCCCCCTACAAGTACGACCTGCGCCGCTACAGCCCGGTGGGCCCGCTGCTGTTCGACCACGCGGACCCGTCCATCTTCACCGTGCTGACCGCGCCCAGCGAGACGCCCGGCACCGCCAACATCGACTTCGTGATCTTCCCCGACCGCTGGATGGTGGCGGAGAACACCTTCCGTCCGCCCTGGTACCACATGAACGTGATGAGCGAGTTCATGGGCCTGATCTACGGCGCCTACGACGCCAAGCCGGAGGGGTTCAAGCCCGGCGGCTTCTCCCTGCACAACCAGATGCTGCCGCACGGCCCGGACGTGGACGCCTTCGAGCGCGCGTCCAGCGCCGCGCTGGCGCCGCACAAGCTGGAGGGCACCATGGCCTTCATGTTCGAGACCCGGCTGCCGCAGCGCGTCACCGACTGGGCCGCCGGCCTGCCGCAGCGCGAGCGCGCCTACGAGCATTACGGCCTGTCGCTGAAGCGACACTTCGACGCGGGGCGCCCGTGATGCGCTCCTGGGTCGAATCCGCGAACGGCCACCCGGACTTCCCGCTGGAGAACCTGCCGCTGGGCGTGTTCTCGCTGGGCGGCGCCCCGCGCGCCGGGGTGGCCATCGGCGACATGGTGCTGGACCTGGCGGCGGCCGGCATCGCCGTGCCGGTGCCGCTCAACGCCTTCCTGGCCCGCGGCGCCGCCGCGCGGCGCGAGCTGCGCGCGCGGGTGACGGCGCTGCTGGCGCACGGCGCGACGCCCCGCCCGGAATGGCTGCACCCGCAATCCGCCGTGACCATGCACCTGCCGGCCACCATCGGCGACTACACGGATTTCTACGTCGGCATCCACCACGCCACCGCGGTCGGCAAGCTGTTCCGGCCGGACAACCCCTTGCTGCCCAACTACAAGCACATCCCCATCGGCTACCACGGCCGCGCCTCCTCCGTGGTGCCGTCGGGCCATGCCGTGCGGCGGCCGCGCGGGCAGCTCCCGTCCTCCGAAGGTCCGCGCTACGCCCCCTGCGGCAAGCTGGACTACGAGCTGGAACTCGGCTTCTGGGTCGGCCCCGGCAACGCGATGGGCGAGGCCATCCCCATCGCGCAGGCGGCCGACCACATCGCCGGCTACTGCCTGCTGAACGACTGGTCGGCGCGCGACATCCAGGGCTGGGAGTACCAGCCGCTGGGCCCCTTCCTGGCCAAGAGCTTCGCCACCACCATCAGCCCCTGGATCATCACCCCCGAGGCGCTGGAGCCCTTCCGCATCCCCGTGCCGCCGCGGCCCGAGGGCGACCCCGCCCCCCTGCCCTACCTGCATGACGAGGCGGACCAGGCGCGCGGCGCCCTGAACCTGGAGCTGGAGGTGCTGCTCTCCACCGCCGCCATGCGCGCGGCCGGGCTGGCGCCGCAGCGCATCAGCCTCAGCCACGCGAAGCACCTGTACTTCACCCCGGCGCAGATGCTGGCGCACCACGCCTCCGGCGGCTGCCCGCTCAACCCCGGCGACCTGATGGGCACCGGCACCATCAGCGGGCCGGACCGCGCGGGCGCCGGCTCGCTGCTGGAAACCAGCATGGGCGGCAAGGAGCCCATCACCCTGCCCGGCGGCGAGACGCGCACCTTCCTGCAGGACGGCGACGAGGTGACGCTGACCGCACGCGCCAGCGCGCCCGGCGCCGTGGGCATCGGCTTCGGGCCTTGCGTCGGGCGCATCGCGCCCGCGGAGTGAGGATGCGCATCGCGCCCGCGGGGTGAGGAGGCGCATCGCGCCCGCGGAGCGAGGAGGCGCCGCCCGCCCGCGGCGCAGCCCCGGGCGGGTCACGCCCCGCCGTGAATCGGCTATCCTTCCCCGCATGACGCCCGCCGAGGAAATCGCCTTCCTGTCCGCCGAGATCCGGCGGCACGACCGCCTCTACTACGAGGCCGACGCGCCGGAGATCGACGACGCCGCCTATGACGGGCTGATGCGCCGCCTGCGGACCCTGGAGGCCGCGCACCCGGAGCTGGCCAGCCCCGACAGCCCGACCCGCCGCGTCTCCGGCGCCGCCGCCGAAGGCTTCCGCAAGTCGCGCCACCTGGCGCCCATGCTGAGCCTGGACAACGCCTTCGGCCCGGCCGACTTCACGGAGTTCACCGCGTCCATCCGCCGCTTCCTGCGGCTGGGGGAGGAGGAGGCGCTGGACTTCGTGGCCGAGCCGAAGATCGACGGCCTCTCGGTCAACCTGCTCTACGAAGGCGGGCGCTTCGTGAAGGGCGCCACCCGCGGCGACGGCGCCGAGGGCGAGGACGTCACGGAGAACCTGCTGACGCTCGCCGACCTGCCGCGCGACCTGCCGGGCGAGGTGCCGGAGCGCATCGAGATCCGCGGCGAGGTGTTCATGGACCGCGCCGACTTCGCCGCCTTCCGCGCGCAGCAGCAGAAGGCGGCCGAGGAGCGCGAGGCGCGGCGCGAGCGCGGCGAGAAGCTGGGCCCCGCGGTGCCGGTGCCGGTGAACCCGCGCAACGCCGCCGCCGGCTCCCTGCGCCAGCTGGACCCGCAGGTGACGGCGCAGCGGCCGCTGCGCCTGTTCGCCTACGCCATGGGCGCGGCCAGCGCGGTGCCGGTGGACACCCACTGGCAATGGCTGGAATGGCTGTCGGCCAAGGGCTTCCGCGTGAACCCGCTGAGCGCGCGCGTCACCGACCCCGAGGCCTTCCAGGCCCGCATCGCCGCCGAACGCCCGGCCCTGGCCTACGAGATCGACGGCGTGGTGTACAAGCTGGACCGGCTGGACTGGCAGGCCCGGCTGGGCTTCGTCGGCCGGGCGCCGCGCTGGGCCATCGCCTGGAAGTTCCCGGCCGAGCGCGCCACCACCACGCTGCGCCGCATCGAGATCCAGGTGGGGCGCACCGGGGCGCTGACGCCGCGCGCGGTGATGGACCCGGTGGCGGTGGGCGGCGTCACCGTCACCCACGCCACCCTGCACAACGAGGACGAGGTGTCCCGGCTGGACGTGCGCGAGGGCGACCGCGTCACCATCCAGCGCGCCGGCGACGTCATCCCCCAGGTGGTGGAGGCGCTGCCGCCCCTGCATGGCGCGCGCGCCGCCCCCTGGGTGCCGCCCGCCACCTGCCCCGCCTGCGGCGCCCACGCGGCGCGGGTGAACGGCGAGGTGGTGCGCCGCTGCACCGGCGGGCTGACCTGCCCGGCCCAGGCGACGGAGCGCCTGAAGCACTTCGTGTCCCGCCGCGCCATGGACATCGAGGGGCTGGGCGAGGAGCGCATCCTGCTGCTGCACGACAAGGGCTGGCTGGGCGCGCCCGCCGACATCTTCCGCCTGCCGGCGCGCGAGGCGGAGCTGCGCACCCTGGAAGGCTGGGGCGAGCTGAGCATCCGCAACCTGTTCCGCGCCATCGCCGCGCGGCGCACGGTGCCGCTGGAGCGCTTCCTGTTCGCCCTGGGCATCCGCCGCATCGGCGAGCAGAACGCCAAGCTGCTGGCCCGCCACTACGGCACGGTGGAGCGCTGGCGCGCGGCGATGCTGGCGGCGCGCACCGTGGGCAGCGAGGCGCGGGAGGAGCTGGGCGGCATCGCCGGCATCGGCCCGGCCATCGCCACCGAGGTGGTGGAGTTCATCGCCGAGCCGCACAACCTGCGCGCCCTGGACGACCTGCTGGGCTTCGTGGCGCCCGAGCCGGCGCAGGTGGCCGCCGGCGGCACCTTCGCCGGCAAGGCGCTGGTGTTCACCGGCACGCTGGAAACCATGTCCCGCGCCGAGGCCGAGGCGAAGGCCGAGGCGGCGGGCGGGCGCATCGCCAAGAGCGTCTCGGCCAGGACCGACTTCGTGGTGGTGGGCGCCGATGCCGGCTCCAAGGCGGCCAAGGCGGCGGCGCTGGGAGTGGCGGTGCTGACGGAGGGGGAGTTCCTGCAAAGGCTGGCAACCTGAGGGCCGGGCGTGGCTTGATGGGCCATGCGCAAGACCCTCCCCGCCCTCGCCCTGCTCGCCCCCCTCCTCGCGCCCGGGCCCGTCGCCGCCGAGGACACGGCGCGGGTGGGCCACGTCAACACCGCCATCACCAATCTCGGGCTCACCCGCTCGCACCAGGTGGTGGTGGAGCGCTTCGGCGACCCGGAGGTGCCGAACGTGCAGTGCTACGTCTCGCAGGCGCGCACCGGCGGGCTGTCGGGCATGGTGGGGCTGGCGGAGGACCCGGCGCGCTTCTCCCTGCACTGCATCGCCACCGGCCCGGTCGCCATCGACGAGCGCGTGCGCCGGGGCGAGCGCGGCGAGCAGATCTGGGAGGCCTCCACCTCTCTGTTCTTCAAGGAGACCCGCGTGCACCGCTTCGTGGACGAGAGCAGCCGCACCCTGGTCTACCTCGCCTGGTCCACCCGCCTCATCGACGGCTCGCCGGAGAACGCGGTGGCCGCCGTCCCCTACGCATCCGGCGCGCCGGGGCGATGATCCACCCGAGGACCAGCAGGAGGCACGCCCGATGACCGACAGCATCACCCCACTCTTCACCGCCACCGCCACCGCGACCGGCGGGCGCAACGGGCGCACGGCGGCCGATGACGGCTCGGTGGCGGCCGACCTGTCGGTGCCCAAGGCGATGGGCGGGCCGGGCCGGGAGGGCACCACCACGCCCGAGCACCTGTTCGCCGCCGGCTACGCCGCCTGCTTCGGCGGCGCGATGGACTTCGTCGCCACCCAGCAGAAGAAGAACGCGAAGAACGCCCAGGTGACCGCGGAGGTCAGCATCGGCCCGCGCGAGGGCGGCGGCTTCGGCCTGGCCGTGGTGCTGCGCGTGCAGGACCCCTCCATGCCCACGGCGGAGCTGCGCGCCATCGCCGAGGCGGCGCACGCCCAGGTCTGCCCCTACAGCCACGCCACGCGGGGCAACGTGGACGTGCGGCTGGAGGTGGCGGGGGCGTAGCTACAGCGGCGCCGCCTCGGCCTCCAGCCACGCGCGCGCCGGGGCGTCCAGCAGCGGGCCGATCTCGGCGCGCACCCGCGCGTGGTAGGCGTCCACCCAGGCGCGCTCGGCGGGCGCCAGCAGGGCCGGGTCCAGCAGGGCGCGGCTGTAGGGCGCCAGGGTCAGCGTCTCGAACTCCAGGAAGGGGCGCGCCTGGTCGGGCTGGCGCGCCGCCTCGCGCACCAGCAGCAGGTTCTCGATGCGGATGCCGTAGTGGCCGGGCAGGTAGAAGCCCGGCTCGTCGGACAGGATCATGCCGGCGCGCAGCGGCACCGGCTTGGCGGCGCGGGAGATGCTGACCGGCCCCTCGTGCACCGACAGGAAGGCGCCGATGCCGTGGCCGGTGCCGTGGTCGTAGTCCAGCCCCATCTCCCACAGCGGGCGGCGGGCGATGGCGTCCAGGTGCGGGCCGGCCACGCCTTCGGGGAAGCGGGCGGTGGCCAGCGCGACGTGGCCGCGCAGCACGGCGGTGTAGCGCGCGCGCAGCGCCGCCGGCGCCGGGCCGGGGCCGGTCCAGACCGTGCGGGTGACGTCCGTGGTGCCTTCCGGGTACTGGCCGCCGCTGTCGATCAGGAAGCACTCGTCCGGCCGGATGCGGCGGTCGCTGGCGGCGGTGGCGCGGTAATGGACGATCGCGCCGTTCCCGCCCGCGCCGGCGATGGCCGGGAAGGATTCGCCGGCGAAGCCCGGGACCTCCCGCCGGAAGGCCAGCAGGCGCCGCGCCGCCGCCACTTCCGACAGCCCGTCGCCCGGGGCTTCCCGCGCCAGCCAGTGCAGGAAGCGCGCCAGCGCCACCGCGTCCCTGCGCTGGGCGTCGCGGGCGCCCTGCTGCTCGGCGGGGTTCTTGCAGGCGCGCGGCAGGCGCACCGGGTCCTCGCCCGCCACCACCTCGGCGCCGCCATCCCGCAGCGCCTCCACCAGGGCGGCGGGGGTGGCGTCCAGGTCCACCCGCACGCGGCGGCCGGCCAGGGCGCGCAGGGCGGGCAGCAGCGCCTCACGCCCCGCCACGGCGACGCCGTTGCCCAGGTGGGCGGCCACCGCCGCCGCGCGCTCCGGCGCGTGCAGGAACAGCTGCACCGTGGCGTCGGCGTGCAGGATGGCGAAGGCCAGGGCCATGGGGGTATGCGCCAGGTCGGCGCCGCGCAGGTTCAGCAGCCAGGCCACCGAATGGGCGTCGGCCAGCAGGGCGGCATCGGCGTCCAGCTCCTTCGCCAGCCGGGCGCGCTTGTCGGCCGCCGCCTCGCCGGCGAATTCCACGCCATGGGCGCGCAGCGGCGCGGCGGGCGGGGCCGGGCGGTCGGTCCAGGCGGCGTCCAGCGGGCTGGGGTGCAGCGGCACCAGCGTCACCCCGGCCTCGGCCAGCTTGGCCAGGGCGGGGGCGGGGTGCAGCCAGGGGTCGTGGCCGATGCGCAGCCCGCTTGCGTGCCGCGCCATCCAGGCGGCCGGCGGGTCGTCCACCAGGTGGCGCAGCTCCCACGCGGCGGGGTCGAGCTGCTGGCGCGCCTGGGTGGTGTAGCGGCCATCGGTCCACAGCACCGCGCGGTCGGCCAGCACCAGCGCCGTCCCGGCCGAGCCGGTGAAGCCGCTGATCCAGCGCAGCCGCTCGCCCGCCGGGGGCACGTACTCGCCCAGGTGCTCGTCGGAGCGCGGCACCAGGAAGCCGTCCACGCCCGCCTTGGCCATGCCGTCCCTTAACGCCGCCAGCCTGTCGTTCATCTGCGCTTCACACATGTGTCCGCCTTATGGCATGCGTCCCACGCATGGGAGCGACATGGGCTTCGCGCGAGTGCGACGCCGGATTCCGCCTTACATCAGCGGCATGCCCGCGGCGAGGCCGCAAGGGCGCAACCGATTGGAACCCGACCATGAATTCCCGCATCACCCCAGCCGAAGCCGCGCTGCTGATGCCCTTCACCTCCGGCGAGCCGCTGGAGGCCCAGCGCATCCGCGCCATCGTCGCCGAGGCGCGCCGCGCCCGCGACGCCGCCCTGGCCGCGCGCCTGCGCGCCGGCTTCCGCGGCCTGCGCGCGCTGATGACCGCGCTGCGCCAGCGGCGCGAGACCATCGCGCAGCTGCGTGCCCTGAGCGACCGCGAGCTGGCCGACATCGGCCTGAACCGTGCCGGCATCGCCGGGGCCGCGGCCGCCGCGACGCCGCTGCCGGCCAACGACGCCCAGGACGGCCGCCGCGCCGCCTGAGGCCCGCGCCGGGCGCATGGCCCGCCCGGCGTTCTTGCGCGTTGCGGGAGGGTGCCGCCCTCCCGCAGCATCGCCGACCATGACGCCCGGCCTTTCCCGTTCCGCCCTCTGGATCGCGCTCGGGGCGGCGGCCCTCACCTCCTCCATCGGCATGGGCATCCGCCAGACCTACGGGCTGATGCTGCTGCCCTATGTCAGCGAGCACGGGGTGGATGCCTGGGCCTTCGGCCTGGCGGTGGCGCTGCACAACCTCACCTGGGGCCTGGCGCAGCCGGCCGTCGGCGCGGTGGCCGACCGCTGGGGCGCCGGGCGCGTGATGGCGGCGGGCGGGGTGTTCTACCTGCTGGGCTGCGGGCTGGCGGCGCTGTTCCCCTCCAACCTGACCTTGCTGCTGGGCATCGGCGTGCTGTCGGGCTTCGGCGTCGCCTCGGCGGGCACCGGCATGGCGCTGGCCGCCATCGGCCGCATGGCCCCGCCGGAGAAGCGGGGCGAATACATCGGCCTCGCCTCGGCCGGCGGCTCGCTGGGGCAGGCGGCCATGGTGCCCTTCGTGTTCGCCGGCATCGGCTGGTTCGGCGCCGCCGGGGCCATGGCCCTGCTGGCGGTGTCCGCGCTGCTGATCCTGCCGCTGGCGCGCCTGATCGAGTGGAAGCCCGCCCCGCGCGCCGCCGGCGCCGCCCCGGCCGGGCTGGCGGGGCTGCCGCGGCTGGCCCGCGAATCCCTGGCCGACCGCGACTTCGCGCTGCTGACGGCGGGCTTCTTCGCCTGCGGCTTCCAGCTGGCCTTCCTGACGGTGCACCTGCCCTCGCACATCGCGCTGTGCGGCCTGCCGCCTTCCCTGGGCATGACGGCGCTGATGCTGATCGGGCTGTTCAACATCCCCGGCTCCTGGTTCTGCGGCTGGCTGGCCGGCAAGGTGAAGCCGGAGGCGGCGCTGGGCTGGATCTACCTGCTGCGCACCGTGGCCATCGCCGCCTTCGCCCTGGCGCCGCCCACCGCCTGGGGCACGATGGTCTTCGCCGCCGTGATGGGCTTCGTCTGGCTGGGCACGGTGCCGCTGACCAGCGCGGCCATCGCGCGGCGCTTCGGGGTGGTGAACCTCGGGGCGCTGTACGGGGTGTCGTTCTTCTCCCACCAGATCGGCGGCTTCATCGGCGCCGCCTCGGGGGCGGTGCTGTATTCCACCGTCGGCTCCTACGCCGCCTTCTGGCCGGTGATGGTGGCGGTGGGGCTGGGGGCCTCCGTGCTGAACTGGATGGCCAAGGCGCCGGGGCAGCGGCTGGCGCCGGCCTGACGGCCTCAGGCCTGCACGAAGCCCACGCGGTCCGCCTCGAACACCGCCAGGGTGAGCTGCCCGCCCTCGAACACCGCGCCGGTGTCGAGGTTGATGCGGTTGGGGCGCAGCTCCGGCCGGCGGTCGCGGGTGGGGGTGTGGCCGTGCACCACCACGCAGCCGTGGTCGGCCTCGCTGTCCAGGAAGGCGCGGCGGATGCGCAGCAGGTCGTCGCGCGACTGTTCCTCCAGCGGCACGCCCGGCCGGATGCCGGCATGCACGAACAGGTAGGGCCCGGCGCGGTGGTGCAGCGCCATGCCGGCCATGTAGTCGCGGTGGCGCAGCGGCACGCCCGCCGCCCAGGTCGCGCGGGGCGACAGGTCGCTGACGCCCCAGGAGCGCAGCGCCGCCCGCCCGCCGGTGTCCAGCCAGTCGGCGCAGGCGTAGCCCTCGCCGGCCAGGGCCAGCAGGGCGGTGTCCTCGTGGTTGCCGCGCAGGCTCAGCGACGGGCAGGCGTCGAAGCCCAGCGCCGCGTCGAGGCAGCCGGCGCTGTCGGGGCCGCGGTCAATCAGGTCGCCCAGGTGGACCAGGGTGGCCTGGGCGCAGGGCCGGGCGCGCAGGTCGTCGCGCACCGCCCGGTGCAGGGCGCGCAGCCGTTCGGCGCAGCCATGCGCGTCGCCGATGGCATAGAGGCGGTGCCCGGGTTCCAGCGCCGCCGGGGCCGGTTGCCAGTTCACTGCGCCGAGGCGCTCGCCTCGCTGCGGGTGGCGCCCACGCGGGCGGCCAGGGCGGCGGCCATGAACTCGTCCAGGTCGCCGTCCAGCACGGCGTCGGGGTTGCCCTTCTCCACGCTGGTGCGCAGATCCTTCACCAGCTGGTAGGGCTGCAGCACGTAGGAGCGGATCTGGTGGCCCCAGCCGATGTCGGTCTTGCCGGCCTCGGTGGCGTCGCTGATCGCCTCGCGCTTCTTCAGCTCCAGCTCGTACAGGCGCGCCTTCAGCATGTTCATCGCGATCTCGCGGTTGCGGTGCTGCGAGCGGTCCTGCGTCGAGGCGGCGACGATGCCGGTGGGGATGTGGGTGAAGCGCACCCCGGACTCGGTCTTGTTGACGTGCTGCCCGCCGGCGCCGGAGGCGCGGAAGGTGTCGGTCTTGAGGTCGGCCGGGTTGATCTCGATCTCGATCTTGTCGTCGATCACCGGGTAGCAATAGACGCTGGCGAAGGAGGTCTGCCGGCGCTTGGCGGCGTCGAAGGGGGAGATGCGCACCAGCCGGTGCACCCCGCTCTCGGTCTTCAGCCAGCCATAGGCGTTGGGGCCGCTCACCTGCAGCGTGGCGGACTTGATGCCGGCCTGCTCGCCATCCGACTGCTCGGTGAGCGTGACCTTGTAGCCGCGCTTCTCCGCCCAGCGCATGTACATGCGCAGCAGCATCTCGGCCCAGTCCTGCGCCTCGGTGCCACCGGCGCCGGCGTTCACCTCCACGTAGGCGTCGTTGGAATCCGCCTCGCCGGACAGCAGGCTCTCGATCTCGCGGCGCTTGGCCTCGGCGGCGTAGCCCTGGAGGTCGGCCACCGCGGCGTCGGCGGTGGCGGCGTCGCCCTCGGCCTCGGCCAGCTCGATCAGCTCCAGCGCGTCGGCCACGCCCTGCTCGAGGGCGCGCACGCCGTCGAGCTGGTCCTGCAGGCGGTTCTTCTCCCGCATCACCTTCTGCGCCTCGGCGGGGCGGTTCCAGAGGTCGGGGTCCTCGGAGAAGCTGGTCAGCTCCGCGAGGCGGGCGGTGGCGGCATCCCAGTCAAAGATGCCTCCTCAGCAGGGACACGGATTCCGTGATCTGCTCTTGCAATTGGGTGGCATCGGCGCGCATGGCGGGGCGGTCAATACAGCCCGCCCAGCCCGGTGTCCACCTGCCGCGCGGCCTCCGCCGCGCCGCCGGCGGGCGTCATGCCGCCGATGCCGGCGGTGGCGCTGTTCTCCGTGCCCGGGCGGAACGCCTCCAGGAAGGAGCGGCCGCGGTCGTCGGTGATGCGCACCAGGGCCACGCCGGGCGGGGCGCGGAACGGCACGGCCGGGCTGTCGCGCAGGGCGGCGGCCGCCACCTCGCGGAAGATGGGCGCGGCGTTGGTGCCGCCGGTCTCGCCCGAGCCAAGCGAGCGCGGCTCGTCATGGCCGATCCACACCGCGATCACGATGTCGGGGGTGAAGCCGACGAACCAGTTGTCGCGGTAGTCGTCCGTCGTGCCGGTCTTGCCGGCCACCGGGCGGTTCAGCCCGGCGCCGGCGCGGGTGCCGGTGCCGGACTGCACCGCGGTCTGCAGGATGGAGGTCATCTGGTAGGCGGCGATGGGGTCCAGCGCCTGTCGGCGGGTGTCCGTCACCTCCGGCGGGCCGGCCTCCGGGCCGCGGTCGCAGCCCTCGCAGCCGCGCGCGCCGTTGCGCCAGATGACGCGGCCGCGCCCGTCCTGCACGCTGTCGATGAAGGAGGGCTCCACCCGCCGCCCGCCATTGACCATGGCGGCGTAGCCGGCGGCCTGGCGCAGCACCGTCGTCTCTCCCGCGCCCAGGCTCAGCGCCAGGAAGCGCGGCATGTTGTCGATGACGCCGACGCGCCCGGCCAGCTCGCTCACCTTGTCCATCCCCACCTCCTGCGCGATGCGCACGGTGACGAGGTTGAGGCTGCGCTCCATGGCGTTGCGCATGGAGACGTAGCCGCCGGAGGCGTTGCCCGAGTAGTTGCCCGGCCGCCACACGCCCTGCGGCGTCGCCACCTCCACCGCCGCGTCGAGGAAGCGCTGGTTGGGCGGGATGCCGGCCTCCAGCGCCGCCAGGTAGACATAGGGCTTGAAGGAGGAGCCGGGCTGGCGCAGCGCCTGGGAGGCGCGGTTGAACTGGCTCTTGTCGAAGCTCCAGCCGCCGGCCATCGCCAGCACGCGCCCCGAATGGGGGTCCAGCGCGACGATGGCGCCCTCCACCTCGGGGATCTGGCGCAGCACCAGCCGGCCGGGGCGGGCCGGGGTGCGGCCCTCGGCGGGGCGGGCGGGCTCCACCTCCACCAGCACCACGTCGCCCGGGGCCACCACGTCCTGCATGCGGCGCGGCGAGGGGCCGATGCGGAAGGCGACCAGGGGCGGCGTCTGCAGCACCGGGCGCGCCCAGCCCATGTCCTGGAAGGGCAGCGTGCCGGTGCGCGGCTCGGCCGGGGCGCGGGGGTTGGGGCGCTCGATCCAGCCCAGCCGGGCCTCGGTGTTGCGGACCTCCAGCACCACGGCGCGGCGCCATTCGGGCAGCATGCCGGGCGTGGGCGGCAGGGCGTCCAGCGCCGGCAGCCATTCGGTCGGGCCGGCGGCGATGCGCGCCACCGGGCCGCGCCAGCCGCCGCGCCGGCGGTCGTAGGAAAGCAGGCCCTGGCGCAGCGCCGCCTCGGTGGCGGCCTGCAGGGCGGGGTCCAGCGCGGTGCGCACCACCAGCCCGCCGCCCTGGGTCTGCTCGGCGCCGAAGCGCTGCAGCAGCTCGCGCCGCACCTCCTCGGTGTAGTGGCCGCCCACCGGCACCACCTCCGGCCGGCGGGTCGGGCGGGCCTGGATGGGCTGGGCCTTGGCGGCCGCCACCTCCTCCGCCGTGGCCGCGCCGTCCTCGGCCATGCGATCCAGCACCCAGTCGCGGCGGATGCGCGCGGCCTCGGGGAAGCGCTGGGGGTTGTAGTTGTTGGGGCCCTTGGGCAGCGCGGCCAGGAAGGCCATCTCGCCCAGGCTCAGCTCGTCCAGGCTCTTGGAGAAGTAGGCCTGGGCGGCGGCGGCGACGCCGTAGGCCTGCGCGCCCAGGAAAATCTCGTTCAGGTAGAGCTCCAGGATGCGGTCCTTGCTCAGCGCCTGCTCGATGCGCACGGCCAGGATGGCCTCGCGCGCCTTGCGCAGCACCGTGCGGTCGCTGCCCACCAGCATGTTCTTGGCCACCTGCTGGGTGATGGTGGAGGCGCCCTGCATGCGCCGGCCGCTGCCGTAGTTCTGCGCGAAGAACACGCCCGCGCGCACCATGCCGATGGGATCCACGCCCTGGTGCTCGCGGAAGCGCTGGTCCTCGGCGGAGATGAAGGCCTGCTGGAGGCGCTGGGGAATCGCCTCGATGGGCACGAAGACCCGGCGCTCCGCCGCCAGCTCGGCCATCAGGCGGGAATCGGCGGCGTAGATGCGGCTCATCTGCTGGGGCTGGTAGTCGGCCAGCCACTTGTGGTCCGGCAGGTCGGCCGAGAGCTGGCGGTAGAAGCCCCAGCCCGCCACCCCGGCCCCCACCGCGCCGACCACCGCGAGGATGAGCAGCAGCTTCACGAAGCCGCCGAACAGCCCGACGCCGCGGCGCCGGGCCTTCGCCTTGGCGGGCGGCGGCGCGGGCGGCGGGGCCATCCGCGCCTCGGGCGCGGCGGTGGGTTCGGGCATCGGTTCCGGCATGGTGGGGTCACTCTAGCACAGGCGGCAGGCTTCCAACGCCCGGCATTTCCGGCGGGTTGGCCCGCGCGGGGCGCGGAAGATGACGGAAAGGCCATCTGGCGCGTGACGGAATGATGCTGCTAGACATGTCACCCTGACGGGGCTTCCAGGAGAGACGAGATGCGCATGACCCTCGCGGCGCTGGCGCTGGCCGGCGCGTTGGCGCTGCCCGCCTCGGCGCAGACGCTGTCCATGGCAGTCGGCGCCCCGGTGACCAGCCTGGACCCGCATTTCCACCAGCTCTCGCCCAACAACGCCGTCGCCGCCATGGTGTTCGACCGGCTGGTGAACACCGACGGCCAGGCGCGCATGGTGCCGGGGCTGGCGGAATCCTGGTCCACCGTGGCGCCCGACACCTGGGAGTTCCGGCTGCGCCGCGGCGTCACCTTCCACAACGGCAACCCCTTCACCGCCGAGGACGTGGCCTTCACTCTGGGCCGCGTCCCCAACGTGCCGAACTCCCCCTCCTCCTTCGCGGCCTTCGTGCGCCCGATCCGGGAGGTGACGGTCGTGGACCCCCACACCATCCGCTTCCGCACCGACGGCCCCTACCCGCTGCTGCCGCAGGACCTCACCAACATCTACATCCTGGACCGCGAGACCCACCAGAACGCCGCGACCGAGGACTTCAACGCCGGGCGCGCCGCCGTGGGCACCGGCCCCTTCCGCGTGGCCACCCACCGCCTGGGCGACCGCATCGAGTTCGAGCGCAACGACGCCTACTGGGGCGACAAGCCGCACTGGCAGCGCGTGACCTACCGCATGATCGTCAACGACAGCGCGCGCACCGCCGCGCTGCTGGCCGGCGACGTCGAGTTCATCGACCAGGTGCCCACCGCCGACCTCGCGCGGCTGCGCCGCGACGACCGCCTGCACATGAGCGAGGTGACGGGCCTGCGCATCATCTACCTCTCGCTGGACCACCCGCGCGAGGGCGCCTCGCCCTTCGTCACCGACAACGAGGGGCGGCCGATCGAGCGCAACCCGCTGCGCGACCTGCGGGTGCGCCGCGCGCTGTCCATGGCGATCGACCGCAACGCCATCACCGAGCGCGTGATGGAGGGCGCGGCCACGCCCTCGGGGCAGTTCTTCCCGCCGGGCATCTTCTCCTACGTGCCCGACCTGCCGCCGCCGCGCTTCGACGCCGAGGGCGCGCGCCGCCTGCTGGCCGAGGCCGGCTTCCCGCAGGGCTTCCGCATCACCCTGCACGGGCCGAACGACCGCTACCCGAATGACGGGCGCATCATCCAGGCCATCGGCCAGATGTGGACGCGCATCGGCGTGCGCACCGCGGTGGAGGCGCAGCCCTGGACCACCTTCGTCGCCCGCGCCGGCCGGCAGGAGTTCAGCGCCTTCCTGATCGGCTGGGGCTCCAACCCCGAGGGATCGCACCCGCTGCGCAACCTCATCGCCGGCTTCGACGCCTCGCGCGGCTGGGGGGCCTCCAACCGCGGGCGCTACTCCAACCCGCAGGTGGACGCGCTGCTGACCGAGGCGCTGCGCACCATCGACGACGCGCAGCGCGAGCAGATCCTGATCCGCGCCCAGCGCATGGCGCTGGAGGACGTGGCGATCATCCCGCTGCACATCCAGACCAACATCTGGGCGATGCGCCGCCACCTGCGGCATGATTCGCGCGCCGACGAGCTGACGCGCGCGCAGGACGTGAAGCCCGCCCGATGACCGTCTACCTGCTGCGGCGCCTGTTCCAGTCGCTGCTGGTGCTCATCGCGATGAGCATCATCGTCTTCGTCGGCGTATATGCGGTGGGCGACCCGGTGGAGATCCTGATCTCCCCCGACGCCGACCAGGCGGAGCGCGCGCGCGCCATCGTGGCGCTGGGGCTGGACCGGCCGCTGTGGCAGCAATACCTGGTCTTCGTGCAGAACGCGCTGCGCGGCGACCTGGGGCGGTCCTTCGTGTTCAATGAGCCCGCGCTGCAACTCATCCTGCAGAAGATGCCGGCGACGATGGAGCTGGCCTTCGGCGCCACCATCTTCGCCATCCTGGTCGGGCTGCCGCTGGGCCTTTATGCCGGGCTGCACCCGGACAGCGCGGGGGCCAAGGCCATCATGGCCGGCTCCATCCTCGGCTTCTCGCTGCCCACCTTCTGGGTCGGGCTGATGCTGATCATGGTCTTCGCGGTGCAGCTGGGCTGGCTGCCCTCCACCGGCCGCGGGGAGACGCTGTGGGGCTGGTCCTTCCTGACCGCCAACGGCATCTCCCACCTCATCCTGCCCTCCATCAACCTGGCGCTGTTCAAGATCAGCCTGGTGATCCGCCTCACCCGCTCGGGCGTGCGCGAGACGATGCTGATGGACTACGTGAAGTTCGCCCGCGCCAAGGGGCTGTCGCCGGCGCGCGTCACCTACGTGCACGTGTTCAAGAACATCCTGATCCCGGTGGTGACGGTGGTGGGGCTGGAGCTGGGCTCGACCATCGCCTTCTCCGTCGTCACGGAATCGGTGTTCGCCTGGCCGGGCATGGGCAAGCTGATCATCGACAGCATCAACGTGCTGGATCGCCCGGTGATCGTGGCCTACCTGATGATCATCGTGCTGATGTTCATCGTCATCAACCTGGTGGTGGACATCATGTACAGCGTGCTCGACCCCCGCGTGCGGCTGGAGGGGCAGGGCTGATGAGCGCCACCACCGCCACCCCCGCCCCGGCGAAGGAGGAGACGCCCCTCCGCCGCTTCCTCAGCGAGTTCGCGGCGTCGAAGATCGCGCTGGGCGGCTTCATCGTCTTCACGGGCATCGTGCTGCTGGCGGTGTTCGCGCCCTGGATCGCGCCGCAGGACCCCTACGACCTCGGCACCATCGACATCATGGACGGGCGGCTGGAGCCGGGGGCGGTCGGCGCCTCGGGCATCACCCACCTGCTGGGCACGGATGACCAGGGGCGCGACATGCTCTCGGCCATCCTCTACGGGCTGCGCATCTCGCTCACCGTCGGCGCCGGGTCGGCGCTGATCGCCGGGCTGGTCGGCGCCTCGCTGGGGATGCTGGCGGCCTATGCCGGCGGCCGCACCGACAGCGTGATCATGCGCGTGGTGGACCTGCAGCTCTCCTTCCCCACCATCCTGGCGGCGCTGATGATCCTGGCCTTCCTGGGCAAGGGCATCCTCAACGTCGTCATCGCGCTGGTGATCGTCGAATGGGCCTATTACGCGCGCACCGTGCGCGGCTCGGCGCTGGTGGAGCGGCGGCGCGAATACATCGAGGCCGCGCAATGCCTGGCGCTGCCCACGCGGCGCATCCTGTTCCGCCACCTGCTGCCCAATTGCCTGCCGCCGCTGATCGTGGTCGGCACCATCCAGGTGGCGCGCGCCATCGCGCTGGAGGCGACGCTGAGCTTCCTCGGCCTGGGGGTGCCGATCACCGAGCCCTCGCTGGGGCTGCTGATCGCCAATGGCTACGAGTACATGCTGAGCGGCAAGTACTGGATCAGCTTCTACCCGGGCGTGGCGCTGCTCATCACCATCGTCTCCATCAACCTGATGGGCGACCACCTGCGCGACGTGCTCAATCCCAGGCTGAAGAAATGAGCCTGGGATTGAGCCCTCTTTCGTGCCCTCAGACGCCGGGCGCGCGCTCCGCGCGCTTGGCTTCGCCGCGCCTCGGGTGCGCCCTGCCTCGCAGCCGGTCTGGCGGCGCCGGCCGCCGTGCGGCCGGAATGTCATTCAAGGTTTGCCCATGACTCCCACGCTGGAGGTCCGCGACCTCAAGACGCATTTCTTCACCCGCGCCGGCGTGGTGAAGGCGGTGGACGGCGTCTCCTTCACCGTCGGCCGCGGCAAGGTGCTGGGCCTCGTCGGCGAATCCGGCTCGGGCAAGTCGGTCACCGGCTTCTCCGTCATCGGGCTGGTGGATGCGCCGGGCCGCGTGGTCGGCGGCTCCATCCTGTTCCAGGGCAAGGACCTGGCGAAGCTGGATGAGGAGGAGATGCGCAAGCTCCGCGGCAACCGCATCGCCATGATCTTCCAGGACCCGATGATGACGCTGAACCCGGTCCTGCGCGTGGACACGCAGATGATCGAGACGGTGCTGGCCCATGAGCAGGTGGACCGCGAGACCGCCCGCCAGCGCGCGCGCGACGCGCTGGGCATGGTCGGCATCCCCTCCCCCGACGAGCGGCTGAAATCCTATCCGCACCAGTTCTCCGGCGGCATGCGCCAGCGCGTGGCCATCGCCATCGCCCTGCTGCACCGCCCCGACCTCATCGTGGCCGACGAGCCGACGACGGCGCTGGACGTCACCATCCAGGGCCAGATCCTGGCCGAGGTGCAGAAGCTGGCCGCCACCACCGGCACCAGCATCATCTGGATCACCCATGACCTGTCCGTGGTCGCCGGCCTCGCCGACGACATCGCCGTGATGTATGCCGGCCGCATCGTCGAGGACGGGCCGGTGGGCCAGGTGCTGGACGCGCCGCTGCACCCCTACACGGTGGGCCTCATCGGCAGCGTGCCCAGCCGCAACCGCCGCGGCGAGCCGCTGCGCCAGATCCCCGGCATGACGCCCTCCCTGCTCAAGCTGCCTGCCGGCTGCGCCTTCCGCACCCGCTGCGAGCGCGCCGACGAGGCCTGCCTGCAGGAACCGGCCCTGACGCCTCTGCGCGAGGGCCAGCGCGCCCGCTGCTTCCACCCGCACCTGGAAGGCGTGCCGGCATGAGCGACGCGCCCATCACCGCCGCGGAGCGGCCAATCATCGAGCTGCGCGACCTGTCCCGCCGCTTCGAGAAGAAGCTCGACTTCGCCGGCAAGATCGCCCGCCGCCTCGGCGCGCCGGTGCGCGAGGAGACGGTTCACGCGGTGGACCGCGTGAACCTCTCCATCCGCAAGGGCGAGGTGGTGGGCCTCGTCGGCGAGTCCGGCTGCGGCAAGTCCACCCTGGGCCGCATGGTCGCCGGCATCCTGCCGCCTTCCGACGGCACCGTGCTGTGGCGCGGGCGGGACGTGGCCGCGCTGGACGGCCCCGCGAAGCGCGAGGCCAAGCTGCGCACGCAGATGATCTTCCAGGACCCCTATGCCAGCCTCAACCCGCGCATGCGGGTGGAGGACATCGTGGGCGAGGCACCCGCCTTCCACGGCATGGTGCCGCGCGGCCAGTTCGACGCCTATGTGGACGCGCAGATGCGCCGCGCCGGCTTGGACCCCGCCTTCAAGAAGCGCTACCCGCACCAGTTCAGCGGCGGCCAGCGCCAGCGCATCGGCATCGCCCGCGCGCTGGCCGTGCAGCCCGAATTCATCGTCTGCGACGAGGCGGTGGCGGCGCTGGACGTTTCCATCCAGGCGCAGATCCTCAACCTGTTCATGGCGCTGCGGCGCGAGCTGGACCTGACCTACCTGTTCATCTCGCACGACCTCGGCGTGGTGGAGCACCTGAGCGACCGCGTGGTCATCATGTACCTGGGCCGCGTGGTGGAGCAGGCGCCGGCCGAGGAGGTCTTCAAGCGCCCCAACCACCCCTACACCGTCTCGCTGCTCTCGGCGGTGCCGCGCATCGAGGCGCGCAAGCGGGCCTTCAACACCGTGCAGGGCGAGATCCCCTCGCCGCTCAACCCGCCGCCGGGCTGCCATTTCCACCCGCGCTGCCCGCACGCCTTCGACCGCTGCCGCGTCGAGGTGCCGGCGCTGAAGCAGGTGGCGCCGGGCCATTTCTCGGCCTGCCACCTGAACGACAAGGCGGCGTGATCCCGCCTTTCTTCGCGCAGGTGGCGACGCCGCGGCTGCTGCGGCGCCTCGCCTTCGGCCAGGGCGCGTTCGAGGACGACCCGGCCTGGGCCCAGACCGGCGCGCGCTCCCGCGCCGAATACGCGCGCTGGGCCAATCACCTGTGTGGCATGGCCTGCCTGCAGATGGCGCTGGGCGCGCTGGGCCGTCCGGTGCCCACCATCCACGCCCTGCGCCGCGCCGTGCAACGCCTGGGCGGCTACGAACTGCAACAGGATGGCAGCATCCGCGGGCTGGTCTATGCCGGCGCCGTCGCCTGGCTGCGCCGGCAGGGCATCCCGGCGGAGATCATCCTGGACCAGCCCGCCGCCGCCATTCCCGGCTGGCTGGCAGCCGGGCGGCTCTACGTCGCCTCCGTCCATCCGGCCATCCGCACCCCGGCGGCCGACCCGCCGCAGACCGGCGGGCACCTGGTGCTGGTGTTCGGCACCGACCGGCAGGGCCGGCTGCGCTTCCACAACCCGTCCGGCCACCTGGCGGCCACCCGGCGCGACGCGCGCCTGGACGTGCCGAGCTTCGCGCGCTTCCACGCCGAGCGCGGCATCCTGCTCGGGTGATGCGGCGCGACACCGGGCTGGTCCTGGCCACCGCCTACACCCAGTCGGTGGGCTGGGGCACCCTGTTCATCCCCTTCGCCCTGCTGCTGCAGCCGATGGAGCGCGACCTCGGCTGGTCGCGCGCCACGCTGTCGGGCGGCTTCACCCTGGGGCTGCTGGTGGCCGGCGTGCTGGCCATCCCGGTCGGGCGGTTCATCGACCGGCATGGCGGGCGGCTGCCGCTGGTCGGCGGGGCGCTGCTGGGCGCCGCGGCGCTGGCCGGCTGGGCGCTGGTGACGCACCCGGTCGCCTTCTACCTCGTCTGGGCGGCCATCGGCGTGGCGCACGCCACCGCGCTGTGGGTGGCGGCGATGGCGGTGGTGGTGGCGGTGGCGCGCGACCCCACGCGAGCAGTGACCGGCATCACCCTGATCTCCGGCTTCACCGGCACCGTCTTCGTGCCGCTGGTGGCGGCGCTGGAGGTGCAGCTGGGCTGGCGCGGCGCGCTGGGCGTGCTGGCGGCCATGCAGCTCTCCTGCGCGGCGGTGGCGTGGTGGCAGTTCCGCGCCGCGCCGCACGCGCCGCGCGCCGCCGCGCCCTCGCCGCCGCTGCGCGACATCTGGCGCATGGCGGGCTTCCGGCCGCTGGCGCTGTGCCTGGCGGCGCATTCCTTCATCGGCACGGCGCTGGGCGCCCACCTGGTGCCCCTGCTGCGCGAGACCGGGCTGGCCGAGGGCAGCGTCCTCCTGCTGGCGGCGCTGCACGGGCCGGTGCAGGTGGGGGCGCGCGCCCTGCTGTTCGCCGCCGGGGGGCGGCTGCCGGTGCTGCTGGCCGGCAATGTGGCGACATGGCTGCTGCCGCTGGCGCTGCTGTGGCTGGCGCTGTCGCCCGCGCAGGTGGTGGCGCTGCTGCCCTTCGTGCTGTTCTGGGCGGTCAGCGACGGGCTGCTGACCATCGTGCGCGCCGCCGGCACGGCGGAGATCCTGGGGCGCGAGGGCTATGGCGCGGTCAGCGGCGCCTTGCAGCTGCTGGCGGTGGCGCCGCGCATGGCCGGGCCGGTGCTGGTGGCGCTGCTGTGGGAATGGCAGGGCGGCTACGCCGCGGCGCCCTGGCTGCTGGCCCTGCTGGGGCTGGTGGCGGCGCTGGCCTTCCGCGCCGCCATCCGGGTCACACGAGCCGCCTGAGCTCGTGCTTCTGGATCTTGCCGGTGCTGGTCTTGGGCAGCTCGGTGAAGACCACGCGCTTGGGCACCTTGAAGCCGGGCAGGATGCCGCGGCAATGCGCCACCAGCGCGGCCTCGTCCGCCTCCTCGCCGGGCTTCAGCTCGACGAAGGCGCAGGGCACCTCGCCCCATTTCTCGTCCGGCTGGGCCACCACGGCGGCCACCGCCACCGCCGGGTGCTTGTACAGCGCGTCCTCCACCTCGATGGAGGAGATGTTCTCGCCGCCCGAGATGATGATGTCCTTGGAGCGGTCGCGCAGCTGGATGTAGCCGTCCGGGTACTTCACCGCGAGGTCGCCGGTGTGGAACCAGCCGCCGGCGAAGGCCTTGGCGGTGGAATCGGGGTCCTTCAGGTAGCCCTTCATCACCACGTTGCCGCGCATCATCACCTCGCCCATCGTCGCGCCGTCCGCCGGGACGGGCGCCATGGTCTGCGGGTCCAGCACGTCCAGGTTCTCCAGCGGCAGGTAGCGCACGCCCTGGCGCGCCATCAGCCGCGCCTGGTCGGCGGCGGGCAGCGTGTTCCAGGCCGCGTGCCACTCGTTGGTGACGGAGGGGCCGTAGCATTCCGTCAGCCCATAGACGTGCAGGATGCCGAAGCCCGCCTGGCGCATCGCCGCCAGCACCGCCTCGGGCGGCGGGGCGCCGGCCACCACGAAGGTCAGCGGGCCGGGCAGGCTGCGCTTCTCCGCCGCGTCGGTGCCCAGCAGCGTGGACATGATGATGGGCGCGCCGCACATGTGCGTCACCTGCTCATCGGCGATCAGGCGCCACAGCACCGGGCCGCGCACGGCGCGCAGGCAGACATGGGTGCCGGCCATGGCGGTGACGGTCCAGGGGAAGCACCAGCCGTTGCAATGGAACATCGGCAGCGTCCACAGGTAGCGCGGATGCCGCGGCAGCCCTGCCGACACCACGTTGCCCATGGCCAGCAGCTGCGCGCCGCGGTGATGGTAGACCACCCCCTTCGGCTTGCCGGTGGTGCCGGAGGTGTAGTTCAGCGCGATGGCGTCCCATTCATCCTGCGGCAGCGGCCAGGCGAAGCCGGCGTCGCCGGTGCCGAGGAACGCCTCGTAGCCCGTGCCGCCCAGCGTGTCGTCCGAAGGCGCCTCGCTGTCGTTCACCTCGATGATGTGCGGCCTGGCGGCGCATTGCGCCAGCGCCAGCCGCGCCACCGGCGCCCATTCGCGGTCCACCACCAGCGCCTTCGCCTCGCCATGGTCGAGGATGTAGGCGATGGTCGCAGCGTCCAGCCGCGTGTTGATCGTGTTCAGCACGCAGCCGGCCATCGGCACGCCGAAATGGCACTCCACCATCTCGGGGATGTTGGGCAGCAGCACGGCCACCGTGTCGCCGCGGCCCAGCCCCAGCTGCGTCAGCGCGTGGGCCAGCTTCACGCAGCGGTCGCGCAGCTCGCGGTAGGGGCGGCGGGTGGCGCCGTAGGCGATGGCGGGCGCGTCGGGGAAGACCTGGGCCGTGCGCTCCAGGAACAGCAGCGGCGTCAGCGGCTGGTGGTTGGCCGGGGTGCGCGGCAGGGTATCGTTCATCGGTCGGTCCAGTGCGGTTCGCGCCGGGCCAGGAAGGCGGCGATGCCTTCCCCGGCGTCGGCGGCCAGGAGGTTCTCCTCCATCGCGGCGGAGGCGCGGCGGTAGGCTTCGGGCAGGTCGCAATCCGCGTGGTCCAGCACGGCGCGCTTGCCCAGGCGGATGGCCCGCCCCGAGCGCGCGGCGATGCCGGCGGCCATGGCCAGCGCCGCCGCGCGCGGCTCGGCCTCCAGGCGCGTCGCCAGCCCCATCTGAACCGCCTCGGCGGCCGGGACCACGCGGCCGGTCAGCAGCATCTCCATCGCCGCGCGGCGGCCCACCGCGCGGGTCAGCGCCACCGAGGGCGTGGAGCAGAACAGCCCGATGGCCACGCCGGGCGTGCAGAACCCCGCCGATGGCGCCGCCAGCACCACGTCGCAGGAGGCCGCGAGCTGGCAGCCGGCGGCGGTGGCGATGCCCTCCACCGCGGCGATCACCGGCACGGGGTGGTTCACCACCGCCTGCATCACCTCGGCGCACAGCGCCAGGGTGCGGGCGAACAGGGCGCGGCCGCCATCGGCATCGTCGCGCGCCGCCGTCATCTCGCGCAGGTCGTGGCCGGCGCAGAAGGCCGGGCCCTCGGCGGCCAGCACCACGCAGCGGGCGTCCTCGGCTTCCCGCAGCGCGTCGCGCAGCGCCTCCAGCATGGCGAGCGACAGGGCGTTGCGCGCGGCCGGGCGGTCCAGCACCAGCAGCGCCACGCCATCCGGCCCGCGCGTGGCGCGGATCATGCCGGCGCGCGGCCCAGCGCGGCGCCGATCTCCTCCAGGATCATCGGGTCGTCGATGGTGGGCGGCACGGCGTAGTCCTCGCCATCGGCGATCTTGCGGATGGTGGCGCGCAGGATCTTGCCCGAGCGCGTCTTGGGCAGGCGGTGCACCACCCGCGCATCCTTGAAGGCGGCGACGGGGCCGATGCGCTCGCGCACCAGGGCCACCAGCTCCTTCGCCACCTGCGCCTCGTCGCGCGCCGCGCCGGCCTTCAGCACGACGAGGCCCAGCGGCGCCTGGCCCTTCAGGCTGTCCGCCATGCCGACCACGGCGCATTCCGCCACGTCCGGGTGGCTGGCCAGCACCTCCTCCATCGCGCCCGTGCTCAGGCGATGGCCGGCGACGTTGATGATGTCGTCCGTGCGGCCCATCACCCAGACGAAGCCCTCCTCGTCCACCATCCCCGCGTCCGAGGTGTCGTAGAAGCCGCTGAAGGTGGAGAGGTAGGCCTGCCGATAGCGGTCCTCCGCCTGCCACAGCGTCGGCGCGCAGCCGGGCGGCAGCGGCAGGCGGATGGCCAGCGCGCCCTGCTGGCCGCGCGGCACCTCGTGCCCGTCCTCGCCCAGCGCCACCACGTCGTAGCCCGGCGCGGCGCGGCCGCCTGAGCCCGGGCGTGGCGCGAACAGCCCCCATTCGCGGAAGCCGGCGGTGATCGGCCAGCCGGTCTCGGTCTGCCACCAATGGTCCACCACCGGCACCCGCAGCGTCTCCGCCGCCCACAGCGCGGTGGGCGGGTCGCAGCGCTCACCCGCGAGGTAGAGGGCTTCGAGCAGCGACAGGTCGTGCTTCGCCATCAGCGCGCCCTGCGGGTCCTCCTTGCGGATGGCGCGCAGCGCGGTGGGGGCGGTGAAGAGCAGCTTCACCCCGTGCTCGGCGCAGACGCGCCAGAAGGTGCCGGCATCGGGCGTGCCGACCGGCTTGCCCTCGAACATCACGCTGGTGATGCCGGCCAGCAGCGGCGCGTAGACGATGTAGGAATGGCCCACCACCCAGCCGACATCGCTGGCGGTCCACATCACGTCGCCGGGCTTCAGGCCGTAGATCAGGCTGATGGAGCGGTGCAGCGCCACCGCATGCCCGCCATTGTCGCGCACGATGCCCTTGGGCTTCCCGGTGGTGCCGGAGGTGTAGAGGATGTAGAGCGGATCGGTCGCCGCCACATCCACGCAGGGGTGCGAGGCGCCATTGGCCTCCTCCTCGGCGAAGTCGAAGTCGCGGCCCGGCTCCAGGCTCGCCACGGCCTGCTCGCGCTGGAGGATGAGGCAGAAATCCGGCTTGTGCGGCGACATGCCGATGGCCGCGTCCAGCAGCGGCTTGTAGGCGACCACCCGCCCCGGCTCCAGCCCGCAGGAGGCGGCGATGATCGCCTTGGGCGTGGCGTCGGCGATGCGCGCGGCCAGCTCCGCCGCCGCGAAGCCGCCGAAGACGACGCTGTGGATGGCGCCCAGCCGCGCGCAGGCCAGCATGGCCACCGCGGCCTCGGGCACCATGGGCATGTAGATGATGACGCGGTCGCCCTTGCCCACGCCGCGCGCCGCCAGGGCGCCGGCCAGCCGCTCCACCCGGCCCAGCATCTCGGCATAGGTGAAGCGCTGCACGCGCCCGGTCATCGGGCTGTCCCAGATCAGGGCGGTGCGGGCGCCGTGCCCGGCCTGGACGTGGCGGTCCAGCGCGTTGTGGCAGGTGTTCAGCGCGCCATCGGGAAACCAGCGGCCATAGGGGCCCTGCGCGGCGTCGAAGGCCTGGGTGGGGAAGCGGGACCAGTCCAGCCCGCGCGCGGCGTCGAGCCACCAGCCCAGCGGGTCGCGCCGCCATTCCGCGTAGCGGTCCTCGTAGCTGGACATGCCTGTTCCCCTCCCGCGATGGATTGCTTTTCTTGCGGCGCAGCATAGGACCCGGCGGATGCCCTTGCCAGCCCCCGCCGGTGCGCCGCAGCATGGCGTCATGTCCACGCGCTTTGCCGCGCTTCCCGGCAACCTGCGCGGGGCCATCCTGATGTCGCTCTCGGCGCTGATCTTCGCCGCCGAGGCGCTGTTCATCCGCTGGATGGGCGACCGCGGCATCCCCACCGCCACCCAGGTGCTGTTCCGCGCCGCCGGGCAGCTGGCCTGGATGGCGCCGGTGGTGCTGGCGGGCGGGCTGGCGGTGTTCCGCACGCGGCGGGTGGGGATGCACCTGCTGCGCGGCTGCTCCTCCGCCGCCACCTGGGGGCTGTACTTCCTCAGCTTCACCCAGCTCTCGCTGGCCGCCGCCACCGTGCTGTCCTTCACCAACGTGATGTTCACCACCCTCCTCGCCCGGCCGCTGCTGGGCGAGCGGGTGGACGCGGCGCGCTGGGCCGGCACACTGCTGGGCCTCGCCGGCGTCGCCGTCATGCTGCGCCCGGGCACCGACCTGCCGGTGCTGGGCGTGCTGGTGGCGCTGGGCGCGGCGCTGACCTGGTGCGGCATCACGCTGACCTCCCGCCTGCTGTCGCGCACCGAGCGCACGGAAACCATCGTCGCCTGGGTCGGCCTCGTCACCACCGCCGCGGCGCTGCCCTTCGCCATCGCCACCTGGCAGCCGGTCGGCGCGGCGGACCTGCTCATCCTCACTGTGTTCGGGCTGTTCACGCCGGGCATCATCTGGCTGATCACCGAGGCGCTGCGCGCCGGCGAGGCCAGCGCGGTGGCGCCGTTCCAGTACCTGCGCCTGGTCGTCATCGCCGCCTTCGGCTGGGCGGTGTGGGGCGAGGTGCCCGACGCCTGGACCTGGGCGGGGGCGCTGGTCATCCTCTCCGGCGCCGTGGTCATCACCGTGGCGGAGGCCCGCCGGCGGTGACGCTGGCGCTGCAGCTGCTGCCGCTCCTCCTGCTGCTGGCCCTGCTGGCGAGCGGGCGGGTGGGGCCGGTGGCGGCCTGCGGCGCGGCGCTGCTGGCCGCCCTGCCCGGCATCGCGCTGACCCTGCCGGGGCCGCTGCCCGCCTTCCTGCTGGCCGAGACGCCGCGCGCCGCCTGGCTGGCCGCGCAGCCCATGGCGGTGGTGGCAGGCGGGCTGCTGTTCCAGGCCGCCGTCGCCAGCCCGGCCGACGCCACCCCGCGCGAGGCCAATGCCGCCCGCGCCTTCGCCTGCGTGCCGCTGGGCATGTTCCTGGAAAGCGTCACCGGCTTCGCGGTCGGCGCGGTCTTCGCGCTGGTGGCGCTGCGGCGCATGGGCATCAGCGGGCCCGTCGCGGTCGCGCTCTCCCTGCTGGCGCTGACGCTGGTGCCCTGGGGCGGGCTGGGGCCGGGCACCACGCTGGGCGCGGCCCTGGCCGGGGTGGGCGCGCATGACGCCGCCGCCCTGGCCGCCTGGCCCAACGCGTTCTGGGTGGCCTCGCTGGCGCCGGTGGGGTGGGGGCTGCTGCGCGCCGCCGGGCTGCGGCTGACGGGGGGCGAGGCGGCGGTGCAGGCCGCCGCCCTGGCCGTGCTGGGCGTGCTGCTGGTGCTGGCCCACCGCGTGCTGCCGTTCGAGCTGGCGGGAATCGCCGCCGCCGGGCCGGTCGCCGCCTGGGCGCTGTGGCGGGCCGACCCGCCGCCCTCCATGCGCGCGGCGCTGGCGGCCTGCTGGCCCTACCTGTTGCTGACCGCCTGCCTGCTGGCGGCGCGCGCCGTGCCGCACCCGCCGGCCTGGGCGCCCTTCGCCGGGCTGCCCGCCTTCCCGCTGACCCATGTGGCGGTGGTGCTGTGGGCGGTGTCGCTGGCGCTGCTGGGGGCGCGCGGGCGGCTGCCGGCGGCGCGGGGCGCGCTGGGCCGGGCGGGGCGGCCGGCGCTGACCATGCTGCTCTACGTGGTGCTGGGGCGCTGGCTGGCGGGCTCGGGCGTGGCGGCGGCGCTGGCGGCGGCGCTGGTGGCCGGCAAGGGCGCCGCCGCGCCCTTCGCCCTGGTGCCGATGGGCTTCGGGGCGGGCTTCGTCACCGGCTCCAATGTCGGCGCCAATGCCGCCCTGATGCCGGTGCAGGCGGCGCTGGGCC
Source organism: Sabulicella flocculans (assembly GCF_045449635.1). NCBI lineage: Bacteria > Pseudomonadati > Pseudomonadota > Alphaproteobacteria > Acetobacterales > Acetobacteraceae > Sabulicella > Sabulicella flocculans. The sequence goes on along the minus strand of NZ_JBJJBR010000011.1, from coordinate 40,010 downwards.
AGGCGCTGGGCTGGGGGCCGCTGGTGGCCCCGGCGCTGCACAACTTCGCCGGGGCGGCGGGGGCGGGCATGGCCATCGCCGGCACCTCCATGCTCTGCGCGCTGGACGGCGCGGCGCGGCCGGGGCAGGTCTGGGCGCGGGCCTGGCCAGCGATGGCGCTGGCCGTCGTCTGGGGGACCGCCTTCATGCTGTGGTGGCGCTGATGTGGGACAAGGCCGAGAAGGCGCTGCGGCGCGACCCGCTGTTCCGCCCCCTGCTCAAGCGCATCGGCCCTTGCGCCCTGCTGCCGGAGCCGCGCGAGCCCTACGAGGCGCTGGTGAGCGCCATCGCGCACCAGCAGGTGCATGGCAACGCCGCCCGCGCCGTGCTGGGCCGGCTGCGCGGGTTGCACCCGGGCGGCTTCCCGCCGCCGCGCGTCGTGCTGGACCTGCCGCCGGAGGCGCTGCGCGGCTGCGGCTTCAGCATGTCCAAGGTCGCCGCCATCCGCGACATCGCCGAGAAGGCGCAGGGCGGGCTGGTGCCGACGTTGGAGGAAGCCGCGACGCTGGAGGACGAGGCGCTGGTGCAGCGCCTGGTCGCCATCCGCGGCGTCGGGCGCTGGACGGTGGAGATGCTGCTGATCTTCACCCTGGGCCGCCCCGACATCCTGCCGGTGGATGATTTCGGCGTGCGCGAGGGCTTCCGCATCCTCACGAAGGCCGAGGCGCAGCCGAAGCCCAGGGAACTGGCCACCATCGGCGCCGCCTGGGCGCCCTGGCGTTCGGTCGCCGCCTGGTACCTCTGGCGCGCGGCGGACGAGCACAAGAAGGTGAAGCCGCCGGCGCCGTGAGGGCGGGCCGGTTGCATGCCCGCCAATTGGGCATCCTGGCCAGAAATGAGTGAGGATTCATACGAGTTGCGTCCTGGAAAGGCACGCCACAGGTTCCGCTCCTCCATTCCGCTGCCGGACCGCCCTGCTTGAACATCCGTGACGCCGCCCTGCGCCGGGCCGCCATGCTGCGCCCCGCCGAGGCGGAACCCGCGCGCATCTCCCTCGCCACCCTGCGGCGGGGCGGGGTGCGCCAGGCGCCCGACACCCGCGCGCAGGATGTGCGCTCCATCTCCTGGCGCGGGCTGACCTACGCCTACCTGCTGGGGCTGGGGCTGCTGGCCTCGGTGACGCTGGGGGGCGGCTGGCTGGTCTATGACCTGCTGCACCGGCAGTCGGAGCATGCCGGGCTCATCAGCGAGGCCGGCGCCCAGCGCACCCGCGCGGTGGAGATCGCGGCCCTGGCCGCCACGGCGGCGGATGCCGGGGCGGCGGACCGCGCTTGGGCCCAGGCCCGCCTTCCCGCCGCCGTGGAGGAGATGGACGCCGCGCATCGCCGCCTGCTGGCCCGCACCCTGGACCTGGCCGAGCGCGGCGAGGCGCTGCGCCGCTTCTACCTGGGCATGGGCGGGCTGGACGCGCGGGTGCGCGGCTTCCTGGACGGCGCCGCCCAGGCCGCCGCCCGCCCGGAGGCCGCCGCCGCCCTGCGCGCCGCCGCCCTGCACGGCCTGCTGCCCGCCTTGTCCGAGGCGGTGGCGCAGCACGAGGACGCGGCCCGCGCCGACGTGCGCCGCCTCTCGCTGGTGCACCAGCTGGCGGTGGGCGCGGCGCTGCTGCTGCTGCTGGTGGAGGCGGTGCTGGTGTTCCGCCCCCTGGTCGGGCGCATCGCCGCCCTGGCCGGGCGTCTGGACCACGAGGCGCGGTCGGACGCCCTGACCGGGCTGATGAACCGCCGCGCCGTGACCGCCGCCCTGGCGGAGGTGATGGGCACCGGCGAGCCGGTGGCGGTGATCGCGATCGACCTGGACCACTTCAAGGAAACCAACGACGCCGAGGGCCACGCCGCGGGCGACGCCCTGCTGCGCGCCGCCGCCGCGCGCATCCGCGAGGCGACGCGCCCCGGCGACATCCTGGGCCGGCTGGGCGGCGACGAGTTCGTGGCCTTCCTGCGCCACACCGCCTCGGAGGAGGAGGCGGCCGCGGTGGCGCGGCGCCTGTCGGAGGCGCTGCACCAGCCGGTGCCGCACGGCCCGCGCTCCCTGCGCCTGGGCGCCACCATGGGCGTGGCCCTGGCCCCCACCGACGCCGACACCCCCGAGCGCATCCTGCGCGCCGCCGACGAGGCGCTGATCCGCGCCAAGCGCCGTGGCCGCGGCAGCGTCGGCCGCGCCACGCCGGAGGATTCCGCCCGCGTGGCGCGCGAGGCGCAGCTGGCCCAGGCGCTGGCGCAGGCCGGCGACGGCCCGCTACCGGGGCTGGAGGCCTGGATGCAGCCCGTGCTCTCGGCCGGCGGGGCCTTGCTGGGGCTGGAGGTGCAGGCGCGCTGGCGCCACCCCGCCCTGGGCGCGGTGCCGGCCGGCGAGCTGTTCGCCGTGGCGCAGCGCCAGGGCCTGGCCCACCGCGTCGCCCGCCAGCTGCGCGCCGAGGGCTTGCGCCGCTTCGCCGCCCTGCGGCGCGAGGGGCTGGCCGATGGCCGGGCGGCGGTGAGCCTTTCCGCCGCCGAGCTGCTGCGCGACGACGTGGCGGAGGTGCTGGAGGCGCAGGTGGCCGAGGCCGGGCTGGACCTGCGCTCGCTGCTGCTCGGCATCACGGAGGACGCCCTGCTGGACCGGGTGGCCGCCACCAGCATCGCCCGCCTGTCGGCGCTGCGCGGCCAGGGGGCGGCCATCGCGCTGGAGGATTTCGGCACCGGCAACGCTGGGCTGGCGCAGCTGCTGCGGATGCCGCTGGACGCGGTGCGGCTGGACCGCGCCTTCACCGCCCGGCTGGGCACCGACGGCCGCGCCGAGCGGGTGGTGGAGGGCGTCATCCGCCTGGCCCACTCGCTGCAGCTGTCCGTGGTGGCGGCGGGGGTGGAGGACGCGGCCCAGGCCGCGCTGCTGCGCGCCATGGGCTGCGACGGCCTGCAGGGCGGTCTGCTGGCCCCGCCCATGGCCGGGGAGGCGCTGCGCGGCTGGCTGGCCGGCCGGCACGCCCTGCCGGCCGGCCCGCCGGGGCCGTGACCCGCGCCGCGGGCCACGGGCCGTCCCGGCCGGCTCAGGCGGTGGCGGGGCGCACCCCCATCGCCACCGTGCGCTCGTCCATGCGCGCCTGGTAGGACAGGCCGCGCCGCGTCGCCCAGGTGTGGTTGAGCTGCACCAGCGGCATGATCGGCGCCTCGCGCGCCACCCAGCGCACCAGGTCCTGCAGGGCGCGCTCGCGCTGCGCGTCATCGAGGATGGTGGTGGCCTCGGCGGTCATGCGGTCCAGCTCGGCGCTGCTGAAGCGGCCGCCATTGGAGGCGCCGGTGCGGCGCTGCTGGTCGAAGGTGTTCATGATGTTGACCAGCATGTAGCTCGCCTCCGCCGTCACGCTGCCCCAGGAGGTGAGGCGCATGGCGAATTCCTGCCGGTTGGAGCGCGCGGCGAAGGAGGCCCAGGGGATGGCGTCCACCGTGGTCTGCACGCCGATGCGCGTCCAGAACTGCGCCACCGCCTGGGCGATGCGGCTGTCGTTCGGGAAGCGGTCGTTCGGGCTGTGCAGCGTCAGGCGGAAGCCGTTGGGGAAGCCGGCCTCGGCCAGCAGGCGGCGGCAGGCCTCCACGTCCAGCACCTGCGGGCGCACGTCCGGCGCATGGGAGTACACGCCCGGCGGCAGCCATTGCGCGGTGGCGGTGGCCTGGCCCTCCATCACGCGCTCGGCGATCGCCTCGCGGTTGATGGCGAGGTTGAGCGCGCGGCGCACCCGCACGTCGTCGAAGGGGTTGCGGTCCAGCGGGTTGCCGTTGTTGTCCGTCACGAAGGGCAGGTTCGCGCGGCGGGAGAAGTCGGCCATCAGGTAGACCACGCGCAGGCCCACCGTCTCGCTCACGCTCACCCGCGGCTCGCGGCGCAGGCGCGCGAGGTCGCTGGAGGCCACCTGGTCCACCATGTCGAAGTCGCCGGCCAGCAGCGCGGCCGAGCGCGCGGCGTCGTTGGCGACGAAGCGGTAGGAGACGCGGGCCCAGGGCTCGCGCGCGCCCCAGAACTCCTCGTTGCGCTGCAGCTCCGTGCGGTCGCCCTGGCGGTGGGAGACGAAGCGGTAGGCGCCGGTGCCGATGGCGGCGCGGCCGGAGTTGTAGTCCTCCGTCGAGGCGCCCTCGCCCACATGCTTCGAGATGATGAAGATGGAGGCCAGCTCGGTCGGCAGGATCGGGTTGGTGAAGTGGGTGTGGAAGCGGATGGTGTGGCGGTCCACCACCTCGGAGCGCGCGATGGAGCGGATGAAGCCGCCGAAGCCGCCGGGCGAGTTGGGCACGTTGGGCGCGCGCGTCATGGTGAAGGCGACGTCCTCGGCCGTGAAGTCGCGGCCGTCATGCCACTTCACGCCCTCGCGCAGCTTGAACTCCCACACGGTGGGCGCCACCGCCTGCCAGGAGGTGGCCAGGCCGGGCTGCAGCTTGGCGTCGTGGGTGCGGTCCACCAGCGTGTTGAACACGTGCAGCGCCAGGGAGGAATTGGGCGCGGCGTTGAAGAAGTGCGGGTCCACCGAGGTGATGGAGCCGCCGGTGGCGATGGTGAGGTTCGGCCCGGCCGGCTGGGCGCGCAGGAGGGCGGGCGCGGCGAGGGCGCCGGCGGCGCCCAGGCCCAGTGCGCGGCGGGAAACGGAATCGGTCATGCAGGCCCCCAGGCTTCTTGGAACGGATGAACTTCCCGTTAGACCATTCCGCGCCGGGGAAGAATGGGATTCTCGCCGAAGCGGCCTGCGCCGCCCATGCCCGCGCGGCTTACGCCGATCTTGAACGCGCGGCTTACGCCGCGACCCGCCGCCCCACGAAGCCGCCCACCGCCTCGGCCAGGGCGGCGGCGACGCGGGCGCGGTGCTCGGGCCGGCGCAGCGCCTGCTCGTCGCCCGGGTGGCTCAGGAAGCCGCATTCCACCAGGGCGGCCGGCACGTCGGGCGCCTTGAGCACCACGAACTGCGCCCGGCGCAGCGGCTGCTGCAGCAGCGGCACGTCGCCGTCCAGCGCGTTCACCGCCAGCCGCGCCAGGCGCTCGCTGCCCGCCCGCGTCTCCTGCCGCATCAGGGAGAGCAGGATGCGCTGCACCTCGGGGCTGACGGAGGGCAGGCGCAAGCCGCCGGCACGGTCGGCCAGGTTCTCGCGCCGGGCCAGGGCGGCGGCCAGCGGGTCGGTCGCGGTCTCGCTCAGGGTGTAGACGGAGGCGCCGCGCAGCGGCGGCTGGCCCGGCGGCAGGGAATCGGCGTGCAGGGACAGCAGCAGCGCCGCCTCGCGCTCGCGCGCCAGCTCCACCCGCCGCTTCAGCGGCACGAAGACGTCGCGCGAGCGGGTGAGGGCCACGCGCACCCGGCCCTGCCCCTCCAGCTGGCGCTTCAGCTCCAGCGCCAGGGCCAGGGTGATGCGCTTCTCCTGCGTGCCGCCGGGGCCGATGGCGCCGGGGTCGGCCCCGCCATGGCCAGGGTCCAGCACCACCAGCGGCAGGCTGGCGCGCGGCGCGGCGCGCGGCCGGGCGCCCTGGGCGCTGGCGATTCCCGGCGCCGCCAGCAGCGCGGCCAGGATGGTGCGGCGGTGAAGTCCCCTCATGACGCTGCGACCCCCATCGCAACCGCGCCAGCTTAGCCGGGCGGCGGCCCGCCTGCCAGCGCCGACGCCCGCGGCCCCGGCAGGGCTGCCACCCCCTCCGCACGCGGCGGCGGCGCGCCCCTTGCGGGACGGGGCGCGGGGTGCAATGGTGCCCTGCCCCAGCGACCGGCGCTGCGGGCAAGGCTCGGGGAGCCGCGCGAAGCCAGGGTCTGGCCGTCGCCGCGCCCCGCGCGCCAAGCGCCGCCCCCCGCATTGCCGGCCCGGGCGGCGCGAAGCAGGCCGCCTTGCCCGTCCTTCGCGCCCGCGATGCAGCGCCCCGCCGCCCTTGCCGCGGCCGGCCCCGCCCCGCAAGGTCGTCCGCGCCGTCAGGCGCGCGCAGCCGCGGGGGCTGCTGCCCCATCGGGCGCCCCGCCCCGCCGCCTGCGATGCAGGGACGCGCGGCGGCCGCGCCCCCGGAACGAGGAACGACGCTGCGTGTCCGTGACATCGCCGCCGATCGGCCCCCGCCCGGAATCCGTCCCATCTTCCATGCGCCGCCCCCTGGCCCCACGGCCCCGCCGCGGCGCGGAGTTCCCTTTCCATGACCAAGCGCATGCTGATCGACGCGGCCCACCCGGAAGAAACCCGGGTGGTCGTGATGGACAATTCCCGCATCGAGGAGTTTGACCTCGAGGCGGCCAACCGGCTGCCCCTGAAGGGCAACATCTACCTGGCCCGCGTGGTGCGGGTGGAGCCGTCGCTCCAGGCCGCCTTCGTCGAGTACGGCGGCAACCGCCACGGTTTCCTCGCCTTCGGCGAGATCCACCCCGACTACTACCAGATCCCCGTCGCCGACCGGCAGAAGCTGCTGGAGGCGCAGGAGGCCGAGGCGCGCGAGGAGGCCGAGGCCGAGGCGCGCGAGGACGAGCGCCGCGCCCAGCGCGAAAGCATGGCCGCCGAATCCCGCGCCGCCCGCAAGGCCGCCGCCGAGGCCATCCTGGCCGAGACCGCGCCGGCCGATGAGGCCGAGCCGCAGCCGGAGGAGGCCCTGGCCGCCGAGCTGGAATCCGAGGCCCAGTCCCGCGCGGCCGAGGAAGGCGAGGAGCCGCGCGGCCGCGTCGAGCTGCTGCCGCCGGAGGACGACGCCCCCCTGCCTGAGGTGATCGGGGAGGAGGCGCAGCCCGGCGCCGAGGACGCGCCGGAGGAGGCGGGCGGCGACGACGACCGCGCCCCGCGCCGCCGCGAATCGCCGCGCTTCCTGCGCAACTACAAGATCCAGGAGGTCATCAAGCGCCGCCAGATCATGCTGGTGCAGGTCGTGAAGGAGGAGCGCGGCAACAAGGGCGCGGCGCTGACCACCTACATCTCGCTGGCCGGGCGCTTCTCCGTGCTGATGCCCAACTCGCCGCGCGGCGGCGGCGTCTCCCGCAAGATCACCTCCTCCTCCGACCGCCGCCGCCTGCGCGAGGTGATCGAGGAGCTGGAGATGCCGCGCGGCATGTCGCTGATCGTGCGCACCGCCGGCGCCCAGCGCCCCAAGACCGAGATCCGCCGCGACTGCGAGTACCTGCTGAGCCTGTGGGACAGCATCCGCGAGCGCACCATGGCCTCCACGGCGCCCGCGCTCATCTACGAGGAGGCGGACCTCATCAAGCGCGCCATCCGCGACGGCCACGCCCGCGACATGGACGAGATCTTGGTGGAGGGCGACGAGGCCTGCCAGCAGGCGCGCGAGTTCATGCGCATGCTGATGCCCGAGCACCTGCGCAAGCTGAACCCCTACCGCGACGGCACGGTGCCGCTGTTCTCCCGCTACGGGGTCGAGCAGCAGCTGGATGCCATGCACGAGCCCACGGTGCAGCTGAAGTCGGGCGGCTACATCGTCATCAACCAGACCGAGGCGCTGGTCGCCATCGACGTGAACTCCGGCCGCGCGACGCGCGAGCGCCACATCGAGGACACCGCCCTCAAGACCAACCTGGAGGCGGCGGACGAGATCGCCCGCCAGCTGCGCCTGCGCGACCTCGCGGGCCTCATCGTCATCGACTTCATCGACATGGACCGCAACCGCGACAACGCGGCGGTGGAGAAGCGCCTGAAGGACGCGCTGCGCCACGACCGCGCGCGCATCCAGGTAGGCCGCATCAGCCATTTCGGCCTGATGGAGATGAGCCGCCAGCGGCTCCGCCCCTCCCTGAACGAGACCGCCTTCGTCACCTGCCCGCACTGCCTGGGGCGCGGCACGGTGCGCAGCCTCGAATCCTCCGCCATCGCCGTGCTGCGCGCGGTGGAGGAGGAATGCGCCCGCCGCCGCGCGCACGAGATCACCGTGCACGTGCGCCCCGAGGTGACGCTGTTCCTGCTGAACCGCAAGCGCGAGCGCCTGACGGAGATCGAGGCGCGCTGGGGCGTGCACGTGGCCTTCAGCGCCGACGCCGCCTTGCAGGGGGCCGAGACGCGCATCGAGCGCTCGCGCCTGCCGCCCGCCCCGCCGCGGGAGGAGGAGCGCCCGGCCGCCATCCGCATGGACTACGCCGACACCCCGGCCGCCGCGGAGGAGGACGAGGAGGCCGAGGACGCCGCCGCCCCCGCGGGCGAGACCAGCGAGGAGCGCCAGCGCCGCCGCCGCCGCCGCCGCCGGGGCGGCCGCCGCGAGGAGGGCGCGCCCCGCGCCGAGGGCCAGGAGGAGGGCGCGGAGGAGCAACCCGCCGCGGAGGGCGACGTTCCACCGGCTCAGCCGGAGGGGCAGGACGTGGCCGAGGACAGCGCCGCAGCGAATGAGGGCGAGGCCGAGAAGCGCCGCCGTGGCCGCCGCGGCGGCCGCCGCCGGCGCGAGGAGGAGGGCGCCCCCGCCGAAGCCCCGGCCGAGGCCGTGCACGCCCAGGCCGAGGCCCACCGCTCCTATTCCGGCCCCACCCCCGCCGACCCGTTCCACGGCCACGAGGACCAGCTGATCGCCGCCATGGAGGCAGCCGAGGCCGCCGCCGCCGAGGCGCTGGCCCCGCGCCAGCCGCCGGTGGTGATGCCGGAGAACCCGGCCTCGCCCGCCCCGGAGGCGCCCAAGGCCAGCGAGCCGGCGCCGGCCACACTGGAGCCGGAGCCGGAGGCGAGCGCGCCCGAGGCCGCCGCCCCCGAGGCCGCCGCGCCGCAGTCGGAACCGGCGCCCGCCGCGCCGGCGGCCGAGCCGGACGCGGTCGTCGTCGGCCCGGCCATCCAGCCGCGGACGGTGGAGGAAGCGGCCGCGGCCGCCCCGCGCCGCACCGGCTTCTGGCGCCGCTGAGCCGGTGAGCGAGCCGCCCGTCCTCGTCGCCCGCGAGGGCGCGGTGGTCCATGTCACGCTCAACCGCCCCGCCCGGCGCAACGCCATCGGCGGCGGCATGGGCGAGGCGCTGGACGCGCTGGTGGCGGAGCTGCGCGCGGACGCCACCGCCCGCGCGGTGGTGCTGCGCGGCGCGGGCGGGCACTTCTGCGCCGGGCTGGACCTGGCCGAGGTGGCCGCCACCCCCGGCGAGCAGGAGGCGCGCAACCGCGCCGTCGGCGCCCGCTACCTCGCGCTCAGCGAGTTGCCGCAGGTGGTGATCGCGGCGGTGGAGGGCGCGGCCCATGCCGGCGGCATCGGCTTCGTCTGCTGCGCCGACATCGCCTTCTGCGCCGCCGATGCCCGCTTCGCCGCGCCCGAGGTGCGGCGCGGCCTGGTGCCGGCGCAGATCCTGCCCTGGCTGGTGCGCCGCATGGGCCGCGCCCAGGCCACCCGCCTGGTGCTGGAAGGCGCGGTGGTGGACGCCGCCCAGGCCGCGCGCATCGGCCTGGTCCACGCCATGGCGCCCGACCGCGAAGGGCTGGACGCGCTGGTGGCGGCCTGCCTGCGCGAGGTGACGCAGGGCGCCCCGCGCGCCCTGGCCGAGACCAAGGCCCTGCTCTCCGCCCTCGGTGCCCTGGCGCCGGAGGGCTACGGCGCCGCCGCCGCCGCCGCCTTCGGCCGCACCGCGGGCGGCGAGGAAGCGCGCGAGGGCATCGCCGCCTTCCGCGGGAAGCGCGCCCCGGCATGGGCGAGGTGAGGGCCGGCGGCGGATTGAAGCCCGCGCCCGGCGCCGCGATATTGGCGCGGTGATCCGCCCCCGCCGCCCCCAGTTCTTCTACACCACCACGCCCCTGCCCTGCCCCTACCTGGCCGGCCGGACGGAGCGCAAGATCGTCACCGAGCTGACCGGCACGGACAGCGAGGCGCTGCACGACCGCCTCTCGCGCGCCGGGTTCCGGCGCTCGCACAACATCGCCTACTCGCCGGTGTGCCCGGGCTGCCGCGCCTGCATCCCCATCCGGGTGGTGGCGGCGGAGTTCGCGCCCTCGCGCACGCAGCGCAAGGTGGCGGCGCGCAACGCCGGGCTGCTGGTGCGCCCGGTGCCCGCCCGCGCGACGGCCGAGCAGTTCGCTCTGTTCCAGGCCTACCAGCAGGGGCGGCACGCCGGCGGCGACATGGCCTCCATGGGTTTCTACGATTACCGCGCCATGGTGGAGGACACGCCCATCACCACCGGGCTGGTGGAGTTCCGCGAGGCGGACGGGCGGCTGCTGGGCGCCTGCCTGACCGACTGGCTCTCCGACGGGCTGTCGGCGGTGTATTCCTTCTACGCCCCGGCGGAGGAGCGCCGCTCGCTGGGCGCCTATGCCGTGATGTGGCTGGTGGCGGAGGCGAACCGGCTCGGCCTGCCCTACGTCTACCTGGGCTACTGGGTGCCGGAGAGCCGCAAGATGGCCTACAAGGCCGCCTTCCGCCCGGCCGAGGTGCTGCGGCACGGCCAGTGGTCGCGCCTGGGGGCGGAGGCGGAGGCCCCGGCGGAGACAGTGGCCGCGCGTTGACGCGCCCCGGGGCGCGTGCCATCCCGCCGCCGATGCCCAGGCCCCCCAACGGCGCCCCCTCCGGCACCCCGGAAAGCTGCGACGGCTTCGCCGTGCTGCCGGCCGAGCGGCTGCTCCTGCTTTCCGGCACCACCGCGCGCCCCTGGGCCGAGGGGGAGCAGGCCGGCGCGCTGCACACCAACCTGGGCCGCGTGGAAGGCCCGCTGCGCACCGTCTTCACCGGGGAACGCTTCCACCTGGCCTTCGCGCTGCCGCACCTGCCCGCCCTGCAGGCCCGCGCGCTGGAGGTCGCGCCCGGGCGGGTGCTGCCCATCGCCGCCGCCCGCCCCACCCCGGCGGAGGACGCCCTGGCGGCGCTGCGCCGCGCCCTGGCCGGCGCGCCGGCCGCGGTGCAGGCCGCCATCCGCCCCCTGCTGCCGCGCCGCGCCTTCGGCGGCACCGACACCGTGCCCCTGCTGGCCAGCCGCGCCGTCCACCTGGAGGTGGACCGCGTGCTGCGCCTGCCCGGCGCAGGGCTGCTGGTCTGGGGCTGGCGCATGGACCTGGGCGGCGCGGTTTCCGCCATCCGCCTGTGCACGCCGCAGGGCGAGGCGGCGCTGGACCTGGCGGCCGCCATCCCCGTGCCGCGCCCCGACGTGCGCGAGGCCGCCCGCACCTATGCCCCCACCCATGACGACTGGGGCTTCTGCGCCTTCGTGCCGCTGGAGGCGCCGCCCGGCACCCCGCTGTGGCTGGAGGTGGAGCTGGCCGATGGCGAGACGGGGGAGCGCGCGCTGCAACCCGCCGATTCCGCCGGGCTGGCCACCATCCGCCAGGTGCTGGCGCTGCCGCGCGCCCCCGGCAGCCGGCTGGAAGCGGCGATGGAAGGCACGCTGGGCCCGGCGGTGGAGGCGCTGAACGCCGCCCGCCTGGCACGCCCGCGGCGGGTGGAGGAGCTGGCCTTCGGCGCCCAGCCCGCCCGGCCGCGCCTGTCGGTGGTGGTGCCGCTGCACGGCCGGCTGGACTTCATGGAGCTGCAGCTGGCGCTGTTCTCCGCCCGGCCGGACCCGGGCATCGAGCTGATCTACGTGCTGGACGACCCGCCCCGCCGCGCCGAGTGCGAGCAGATGGCCCTGGCGGCGGAGGCGCGCTTCGGCCTGGGCTTCCGCCTGGTGCTGCTGGAGGAGAACCTGGGCTTCGCGCCCGCCTGCAACGAGGGCGCGCGGCGCGCCCGCGCCCCCTTCCTGTGCCTGCTGAACAGCGACGTCTTCCCCCTGCCCGGCGAGGGCATGGCGGCGCTGTCCGCCCTGCCGGCCCGGCTGGAGGCCGATGAGGGGCTGGGCGCCGTCGGCCCCCTGCTGCTGTACGAGGACGGCACCGTGCAGCACGAGGGCATGCGCTTCGAGGCGGTGCGCGGCCTGCCGCCCTGGCCCTTCCCCATCCACCCGCGCAAGGCCCACCCCGCCCCGCCGGGCGCGGCGCTGCTGGAGGCGCCGGCCATCACCGGCGCCTGCCTGGCGCTGCGCCGCGCCGAGTGGGAGGCGCTGGGCGGCTTCGACGAGGGCTTCGTGATCGGCGACTTCGAGGACAGCGACCTGTGCCTGCGGCTGCGCGCGCGCGGCCTGCGCTGCGCCGTGGACACCGGCGCCCGGCTGTACCACTTGGAGCGGCAGTCGCAGGAGGAGGGGGCGGGCTGGCGCTTCCACGCCACCCTGTTCAACGCCTGGCGCCACGCCCGCCGCTGGGCCGGGACCATCGGCGCATGACGCGCATCCTCACCGTCTCGCACACCCACCCGCGGCTGACGCGCGGCGGGGCCGAGATCGCCGCCCACGAGCAGTTCCGCCGGCTGCGCGAGGCGCCGGGCGTCACCGCCTTCTTCCTGGCCGGCAACGGCGGCTGGCACGCGCGGCGCAGCGGCGTGGTCATCCAGCGCCCCTGGGGCCCGGACGAGTTCCTGGCCGACGCGCCGGGCTACGACCACTTCCGCCACGCCAACCCCAACCCGGCCCTGGCGCGCGAATTCGCCGAGCTGCTGGCCGAGCTGCGGCCCGACATCGTCCATGTCCACCACTACCTGGGGCTGGGCGTGGAGCTGTTCGCGGCGGTGCGCCGCCACGCGCCCCAGGCGCGGCTGGTGCTGACCCTGCACGAGTACCTGCTGCCCTGCGCGCATTTCGGCCAGATGGTGACGCGCCCCGACCTGGCGCCCTGCACCGAGGCCAGCCCGCAGCGCTGCCACCGCTGCTTCCCCGAGCACGACCCGCGCGCCTTCTTCCTGCGCGAGCTGTGGCTGAAGCGCTTCCTGGCCGAGGTGGACCTGTTCATCTCCCCCTCGCGCTTCCTCATGGAGCGCCACATCGCCTGGGGCCTGCCGCGCGAGCGCTTCGCGGTGCTGGAGAACCTGCTGCCCGCCGCGCCCGGCGCGGAGGCGCCGCCGGGGCCGCGCGCCGGCGGCGGGCCGTTCCGCGCCGGCTTCTTCGGCCAGCTCTCGCGCCTGAAGGGGGTGGACGTGCTGGTGCGCGCCGCCGAGGTGCTGGAGGAGCAGGGGGTGGACGCGGTGATCGAGCTGCACGGCACCGCCGAGCACCAGCCCGACAGCTTCCGCGAGCACGTGCGCAAGGTGCTGGCCGCGCCGCCGCCGCGCCTGGCCCCCCGCGGCCCCTACCGCAACGAGGAGGTGACGGCGCTGATGCGCGGCGTGGACGCCGTGCTGGTGCCCTCCATCTGGTGGGAGAACTCGCCGCTGATCATCCAGGAGGCGGCGGCGGCCGGGCGGCCGGTCATCGGCTCCGACCTCGGCGGCATCCGGGAGAAGCTGGCGCAGATGCCGGGCAGCGTGACCTTCCGCCCCGGCGACCCGCTGGACCTCGTCGCGCGCATCGCCGGGATGGCCGCCCTGCCGGCAGAGGCGCGCACGCCGCCGCCGCGCCCGGCCGGCGCCCGGCTGGAGGAGCTGCTGGCGCTCTACGCCGCGCTGCCGCCACGCGCCGCGCCCGCCGCGCCGCGCCGCCGCCGCGCGCCCGCAGGGAGCTGAGGGCTCAGGCCGCGGCGCCCAGCAGGGCGCGGGCGCGCTCCAGGTCCTCCGGCGTGTCCACGCCCAGCGGCACGTCGTCCACTGCCTGGGCGTCCACCCGCATCCCCGCCTCGATGGCGCGCAGCTGCTCCAGCTTCTCGCGCCGCTCCAGCACGGAGGGCGGCAGGGCGACGAAGCGGCGCAGCGCCTCGCGCCGCCACGCATACAGGCCGATGTGGTGCCACAGCGGCCCCTCGCCCCAGGGCGCGGTGGCGCGGGTGAAGTAGTGGCAGCGGAAGCGGCCGGGCGCCCATTCGGTGCCCACCATCTTCACCACCTGGGAGGCGGTGCGGTCCTCCGCGCGGTGGATCTCCGCCACCAGCGTGCCCAGCGCCACCTCCGGCTCCTCCATCACCGCCAGCACGGCGCGGATGGCGGCGGGCGCGATGGTGGGCAGGTCGCCCTGCACGTTCACCACCACCTCCTGCGTGCCGCGCGGGTCCAGCGCCTCGATGGCCTCGTGGATGCGGTCGGAGCCGGATTCGTGGTCGGCGCGGGTCATCACCGCGCGGCCGCCATGGGCGCGCACGGCCTGGGCGATCTCCTCGGCGTCGGTGCAGACGACCACCTCGCCGATGGCGGCTTCCTCGGCGCGGCGCATCACCTGCACGATCATCGGCAGGCCGGCGATCTCGGCCAGCGGCTTGCCCGGCAGGCGGGTGGCCCGCAGCCGGGCGGGGATCAGGACCAGCGTCACGCCTTGGCCAGCGCGTCGAAGGCCTTGAGGCGCGCCAGCAGCGCCGGCATCTCCCGCAGCGGGATCATGTTGGGGCCGTCGCTGGGGGCGGCGTCCGGGTCCTGGTGGCACTCGATGAACACCGCCGCCACCCCCACCGCCACCGCGGCGCGGGCCAGCACGGGGGCGAACTCGCGCTGGCCGCCGCTGCTGCCGCCCTGCCCGCCCGGCTGCTGCACCGAATGGGTGGCGTCGTACACCACCGGGTAGCCGGTGCGCGCCATGATGGGGATGGAGCGCATGTCGGAAACCAGCGTGTTGTAGCCGAAGCTCGCGCCGCGCTCGCACAGCAGGATGCGCCGGTTGCCGGTGGAGGCGATCTTGTCCGCCACGTTCACCATGTCCCAGGGCGCCAGGAACTGGCCCTTCTTGACGTTGATGGCCGCGCCCGTCTCGCCCGCCGCCAGCAGCAGGTCGGTCTGGCGCGACAGGAAGGCGGGGATCTGCAGCACGTCCACCGCCTCGGCCGCCGGGGCGCATTGCTCGGGGGCGTGCACGTCGGTCAGGGTGGGCAGGCCGGTGCGCTCGCGCACCTCGGCCAGGATGGCCAGGCCCTCCTTCAGGCCGATGCCGCGCGCGGCGCCCACGCTGGTGCGGTTCGCCTTGTCGAAGGAGGACTTGTAGATCATCGGCACGCCGGCCTCGCGCGCCATGGCGGCCAGCGCCCCGGCGGTCTCCAGCGCGTGCTGGCGGCTCTCGATCTGGCAGGGGCCGCAGATGAAGGCCAGCGGGCGGCCCTGGCCGATCAGCAGGTCGCGGACGGGGACGTCGGTCATCGCGGGGTCCTTCTCACAGCACGCCGGCGCGCAGCAGGTCATGGACGTGCAGGATGCCCACCGGGCGGCCTTCCTCCGTCACGAACAGGGCGGTCACCTGGCGCTCGTTCATGCGGCGCAGCGCCTCGGCGGCCAGGGTGGCGGGGGGCACGGTCAGGGGGTTTCGGGTCATCACGCCGGCGGCCGGGCGGTCCAGCAGCCCGGCCTCGCCGGCCTCCAGCGCGCGGCGCAGGTCGCCGTCGGTGATCACGCCGGCCAGCCGCCCCTCCTCCAGCACGCCGACGCAGCCGAAGCGCTTGCCGGTCATCACGATCACCGCCTCGCGCAGCGGCGTGGCGGGGGCGCAGGTCGGCAGCTCGGCCGGGCCGTGCATCAGGTCCGCCACGCGGGACAGCTGGGCGCCCAGCCGGCCGCCGGGGTGGAAGGTGCCGAAGTCGTCGGCGGTGAAGCCGCGCCGGTGCAGCAGCGCCACCGCCAGCGCGTCGCCCAGCGCCAGCTGCATGGTGGTGGAGGTGGTGGGCGCCAGCCCCATCGGGCAGGCCTCCGGCACGCGGGGCAGGATCAGCGCCACGTCGGCGGCGCGGGCCAGGGCGCTGTCCTCCCCGGCGGTGATGGCCACCAGCGGCAGGGCGAAGCGCCGCGCATGGGCGATCAGGTCGGTCAGCTCGGCCGTGTTGCCGGAGTTGGACAGCGCCAGCACGGCGTCGCCGGGCACGATCATGCCCAGGTCGCCGTGGCTGGCCTCGCCCGGGTGGACGAACTGCGCCGGGGTGCCGGTGGAGGCGAAGGTGGCGGCGATCTTGCGCCCCACATGGCCGGACTTGCCCATGCCGGAGACGACGACGCGCCCGGTGGCGCCGGCCAGCGCCGCCACCGCGCGGGCGAAGGCCTCGCCCAGCGAGGCCTCCAGCGCGCGCAGCCCCTCGGCCTCGGCGCGGATCACCGCGCGGCCGGTGGCCAGGTCGTCCGTCGCCGCGCGCGCGCCGTCCAGCACCGCGTTCAGGCCCGGCCCACCGAGTGGTAGGCGAAGCCGGCCTCGCGCATCGCCGCCGGCTCCCACACGTTGCGCAGGTCCACCACCACGCGGCCGGCCATCGCCTCGGCCAGCCGGGCGGGGGCCAGGGCGCGGAACTCGTTCCACTCGGTCAGCAGCACCAGGGCGTCGGCGCCCTGGGCGGCGTCCAGCGCGTTGCGGGCGTAGTGGATGCCCTCGGGCAGCATCTGCCGGGCGAAGGGCATCCCCTCGGGGTCGAAGGCGCGCAGGGTGGCGCCCGCCTGCGCCAGCAGCGGCAGGATGGCGAGCGAGGGGGCGTCGCGCATGTCGTCCGTCTCGGGCTTGAAGGTCAGGCCCAGCACGGCCACCGTCTTGCCCGCCAGGCTGCCGCCGCAGGCATCCACCACGCGCTGGGCCATCGCCTCCTTGCGGGCGTCGTTCACCGCGATGGTGGTCTCCACCAGCCGCAGCGGCGCGCCGAGTTCCTGTCCGGTGCGGGCGAAGGCCAGCGTGTCCTTGGGGAAGCAGGAGCCGCCGTAGCCCGGCCCGGCATGGAGGAACTTGCGGCCGATGCGCCCGTCCAGCCCGATGCCGCGCGCCACCTCCTGCACGTCGGCGCCGGCCTTCTCGCACAGGTCGGCGACCTCGTTGATGAAGGAGATCTTCATGGCGAGGAAGGCGTTGGCGGCGTACTTGATGATCTCCGCCGTCTCCAGCGCCGTGACCATCACCGGCTTCTCGATGAGGTAGAGCGGGCGGTACAGGCGGCGCAGCACCTCGGCCGCGCGCTCGCCGGAGGGGCCGTCCTCCACGCCCACCACCACGCGGTCGGGGCGCATGAAGTCGCCGATGGCCGCGCCCTCGCGCAGGAACTCGGGGTTGGAGGCGACGGCGATGTCCAGCTCCGGCCGGGCCGCCTGCACGATGGCCTTGATGCGCCGGCCGGTTCCCACCGGCACGGTGGACTTGGTCACCAGCACCAGCGGGCCGCGGGCGGCGCGCGCCACCTGCTCGGCCGCGGCGAAGACGTAGGTGAGGTCGGCGTGGCCGTCGCCGCGCCGGGTGGGGGTGCCCACCGCCAGGAACACGGCGTCCGCCCCGGCCACCGCGGCCGAAAGGTCGGTGGTGAAGGACAGCCGGCCTTCCCGCGCGTTGTCGGCCACCAGCTTGTCCAGCCCGGGCTCGTAGATGGGCATGCGCCCCTCGCCCAGGGCCGCGACCTTGGCCGCGTCGGTGTCCACCAGCGCCACCTCCACGCCGAACTCGGCGAAGCACGCCCCGGAGACCAGGCCGACATAGCCGGCGCCAACGACTGCAATCCTCATCGCGTCTCCAATCCTCCGCCTCAGGGCTCGCGCATCGCCTCGACCAGGTTGGGCAGCGCGCGCTCGAGCAGATACCGCAGCGGGGTGCGCGTGCCCACCATGATGTCCGCCTGGACAGGCATGCCGGGCATGAGGCGGAACTCGGGCGGGATGTTCACCAGGTTCATCTCGTCCACCGAGACGCGGGCGCGGTAGAAGGCGGGGGCGTTGGCCACCTGCTGGGCGCGCGTGGTGTCCTGCGACAGGTTGAGGACGCGGCCCCAGCCCATGCCGTGCCGGATGAAGGGGAAGGTCTCGAACTTCAGCGCCACGCGGTCGTCCATGCCGACATGCGCCAGGTCGCGCGGCTGGATCTCGGCCTCCACCTCCAGCCGGGCCTCCAGCGGCACCAGCGCCGCCAGCAGCTCCCCCGCCGCGAGGACGGAGCCCGGGGAGTTCTTGCCAAGCTCCTGCACCACGGCGTCCACCGGGGCGCGCATCTCGATCAGGGTGTGGCGCAGCCGCGCCTTGGCCAGCCCCTCGCGCACGTCGGACAGGTCGCGCCGGCGCGCCGCCAGGTCCTGCGAGACCTGGGCGCGCCAGTTGCCCAGGAAGGCGTCGAGGTCGGCGGCGACGGAGGCCAGCTCCCGCGCGCTGCCGCGCAGCTGGCCCTCCAGCGCGGCGATGGTGCGCTGGATCTCCAGCCGCGAATCGGTGGCAATCAGCGAGTTGAGGCGCGAGCCGACCTGCACGCGCTCCAGGTCGCGGCGCATGGTCTCGATCTGGCCGGCGATCTGGGCGCGCTGGGCCAGCTGCGCCAGCTCGGCCCGGCTGCGGGCCATGCCCTCCTGCAGCACGTTCATGCGCTGGCGCAGGCTTTCCACGCGGAACTCGCGCTCCGCCCGGCGCTGGCCGAAGATGGCGGCCTGCAGCGCCATGGCCTGGCCCGGCCCGGGGGCGAAGGGCTGCTCGGCGGCCTCGGCTTCCAGCCGCTCCACCTCGGCGGCGAGGCTGAGTTCCTGCGCGCTCAGCGCCGCCACGTCGGCGCCGGCGAAGGTGGGGTCCAGGTGGGCGATCAGCTCGCCGCGGCGGACCACCTGGTTCACCCGCACGTGGAAGCTGCGCACGATGGCGGGCTCCAGCGGCTGGATCAGCACGTTGGGCACGGTGCTGACCACCCGCCCCTGCGCCACCACCACCCGGTCCATCGGCAGCAGGATCAGCACGGCCATGATGCAGGCGAACAGCGCGGCCAGGATCAGCACGATGCTGCGCGCCAGCCGCCGCGGCGGCCGCGCGATCTCGGCCGCGGTGGGCGAGACGAATTCCAGCGTGACGAGGGTGGGCTCCTCCGGCCGCGGCCGGCCCGGCATGGCGTTCATGGCGCGCCCTCCCGGACGTCGCGGTTCTGCTGGGCCCACAGGGCGCGGTAGGCCGGCACGGTGCGCAGCAGCTCGGCGTGCGGGGCGCAGCCGGCCACCTCGCCGCGCTCCAGCACCAGGATGCGGTCGGCGTCCACCAGGCTGGACAGGCGGTGGCTGACCATGAGGATGGTCCGCCCGCGCGCGATGCGCCGCAGGTTGGCGTTGACGATGGCCTCGCTCTCGGGGTCCAGCGCGCTGGTCGCCTCGTCCAGCACCAGGATGGGGGGCGAGGTCACCAGCGCGCGCGCGATGGCCAGGCGCTGCTTCTGCCCGCCCGACAGGTTGGGCGAGCCTTCCTCGATCAGCGTGTCGTAGGAGCGCGGCAGGCGCTCGATGAACTCCTCCGCCCCGGCCAGGCGGCAGGCGTGGATGACGTCCTTGAAGGAGACGCCCATGCGCCCGGCGGCGACGTTTTCCCGGATGGTGCCGCGGAACATGAAGTTCTCCTGCAGCACGACGCCCATGTTGCGGCGCAGGTGCTGCAGGTCCAGCTCTCGCAGCTCGATGCCGTCCACCTTGATGAGGCCGGTGTAGCCGGCGTTGAGCGACTGCAGCAGCCGCGTGATGGTGCTCTTGCCCGAGCCGGAGCGGCCGACCACGCCCAGGATGCTGCCCTCCGGCGCCTCGAAGCTCACCTCGCGCAGCACGGGGGCGGCGGTGCCGGGATAGGTGAAGGACACCTCGTGGAAGGAGACGCGGCCGCGGATGGCGGGGCGGATGCCCTGCGCGCCGGCCGGGCGCTCGGCCGGGTGGTTGACGACGGAGCCGGCCTCGCCCACGGCCATGCGGACGTGCTCGATGGCGTGCAGCAGGTTCACCAGCGACATCAGCGGCCCGGAGACGCGCCCGGCCAGCATGATGAAGGCGAAGAGCGAGCCGATGGTGGTGTCGCCGCCGCTGCGCAGCACCAGCACCGCGCCGATGATCATCACCGAGCGCTGGAACATCGCCTCGATGGGCTCGGACAGGGTTTCCAGCCGGTTGGTCAGCGCCATGAGGTCGAAATGCGCCCGCACCGCCTCGGCGGTGCGGCGGTTCCACACCTCGCTCTGCTGCGGCTCGATGGCCAGGGCCTTGATGGTGCGCATGCCCTGCACCGTCTCGGCCAGCACCACGGCCTTGGCGCGCTCGGCCTCCACCGCGCGGGCGGTGGCGCGGCGGATGGCCGGGCGGAAGGCCAGGATCAGCAGCACCAGCATCGCGGTGAGCAGCAGCACCAGCCAAGTCAGCGGCACCGAGATCAGGAACAGCACCGGCAGCACCACCACCAGCGTGACCACGTTCACGAAGGTGCGGAACATCGGGCCGGTGATGAAGTCGCGCACGCGGTGCATCTGGAAGATGCGCGACTGGATGTCCCCGGCCTGGGTCTTCTCGAAGAAGTCCAGCGGCAGGCGCAGCAGGCGCTCCATGGTGAACAGGCTCATCCGCGCGTCCACCCGGCGCGCCAGCACGGCCGACAGGTGGCGCTTGGCCCAGCCCAGCAGCACGTCGAAGGCGGTGATCACCACCATCATCGCCGCGAACAGCACCAGGGTGGAGTAGGTCTGGAACAGCATCACCCGGTCGGCGATGCTCATGAAGATCAGCGCCGGCGCCAGGCCCAGCACCGCCAGCACCACCGACGCCAGCCCGATGTCGCGCACCAGCTTCGCGTCGGGGCTCAGCGTCAGCCAGATCCAGCGCAGGCCGAAGGGCGTCTCGGCGGCGCGGTGCGCGTCGGCGCCGCGCATCACGATGCCCCCGCGCAGCCAGTTCTCCTCCAGCCGCGCCCGGTCCACCTCCCGCGCGGGGGCGGTCATGTCGCGCGGGTCGCGCAGCAGCACGGCGTCGCGGCCCGGCACCCGGCCCTCCAGCAGCGCCGCGCCGCCATCCTTGAGCAGCAGCATGGCGGCCGAGCCGCCGCCGGCCAGGTTCAGCACGTCGGCCCAGCCCATGGGCAGGGCGCGCGCGTCCAGCCCGGCCTCCTGGGCGCAGCGCACCAGGGCCGGCGCCTCCACCGCGTCGGCGGCGGCGAGCATGGCCAGCGTGCGCCGGTCGATGTCCACGCCCATGCGCAGGCCCAGGGCGTGCAGCGCCGCCGGGCGGGGCGGGAGCGCCGCGCGGGGCGGCGCCTGGATGTCGGCGGTCTGGTCCAAGATGCGGTGGTCCCCGGGATGTCCCGCGCGGCGCCTCGTCTGCACGCGATGGTAGCGCCTTCGCGCCCTGGTTGAAACAGGCGGCCGCCCTCAGCCGCGGCCGTAGGTGTCCTCGATGCGCACGATGTCGTCCTCGCCGAGGTAGGAGCCCACCTGGACCTCGATCAGCACCAGGGGGATCTTGCCCGGGTTCTCCATGCGGTGGACGCAGCCCAAAGGCAGGTAGACGCTCTGGTTCTCGCCCACCAGCAGCACCTCGGCGTCGCGGGTCACCCGCGCGGTGCCGTGCACCACCACCCAGTGCTCGGCGCGGTGGAAATGCGTCTGCAGCGACAGGCGCCCGCCGGGCTTCACCGTGATGCGCTTCACCTGGAAGCGGTCGCCGCGGATCATGCCCTCGTAGTGGCCCCAGGGGCGGAACATGCGGCGGTGCTCCACCGCCTGGGTCACGCCGCGCGCCTTCAGCCGCTCCACGATGCGCTTGACGTCCTGCGCGCGGTCGCGCGGCACCGCCAGCACGGCGTCGTCCGTCACCACCAGCGCCACGTCGCGCAGCCCCACCGCGGCCGTCAGCATCCCCTCCGAACGCACCAGGCAGCCCTCGCAGTCCAGCGCCTCGACGGGGCCGGACAGCGCGTTGCCCGAGGCGTCGCGCGGCGAGGCCGCCCACAGCGCGTCCCAGGAGCCGACGTCGGACCAGCCGATCTCGGCCGGCACCACGGCGGCCAGGGCGGTGCGCTCCATCACCGCGTAGTCGATGGAGATGGAGGGCGCGGCGCGGAACGCCTCGGCGCCCAGGCGGATGAAGTCCAGGTCGTGCGCGGCGGCCTCCACCGCGGCCTCGGCGGCGGCCAGCACGGCGGGCGCGTGCGCCGCCAGCTCGCGCAGCAGGGTGGCGGCGGTGGCGACGAACATGCCGCTGTTCCAGGAATGGCGGCCGTCGGCGGCCAGGGCGCGGGCGGCGGCGGCGTCGGGCTTCTCCACGAAGCGGGCCACCGCCAGCGCGCCGGGCAGGCCCGGCAGCGGCGCGCCGTGCTCGATGTAGCCGTAGCCGGTCTCGGGCGCGGTGGGGGCCATGCCGAAGGTGACGACGCGGCCGGCCCGCGCCGCCGCGGCCGCCCGGGCCAGGGCGGCGTGCAGCGCCGGCACGTCGGCCACCGCGTGGTCGGCCGGCAGGATCCACAGCACGGTGCCGGGGTCCTGGCGGGCCAGCAGCGCGGCGGCTGCGGCGATGGCCGGGGCGCTGTTGCGCCCCTCCGGCTCCAGCAGGATGCGCGCGCCGGCGATGCCCGCGGCGCGCATCTGCTCGGCCACCTCGAAGCGCTGGGCCTCGCCGGCCACCAGCAGGGGCGGGGCGAAGCCCGCGCCCTGCCCGCGCCGCGCCGTCTCCACCAGCATGGATTCGCCGCCCAGCAAGGGCCAGAACTGCTTGGGCAGGGATTCGCGCGAGAGCGGCCACAGGCGCGTGCCCGAGCCGCCGCAAAGGATCACGGGAACCAGGGCGTCGTCGGTCATGCGGGGTGTCCGTCCAGGATGGTGGGGCGCTTCCGATCCCACGGCGCGGGGCCGCGCGGAAGCCCCCGCGCCGTCAGGCCAGGCGGCCGACATAGGCCACCAGCCCGCCGCCCGGCAGGGCGCGCAGGTGGTCGAAGCCCAACCCGGCGGCCACCAGCACCAGCCGGTCCGGGCCCAGGTCGTAGTCCACCAGCGGGCCGGTGGCGGCCTCGGCGGCGGCGTGGCTGCCCTCGCGCACGCCCAGGCGCACGCGGTCGGCGCACCACAGCGCCAGCACGGGGGCCATGCGCGCCTCGGCGGCCACCACGGCCATCAGGTCGCGCAGCTCCGCCAGGGTCTTGGCGGGGCGCTTCTCCACCTCCACCTCGCGCAGGCACAGCAGCTCCATGCTGGCGCGGGCCAGGGCGGCCGGGCGGTCGCGCGCCTCCTCCGCGCCGGGCAGGGCGCGCTCGTAGACGCCCATGCGGTCGAAGAACTTCAGCAGGTCGTAGTCGGGCTGGCTCAGCCAGCCGCGCGCGGCCATCCATTGCAGGTTGGCCGGGCCGATCTCCAGCGGGCGGCGCGCCGGGGCCGCGGCCGCGGCGGCGCCCCCGCCGGAGACGCGCGCGCCCGGCTGCACCAGCAGGAAGTCGCTGGCGTCGAGGCGCACCGTCACCCGGCCCAGGTCGTTGGCCGGCACCGGCGAGGTCTCGATCACGTAGCCCGCGAAGCCGTCGCCGATTCCCGCATCGGCCAGGTCCTCGCGGAAGATCTCCACCCGGCCGGCGCCGATGCAGGCCTCGTCCAGGAAGGCCAGCACCGTCTGCCCGCGCAGGGGCAGGCCGGGGATGGCCACCCAGCCCGACACCTCCGTCGGCGCCACTGCCTCGATCGCACCCTTGAATCCACCGCTCATGCTCCGCCCTTCCCCAGCCTCGAGTCCCGTCTCAGTCCCGCGGGCGCGCAGCGCCCATCCCGAAGGCGCGCAGGTAGCGCGCCGCCATCTCCCGCTCGTCCAGCGGCGCGGGCAGCGCCCAGCCGCCGGCGGGGCGCGCCGCGAAGTCGCGCAGCGCCCCCAGCAGCCCCGCCGCGCTGCCCGGCTCGAAGTGCAGCCCGGCCACGCCCTCCGGCACCTTCTCCGCCATGCCGCCGATGCCCGAGCAGATGACCGGGCGGCCGGCGGCGTAGGCCTCCTGGATGACCAGGGGCGAGTTCTCCCACCAGGTGCTGGGCACCAGCACGGCGTCGGTGGCGGCCATCAGCCGGCGCACGCCCTCGTTCTCGTAGGGGCCGGCGAAGCGCAGGAAGGGGTGGCGGCGCAGCGCCTCCTCGAAGCGCGCGGCGAAGGCGGGCTCCTGGCCCACCAGCAGCCCGTGCAGCCGGATCTCCAGCCGCGCGGCCAGCTCGGGCTCGGCGGCCAGCAGGTCGGCGGCGTCCAGCACGGTGTTCAGGCCCTTGAAGGGCGTGAGCTGGCCGAACACGCCGATCACCGCCTTGCCGTCGGCGGGGCGCGGCGGCGGCACCAGGCCGTCGAAGCCGGCCAGCCCGTTCTCGATCACCGCGATGCGCCCCGGCGGCAGGCCCCAGCCGGCGAAGCGGCCGGCCAGGAAGGCGCTGGGGGCCACCAGCCCGTCCATCAGCCCCAGCGCCTCGCGCATCAGGTCGTGGCGCGCGGCCACCTGGTCGATGCCGCCCTCGGGGAAGCAGCGCAGGCAGCGCAGGGGCGTGGCGGCGGGGCAGAGCAGCCGCGCCGGGCGCGTCACCATCTGGCCATGGTGGGCGCACATCGCCAGGAACTCGTGCAGCACCAGGAAGGTGGGGATGCCCAGGCCCTGGCGCACCGCGCGCAGCGCCCCGGCGCCGAAGTTCAGGAAGTGGTGGAAGCAGGCCAGCGCCACCCCGCGCGCCCGCAGCAGCGCCGCCAGCTCGGCCGCCAGGGCGGGGTCGCCCAGGTTGAAAAAGTGGTCGTAGCGCTCCTCGTCGTGGAGGAGGACGTGCTCGTCCGGCCCGCCGGGCACCACCTCGGCCGCCAGGCGGCGCGGCACGGCGGCGACGAAGATGGCGGGCACGCCCAGGCGGCGCAGCCCCTGGAACAGCGTGTGCGCCGCGATCTCCGCCCCGCCCTTGGAGACGGAGGGATGCGTGTGGGACAGGACCGCCACCGGCCCCGCGGGCGCGCTCATGCCGCCACCGCCGCGGCCAGGGCCAGGCGGCGCTCCATCTCGCTGGGCCGCGGGCGCGGGCCGGTCCAGGCCACGGTGCCCAGCACGGCGGGCGGGCGGGCGCGGCCCGGCGCGGCCGGGCCCAGCAGGCCGGCGGGCTCGGCCGCGGCGGCGCCCAGCCCCTGGCCGAGGATCACCGCCTCGCGCAGGCGGGGGGCCGCCAAGTGGTCCAGCGCCTGCTCCAGCAGCGGCGCGGGCAGGCGGGTGAAGGCCTCCATGGCCAGGAAGCGCTCCGTGCCCAGCGCGGCCAGCAGCGGCGCCGGCTCGGCCAGGGAGGGCGCGGCGCCGCCGGCCAGGAACAGGGAGGCCGGCCCGGCGAAGGCGCGGCGGAAGCCGTGGAACAGCGGCAGCAGCACGTCGCGCTGCGTCTCCAGCCCCAGGAAGGCGATGCCGAAGCCGCGCGCGGCCAGCAGCGGGGCGTGGGCGGCGGCCTCGTCGAACAGGCGGAAGGCCTCGCTGCGGGTGCCGCCGACGGCGCGCAGCACGGCGCGCGGCGCCGGGGCGGGCGGCAGGGCCGGGCGCGGGGCCGGGCGGCCGGCCAGCCGGCGCGCCGCCAGGGCCTGCGCCAGCGCGGGCGCGAAGGGCTCGTATTCCAGCGCCGGGTAGGCGCGCAGCAGCTCGGCCTCGCCCAGCCCCGCCTCCACCCAGCCGGCGCGGGCGGCGGGCAGCTCCTCGTTGCTGGCGGTGCCGTCGGGGTGGACGAAGCGCAGCATGGCGCCGGCCAGCGGCAGCGGCCCGGCGTGGCGGAAGAGCGCCACGAAGCCGGCCTCGGCGGCCAGGGGGGCCAGGGCCGGGAAGGCCTCGCGCAGGTCGGGCCGGGCGCGGCGGCGCGTGCCCTCGGCGGCGGCGGGGATGGACAGGCCGTCCAGCCGCAGGGTGAACCCCGCCACCGGCCGGGCGGGGCTGAGCACCCAGCCCTCCACCACGCAGCCGAAGCCGGGCAGCAGCAGCACCTGGTCGAAGCCGCAATGCAGCGGCAGCCCGGCGGCCTGGGCGTTGCCGGCCATCCAGCTGTCCGGCGCCAGCAGGGCGTCGCGCAGCGCCGCGAAGGGGCCGCGGGGGCGGCAGCCCTCCACCTGCTCGAACAGCAGGGCGACGTCGCGCAGCGGCACCACCCGCAGCGGCGACAGCGAGCGCAGGTGCGCCGGCGCCGCCCCGGCGAGGGCGAGGAAGATCTCCGTGGTCGCCGGGCCGGGCTGCCACTCGCCCTCGAACAGGCCCAGGAAGCCCGACGCGCCCGGCGGCAGGTCGTCGCGATGGTAGCGGCACAGGCGCAGCAGCCCGGGGAACTTGCGCCGGTCCAGCAGCAGCGCGCCGTCCTCGTCCGGCGCGGCGTCGCGCACCCAGCCGCCGAACCAGCAGCGGCCGGATTCGTCGGGCGCGGCGAACTCGATGAAGCCGGCCTGGTGGTCGGGGTGGAAGCGCAGCGTCTGCGTGGTCAGCGCCTCGGCGGCCTGCAGCTGCGCCGCGGGCGAGGTGGAATCCTGCGGGCTCAAGGCTCTCCGCTCCTTGCGATGGCGAATGGCGGCGACGGGGCGGCCGTCCCCTCAGGCCTGGACGATGCGCTCGCGCTCCAGCCCCTGCTTGATGGCGGTGGTGGAGATGCCCTCCGTGCGCGGCAGGTAGACGACCTCGCACAGGGAGCGGAACATGTCGAACTTGCCGGCCCAGTCGTCGCCCATCACCAGCACGTCGGCGTGGTGGGCGCGGATGTAGTCGCCCTTCTGCTCCAGGCTCTCCTCCAGGAACACCTCGTCCACCACGCGGATGGCGCGGATGATCGCCATGCGGTCGGCCTGGGAGAAGACGGGGAAGGCGGCCTTCTTGCTGAAGTTCAGCGCGTCTGAGGAGACGCCGACCACCAGCCGCCCGCCCAGGGCCGCCGCGCGGTGGAGGACGTTGAGGTGGCCGATGTGGAACAAGTCGTAGGTCCCGAAGGTGATCACCGTCTTGCTGCGCGTCATGCGCCCCGCCTTGCCCGCTGTTGTCCTGGCATCAAATTCCTGAGGATTTTACTTGCTGTCAATCTAAGTGAAACTGCTTGCTTCTTCGCGACACTTGCGCAAGACGCGAAGCATTCTGCGGGACGTTCCGCGGATTTCGAGCAGCGGGACGCCCGGCCCTGAAGGATTTCATCGCCTCCCTGCCGCTCGCCGGCTGCCGCTTCCTGGACCTCGGCGAGGAGGGGCCGGGCCTGGGCGCGCTGGCCCTCGCCGCCGGCGCGCAGGAGGCGGCGGCGTGGCCGGGGCCGGCGGGGCCCGGCGTGGCCGCCCTGGCGGCGGACCCGCGCGGCGGCCCGGCGGAGTGGGACGTGGTGCATGACGGCGGCGCCTTCTCCCCCGAAGCCGGGGCGCTGGCGCGGGAGGCGCTGGTGGGCGCGGCGCCGGCTTCCGGGCTGGAGGCCGCGCTGCGCCGCCACCCCGCCCTGCCGGCCTGGACGGCGGGCTGGAGCCGGGCCGACGCGCCGCCCTGCGCCGCCCTGGCCGCGCGGCGCGCCTGGGGGCGGTCCATCGGGCTGCGCCTGGGCGTGGCGGCCGACCCCGCCGCCTGCCCGCGGCTGGACGTCGCCGCCTCGCCCGCCATCGCCGCCCTGCTCTGCGCCGACCGCGCCGCCGCCCCCGCGCTGGAAGCGCTGCGCGAGGCGGTGGCGGCCGCGGGCGGCGGGCGGTTCGCCCTGCTGCCCGCCCTGCGCCGGGCCGCCGCCCGGCTGGAGGACGCCGCCGGCCCCGCGGAGGGGTTCGGCTCGGCGCGCTACTGGATGCTGTTGCTCAAGGGGCTGGTGCGCCACGTCGAATGGGGCGGGATGGAGGAGGACAACCTCTACCTCGCCTTCCTGCGCGACGCCTCGGCCCGCGGCGCCTACGACCCCGGCATGGCGGCGGAGCTGCGCGGCCCCGGGGCGGCCGCGCGCATCGAGGGCCGGCTGGAGCGCGTGCTGGACATCCTGTGCACCGCCCGCCTGGCGCACCCGGCGGTGCTGTTCGACCCGGTGCCCGGCGGCGCCTTCCGCACCCGCGGCGGCGGCGGCTGGGACGCCGCGATGCTGGACGGCAACCACCGCCTGGCCGCCCTGTGGCTGGCCGGCGCGGCGGAGGCGCCCTTCGTCGCGGTCTGGCAGGGCGAGGGGATGGAGGGCTCCCCTGCCCTGCTCGGCGCGATGGCGGCCATGACGGCGGGCGGCTGACGCCGGGGCGCCTATGCCGGCGCCGCGCGACGTGCGATGGCCCCCGCATGGATGGGCTGGCCGGGGGGCATGGGATGACGGGGACGATGAAGAAGGCGCGGGCCGCGGCGTTGCTGGAGGCCCTGCCCGGCCTGATGACCTTCGACCTGGAGCCGCTGCGCATCCCCCTGCCCGCCCCCCTGCGCGAGGCGCAGGTCGCCGCCACCGGCATGAGCCGGGTGGCGCTGGTGAAGGTGGCGCTGGAGGGCGTGCCGCGGCCGCCGGAGGGCAGCTACGCCGTCACTGCCTCCCACGTCACCAACATGGCGGGCGACCCGCTGCGCGGCCGCGAGGTGGCGACGGGCTGGGTGCGCGACCCCTGGGTGCGCCTGCGCTTCGCCGAGCCGGCGGCGGCGGCGGCGCTGCTGCTGCACAGCCGGCCGGGGCGGCGCGGCACCCGCGCGGTGCGCATCACGCTGGACTGCGCGGGGACGGAGCCCTTCGACGTCGCCACCGACGATCCCGCATGGCTGGCCGGGCGGGTGGCCGCGCTGCGCGCCGCGGCGGAGGACCTGGTGCTGGCGCTGGCGGAGGAGCTGCCGGGCCACCCGGCGCCGGCGCAGGCGCTGCTGGCCGCCACGCGCCTGTTCCGCGGCATCGGCGCCGCGCTGGCCGGCGGCCCGCTGGACGCCGCGGCGCTGCGCGACCTGCGGTGGGAGGCGATGGCGGCGCTGCTGGCGGCGCTGCGCGCCCTGCCGCCCGAGGCGCGGCGCGCCCGCCTGCCCGCCGCCGCCGCCCTGCTGCGCGCCCTGATGGGCCGCGACGTGACGGAGGTGCCCGACCCGCCGGAGCTGGCGCTGGGCGCCCTGGCCTTCGCCGTGCTGGACGACTTCCTGCCGGCCGCCGCGCGGGTGCCGGTGGAGCGGCTGCGCGCCTGCGGCGGCATCCCGCCCGACGCCGCCGCCGTCGCCGCCTTCGAGCAGGCGGTGAACGCCGAGTTCCCGGCCCTGGGCGGCCGGCCGGAGCAGATGCCGCTGATGCTGCGCGTCCATGGCCTCAGCGGCCCCTTCCTGGCGCCCAACGCCCCCATGGTGCTGGCGGTGATGGGGGAGGTGCAGGCGGCGCTGGACTCGCTCGGCCACCGCAGCGCCCTGTGCTACGGCACGCTGCTGGGCGCGGTGCGCGAGGGCGACTTCATCGCCCATGACGACGACGTGGACCTGGCGGTGGAGCTGCCCGCCGCGGACGGCGCCGCCGGCATGGCGGCGGTGGTGGAGGGGCTGCAGGGGCTGGGCTTCCATGCCCGGCTCGACCCGCGGCTGTTCGCGCAGGTGCGCCCGCCCGGCCGGCGCTTCGCGGTGGACCTGTTCCCCATCATCCCGCTGGATGACGGGCAGGTGGCGATGCTGATGGAGGGCATGCGCATCCGCCCGGTGCGGCGGGAGCTGGTGCTGCCGCTGGGGCGCATCGCCTTCCGGGGGATGGAGTTCGGCGCGCCCGCCCGGCCGGAGGACTTCCTGGCCGACCGCTACGGCCCCGGCTGGCGGGTGCCGCAGCGCAAGGTGGGCCACCAGATGGTGGGCGGCTGAGGCCGCCTTCCCCTCGGCGCGCCCCCTTCAGGCCGCCGCGCGGCCGCGCAGCAGGATGTCGGGCATCTCGCCCGGCGGGATGGCGCCGTCCAGCACGGCGGTCAGCGCGCCGATCAGCGGCGCGGCGCCCGGCGGCAGGTGCTCGGCGATGATGCGCACGGAGCGCACGCCCTCGGCCAGGAAGTCCGGCCGGTTGGGGTCCACCGGGATGCCCTTGCCGATCATCAGCCCCAGCGTGCGGTTGCGGCTGGTGTCGCAGGAGCCGGTGAGCAGGATGTCCCCCACCCCGCAGTAGAGCGAGACGACGCCGGGGTCGAAGCCCAGCACCTCCATCACCTGCCGCGCCTCGGCCAGCACGCGGGTGATGAACATGAAGCGCGTGTTGTCCGACAGGTTCAGCGAGGCCAGCACGCCCAGCATGATGGCGTAGATGTTCTTCAGCGCGCTGACCGCGTCCACCGCGGCGGCGGAGGCGCAGGAGTCGAAGTCGATGGCGCCGCCGCCGAACAGGGCGCGCAGCCGCGCCTCCAGCGCCGGGTCGGCGGTGCCGATGGTCAGGCCGGAATACTCGCCCAGCAGCAGCGGGCGGGCGAAGGTCGGGCCCTTCAGCGCCACGTAGCCCACGCCCGGCGCGTCCTGCGCGAAGCGCTCGGCGAAGGTCAGGCGGCGGGTGTCCAGCCCCTTCACCAGGTTCACCACCGCCGCCCCCGGCCGCAGCCCGCCGGACAGCAGGGGCATGTAGTCGTCCATGTGGCGCGCCGGGATGGCGAGGAACAGCACCTCCGCCGCGCGGCACGCGTCCACCTCGGCGGTGGCGCGCAGGCCGGGCGGCAGGGCGATGTCGGGGAAGTAGTCGGCGTTGCGGCCGGTGCGGCCGATGGCCTCGGCCTGGCGGGCGGTGCGGCACACCAGCGCCACCTCCTCGCCGCCGCGGGCGGCGGCGGCGGCGACGGCGGTCCCGAAGGAGCCGCCGCCCAGCACGGCGATGCGGGCCAAGGCTCAGGCCTCCTGGTTGTTGGAGCCGACGACGCGCATGGGCGTGCGCCAGGTGGCGCCGTAGCGCTCCTCCAGGAAGCGCGGCGGGTCGGCGGGGATGGCGAAGCGCGCGCCGCGGAACTCCATGGCGCCGAAGGGCAGCACGCAGGCCTCCGGCACGTCGCGGATGCGAAGCTGCTCCATGTACATGCGCACCGTGCCGGGGGCCGTGCGCAGGATGGGGAAGACGTCCACGTGGCGCCCGGCGGCGGGGGCCAGCACCTTGAGGAAGCGGTAGCCCTCGGTGACGATGGCCTTCACCCCGCGCGCGGCCAGGCCCGCGACGATGCCGCGCAGCTCCGCCATCAGCGCCTCCTCGTCGGCGGCGGACACCTGCATGGCCATGTCCACGTCGTCGTCATGGGCGATGAAGTCGCCCTCGCGCACGGCGCCCAGCAGCGTGCCGTAGCAGATGGCGGCCGGGTGGCCGAGGGCGCCCAGCGCCGCCTCCACCTCCTTCATCGCGGCCACGAAGGAGGCCGGGTCGCGCCGCAGCTCCGAGCCGCTCATGCCGTGGGCGCGGAACATGATGGGCTGGATGGCAGGGTCCTTGCCGGCGCGGGCATACAGCGCGTTCACCCGCGCCTCGACCTGGCGGGTGCGCGCGGCGTCCTTCAGCAGGGCGTCGCACTCGCCCACCGCGGCCAGCGGCGCCTTGCCGCCGGCCATCACCATGTCGCCGAACAGCAGCGCCAGCGCCTCGGCCTCGAAGGGCTCGGGCGCGGCGTCGGCCGGGCGGGCGGCGCGGTGCAGCAGCGCGTCCGCCACCCGGCCGGCATGGCCCAGGAAGGCCGCGAGGTGCCGCCCCTCCAGCAGGTGCGACAGCTCGGACAGCACGCCCACCAGCCGGCCGCGGGCGGCGGGGCCGGCCTCGGGCGGCGGGCTGGCGCCGGCCAGCAGCTCGCCGGCCAGGGCCAGCAGGGATTCGGAGGCGGCCAGCAGCTCGCGCACCAGCGCCTCGGGCGGCCGCGCCGGGCCGCGCAGGGCGCCCACATGCGCGCCCAGGTCCTGCAGGCGGCAGGCGAAGGCGCCCAGGCGCAGGCGCAGCAGGGCGGGGTCCAGGTTGTCGAAGCTCCAGACCGCGCCGTCGGCGTGGCCCACCGCGGCGCACAGGCCGTAGGCGCGGCCGCACCAGGCGTCGTGCCGGTTCTCCAGCTCCAGCAGCCGCACCTCCACCGGGGTGCGGAAGCGCACCTGCCAGAAGGGGAAGGGCTCGCGCTCGGTGTGCAGGGGCTGGCCGTGCAGGAAGGCGTCGGGCGCGGGCATGCTGCGGTGCATGGAGGAGAGGGTGACGGTGGCCTGGGCCAGCGCCTCGGCCGGGGGCCCCTCCAGCCGCAGCTGGCGCAGGTTGAGGATTTCCGTCTCGGGCAGGAACAGGCGCAGCCAGGACACCCGCCCGCCCGCCGGGGCGAGGCGCAGCGGGGCGGCGGCGAAATGCACCAGCCCGGGCAGGATGGCGAGCGCGCCGGCCCGCAGCCTCGCCCTGCCGTCGCTCAGACGCGCGAACATTCAGCCCTTGCTCCCCGGCTTGCCTCCCGGGCATGTCGCATTTCCCGGCGCGGCGGGATAGCCGGGCCGCCCCCTCACGCGCGCAGCAGGCCGCGCAGCGGGCGCAGCCCGGCGTCCGGGAAGGCCGCCCGCAGCGCCGCCCCGCCCAGGCCGAGCTGGGCTTCCAGCACCCCGGCCAGCACGGCGCGCAGGTCGGTGGTGGGGCGCAGGTCCCGGCCGTCCAGCAGGTCGTGCGGGGCCAGGCCGGGCCAGTCGGCCAGCACCCGCCCGCCGGCCACCCGCCCGCCCAGCAGCAGCGCCGCCGAGGCCGCGCCGTGGTCGGTGCCGCGGCTGCCGTTCAGCGCGGCGGTGCGGCCGAACTCCGTCACCACCGCCACCACCGTGTCGGCCCAGGCCGGCGCCAGCCCGTCGCGCAGCGCGCCCAGCGCCTGGTCCAGCAGGCCCAGGCGCTGCGCCAGCGCGCCCTGCGCCGTGCCCTGGGCGGCGTGGGTGTCCCAGCCGGTGACGCTCAGCGCCGCCACCCGCGGCCCGTCGGGGCGGGACATGATGCGCGCCGCCGCCTGCGCCTCGGCCACGAAGCGCGGCAGGCCGGGGGCGGCGCGGCCCTGGCCCTCGGCCTGCAGGGCGTCGTCCAGCGCCGCGCCCTGGCGCAGCGCCTCGGCCAGCCGCGGGTCGCGCGCCTCGTAGAGGTCGAGCAGGCGGGCCACCAGGGCGGGGTCGGCGTAGCGGAAGGCCTGGGGCTGCCAGGTCTCCACCGGGGCGGCGCCCTGCATGATGACCGGCACGGTGGGCGAGATGGCGAGGCCGCGCGGCGCCGGCAGGCGGGCGCCGCGCGGCAGCACCTCCAGCGCGCGGTTCAGCCAGCCGGTGCGCGCCCCGCCCGGTACGCCGCCCAGCCCGCTTTCCAGCACGTCCTGCCCGTCGAAGTGGGAGCGGCCGCGATAGGGGGTGTGCGCGGCGTGCACCGCCAGCGCCTCGCCCGCCGCGAACATCGCCAGCAGGCGCGGCATGCCGGCGTGCAGGGCGAACAGGTCGTCCAGCCGGTGCGGCGTGCCGGATTCGGCGCCGCGCAGCGCGGCGAAGGCGGGGTCGCCCACCGGCTGCACCATCGCCAGCCCGTCCAGCGCCCCGCGCAGCACCACCACCAGCAGCCGCGGGTCGCGGCCCTGCGCCGCCGCGCGGTGCGGCGCGAAGCCCCAGGCGAACAGGGTGCCCAGCCCCCCCAGCACGGCGCGGCGGGCGGCGGGGTGGCTCATCGGCGCTGGAACTCCGGCGACAGGAGGAGGAGGGCGAGCGCCTGCCGGCCGTCCTCGGCGCGGTCCACGGCGCGGCGGGTCTCGGCGCTGGCGGCCGGGCCCAGGGCGCGGTGCAGCAGCGCCCGCGCGTCCGTGCCGGCCGGCAGGGCGGCGGCGAGCTGCGCCGCCCAGTCCAGCCGGGTCTTCACCCCGTCGGGCGAGGTCCAGGCGTCGTCCGCCGCCGGCCAGCCGGCGGGCAGCGGCGCGGTGGCGAAGGGCTGGCCCATGGCGTCCAGCGCGGCGGCGGGCGCCGGGCGCGGCGGCAGCCCGCCCAGCAGGCGCGCCGCGCCCAGCAGCAGCTCGATGGGCGGGCGCAGCTTGCGCGGCGGCCCCCAGGACTCCAGGTCCTCCACCAGCGCGCGGGTCATCGCGCCCAGCTGGCCGCCGGAGGCGGCGAAGGCCGCGGCCATCCGCGCCTCCAGCCCCGGCAGCCCGCCGCCCACCAGGTGCCGCACGAAGCGGCGGGCGACGTGGCGGGCGGTGGCGGGGTGGCGGGCCAGGTCGTCCAGCATGGCCGGCGCCTGGCCCGGCCCGTCCTCGGCGTAGGTGCGGCCCAGCAGCACCTTGGGCCCGGGCTGGTGCCGGGCGGGGTCGAAGGGAAAGGGCGGCGGGTCCTCGCCGAAGCCGATGGTCCAGCCGGAGAGCGCCAGGGACAGGGCGCGCACGTCCTCCTGCCCGTAGCCGCCATCCACGCCCAGGGTGTGCAGCTCCAGGATCTCGCGGCCCAGGTTCTCGTTCAGGCCGAGGCGGCCAGGGCGGCGGCGGGCCAGGGGCGAATCCGGCCCGGCCGAGGCGGCGCCGTCGAGGTAGATCAGCATCGCCGGGTGCAGCACCGCCGCCTTCAGCATGGCGGCGAAGGGGCCGTGGATGTGCGGGCGGATGGCCGTGCGCTCCAGGTCCGGCAGGAAGTGGCCGACGATGGTGCGGGCGCGGCTCGTGGTGAAGTGGTCGTGCCAGTGCAGCACCAGGCGCTCGGCCAGCGGGGCGGCGGTGGCCGGGGCGCGGTCCAGCCAGGCGGCCAGCAGGTCGTTGGCGGTCTCGTTGGGGCCGGAGAAGCCGCGCTCGGCGCGCGGCGGCGGGCGGGGCGGCTCCTCCCCGCGCTCCTGCGCCAGGGCGCGGGCGGCGCGCAGCCGGGTGTTGAAGGCGCGGCCCGCGCGCTCGTTCGCGATGGCCTCGGCGATGCCGGGCAGGGAATCGGGCAGCGGGTCGGCGGGGCGGCGCGCCTGGTCGCGCGCCCAGCCGCGCGGGTCGGCCCCGATGTCGCCGGCATCGCCGCCCAGGCCGAAGCGCTGGCTGGCGATGAGCAGGAGCCGGTCGTCGCGCGCCATGGCCCAGCCTACCACCGGGGCCGCAGGGGGGTCCACGGGCGGGCGGCGGCGCGCCTCAGCCGCCGGCGCGGCGCACCAGCGCGGTGGTGCTGCGCCCCGGCAGCAGGTCCAGCAGCACCGTCTCGCCGCCCCAGGAGGCCACCTCGGCCGCGCCCACCACCTGGTCCAGCCGGTAGTCGCTGCCCTTGAACAGCCGGTCGGGGCGCAGGGCCAGGATGGCCTGCAGCGGCGTGTCCTCCGCGAAGGCCACCACCGCGTCCACCGCGGCCAGCGCGCCGATCACCGCCGCGCGGTCGCCCAGCGGGTTCAGCGGGCGCGAGGGACCCTTCAGCCGCGCCACCGAGGCGTCCTCGTTCAGCGCCACCACCAGGCGGTCGCAGTGGCGCCGCGCGTCGCGCAGCAGGCGGACATGGCCGGCGTGCAGCACGTCGAAGCAGCCATTGGCCAGGCCGACGCGCAGCCCCTGGCCCTGCCATTCGCGCACCAGCCGGGCGGCGTCGGCCCAGGGCAGCACGGCGCCCTCCGCGCCCTCGGCCTCGCGCAGCGCGTGGTCCAGCTCGGCGGCCGAGCAGGTGGCGGTGCCCAGCTTGCCCACCACCACGCCCGCGGCGGCGTTGGCCAGGCGCATCGCCGCCTCCAGCCCGCGGCCATTGGCCACCGCCAGCGCCAGGGTGGCGATGGCGGTGTCGCCGGCGCCGGAGACGTCGAACACCTCGCGCGCCACGGCGGGGACGCGGGCGGGGGCGCCGTCGCGCGGCACCAGCAGCATGCCCTTCTCGCTGCGGGTGGCCAGCACGGCGCCCACCGGCACGCGGGCCAGCAGGGCGCGGCAGGCGGCCTCGGCCTCGGCGTCGGTGGCCACGGGCAGGCCGGTGGCCTCGGCCAGCTCCTTGGCGTTGGGGGTCAGGGCGTCGGCCCCGGCGTAGCGGGCGTAGTCGGTGCCCTTGGGGTCCACCAGGCAGGGCACGCCGGCGGCGCGGGCGCGGGCGATGGCGGCGCGGCACACCGCTTGGGTCAACACGCCCTTGCCGTAGTCGCTCAGCACCAGGGCGCCGGCGCCGGGCAGCGCGCCGTCCAGCGCCACCAGCAGCGCCGCCTCCTCCGCCGCGGTGGCGGGGGCGGCGTGCTCCTCGTCCACCCGCACCACCTGCTGGCGGGCGGCGATGACGCGCAGCTTGGCCGTGGTGCGCCGCCCCGGGCCGCGCAGCAGCCGCGCGCCGGGGCCCAGCAGCGCGGCCAGCTCGGCGCCGTCCGCGTCCTCGCCGGCCAGGGCCACCAGGGCGGGCTGCCCGCCCAGGGCGGCGATGTTGCGCGCCACGTTGCCCGCGCCCCCGGCCATGGAGTCCCGCCGGGCCAGCCGCACCACCGGCACCGGCGCCTCGGGCGACAGGCGCTCGGCCGCGCCGTACAGGAAGCGGTCCAGCATGGCGTCGCCCAGCACGGCGACGCGGCGCCCCTCCAGCGGCGTCATGCCGCGCGGGCCTTCCACCAGGCCACCCAGCGCTCCAGCCCCCCCTCCAGCGTGGTGGTGGGCGCCCAGCCGAAGTCGCGCCGCATGGCCGAGATGTCGGCGTAGGTGGCCGGCACGTCGCCGGGCTGCATCGGCAGCAGCTGCTTCGCCGCGGTGACGCCCAGCAGGCGCTCCAGCGTGGCAACCAGCGTGCCCAGCTCCTCCGGGCGGGAGTTGCCGATGTTGTAGATGCGCTGGCCCGGCGCGGCGGGCGGGTGGTCCAGCACGGCCAGGACGCCGGCGACGATGTCGTCCACGAAGGTGAAGTCCCGCCGCATCCGCCCCTCGTTGAACAGGCGGATGGGGCGGCCCTGCGTCATCGCCGCGGTGAACAGCCACACCGCCATGTCGGGCCGGCCCCAGGGGCCGTAGACGGTGAAGAAGCGCAGCGCGGTGAGCGAGAGGCCGTAGAGGGCGGCGTAGCTCTCGGCCATCACCTCGCCGGCCTTCTTGGTGGCGGCGTAGAGCGAGGCGGGATGGTCGGTGCGGTCGCCCTCGGCGAAGGGGCCGCCGGTGCGCGCGCCGTACACCGAGGAGGTGGAGGCGTGCACCGCGTGCCGCACCCGCCCTTCCGAGCGGCGGACGCCCTCCAGGATGGCGAGCTGGCCGGTGACGTTGGCGGCGGTGTAGGCGAAGGGCTGCTCCAGCGACCAGCGCACCCCGGCCTGGGCGCCCAGGTGGGCCACGCGGTCCGGGCGCTCGGCGGCGAACAGCTCCAGCACGGCGGCGTGGTCGGCGAGGTCGAGCCGGTGGAAGCGGAACTGGCCTGGGCGGGCCGCCGCCGTCATCGCCTCCAGCCGCGCCTGCTTCAGCGCCGGGTCGTAGTAGGGGTTGAGGTTGTCGAGGCCCACCACCTCCTCGCCCCGCGCCAGCAGGGCGCGGACCAGGTGCGCGCCGATGAAGCCAGCGGCGCCGGTGACGAGGATGGGCATGGCGGCGTGCTTACAGGGGCGCGCGCGGCAGGGGAAGCGCGCCCAAGTTGCGCGGGCGCGGCCGGGGCGCGATACACGCCCCCATGCCGACCGAGACCCGCGACTACCTGGCCCGTTCCGCCGAGGTGCTGGACCGCATGCGCGACGACGCGGCGCTGCACGCCGCCATCGCCGCCGCCGTGGCGCTGTGCGAGGCGGCGCTGCGGCGCGGCGGCAAGATCCTGTTCTGCGGCAATGGCGGCAGCGCGGCGGACGCCCAGCACCTGGCGGCCGAGCTGGTCTCGCGCTTCATGCACGACCGCCCGGGCATGGCGGCGCTGGCGCTGACGGTGGACAGCTCCGCCCTCACCGGCATCGGCAACGACTACGGCTTCGAGCGCCTGTTCGCCCGCCAGGTGGAGGCGCTGGGGCGGGCGGGCGACGTGCTGGTGGGCATCTCCACCTCCGGGCGCTCGCCCAACGTGGTGGAAGCGATGCGCGCCGCGCGCGCCCGCGGCCTGGGAACGGTGGCGCTGACCGGGCGCGACGGCGGCGCCATGGCCGCGCTGGCCGATGCCGAGATGCGCATCCCCTCGGACTCCACGCCGCTGATCCAGCAGGGGCAGCTGGCGGCGGGCCACCTGCTGTGCCTGCGGCTGGAGGAGGCGCTGCACCCGGCGCCGTGAGCCGCCCTGTCGCGCCCCGCCGCGGCGCGATACAAGCCGGCATGGCCTCCGCAGTCCCGTTCGTGAGACGACAGCTCCACCGCGCCCGCCGGCTGGCGGGCTGGGCGCGGGAGGGGCGGCTGCGCGAGGAGGTGTGGAAGCGCCGCGGCTTCGTCACCGCGCGGCTGCGCTTCCTGTGGCAGCGCGCCCTGGGACGCCGCCTGGACATGCGCGCGGCGCTGGGCCTGCCGCCCGAGCTGGCGGTGCCGCGGCCCGGCGATGTGGTGCTGCCCACCTCCGACGCGCCGGTGCTGTCCGTCATCATCCCGGCCTACGGGCAGGTGGCGCATTCGCTGCGCTGCCTCGCCTCGCTGGCGGCCTTCCCCCCTGCCCTGCCCTTCGAGGTCCTGCTGGTGGAGGACGCCTCGGGCGACCCGCAGGCGCCGGCGCTGCGCGCGGTGCGCGGCCTGCGCTACGTCGAGCGCGCGGAGAACCTGGGCTTCCTGCGCTCCTGCAACGACGCCGCCACCCTGGCGCGCGGGCAGTTCCTGTTCTTGCTGAACAACGACACCGAGGTGATGCCCGGCGCGCTGGACGCGCTGCACGCCGCGCTCACCGAGCCCCACCCCGGCTTCCCCGGGCCGGTCGGGCTGGCGGGCGCGCGGCTGCTGTACCCCCGGGGATGGCTGCAGGAGGCCGGGGGCATCCTGTGGCGCGACGGCTCGGCCTGGAACTGGGGCAACCGGCAGGACCCCCGCCAGCCCGAATTCACCTACCTGCGCGAGGCCGACTACTGCTCCGGCGCCGCCATCATGCTGCCGCGCGCCGCCTGGGAGGCGATGGGCGGCTTCGACGAGCACTTCCTGCCCGCCTATTGCGAGGACACCGACCTCGCCTTCCGCCTGCGCGCGGCGGGCTGGCGCACCCTCTACGTGCCGTGGGCGACGGTGATGCACCACGAGGGCGCCTCGCACGGGACGGACGTGACGCAAGGCGTGAAGGCCCACCAGGTGACCAACCTGCGCCGCCTGTTCGAGCGCCACCGCGCGGTGCTGGAGCGGCACGAGCCCAACGGCACCCACCTGATCCGCGCGCGCGACCGCGCCCCCGCGGACGGGGCGCGCCGCGTGGTGCTGCTGGCGGACAACAACATCCCCACCCCCGACCAGGATGCCGGGTCGCGCGCCACGCTGTCGGTCGTGCAGGCGCTGCTGGCCGCCGGCCACGCGGTGAAGTTCTGGCCGCTGAACGGGCTGGACCTGCCGCCCTACCGCGCCGCGCTGGAGCGGCTGGGGGTGGAGTGCATCGCCGGCCCCGGCCGCCCCGACTTCGCCGGCTGGCTGCGCGAGAACGCGGGGCAGCTGGACCAGGCGGTGCTGTCGCGCCCGCACGTGGCGGCGGCGCTGCTGCCGGCGCTGGAGGCGCTGGCGCCCGCGGTGCCGCGCCTGTTCTACGGCCACGACCTGCACCACGAGCGCCTGCGCCGCGAGGCCGCGGTGGTGGAGGCGCGCGACCCCGCCCGCGCCGCCGCCCTGCGCGCCGAGGCCGGGCGCGCCGAGGCGGAGGAGCGCGCCGCCTGGGCCGGCAGCGACCTGGTCATCTACCTGTCGGAGGAGGAGACGGCGCAGGTGCGCCGCCTGGCGCCGGGCACCGCGGCGATGACGCTGCTGTCCTTCACGCTGCCGCCGCTGCCCGAGGCGCCGCCGGGGCCGGAAGGCCGCGCCGGCCTGGTGTTCGTGGCGGGCTTCGGCCACCCGCCCAACGTGGACGCCGCGGCCTGGCTGGTGCAGGAGGTGATGCCGCTGGTGCGCGCGCGGCGGCCGGACGCGGCGCTGTCCATCGTCGGCTCCAGCCCCACGCCGGAGGTTCGGGCGCTGGCCGGGCCGGGGGTGGAGGTGACCGGCTTCGTCCCGGACGAGGAGTTGCGCCGCCGCTACGCCGCCGCCCGGCTGGCCATCTGCCCGCTGCGCTTCGGCGCCGGGGTGAAGCTGAAGGTGGTGGAGGCGCTGCATGCCGGCCTGCCGCTGGTGACCACGCCGGTGGGCGTGCAGGGCCTGGACGGCGCGCCCTGCGCGGTGGCGGAGGACGCGGCCGGGCTGGCGGCGGCGGCGCTGCGCCTGCTGGAGGATGACGACGCCTGGCGGGCGCAGGTGGCGGCGCAGCGCGCCTACGCCGCCGCGCGCTTCTCCCCCGAGGGGGTGCGCGACGCGCTGGAGGACGGCTTCCGCCGGGCGCTGGCGGCCAGCCGCCTCAGGGCAGCGCCAGCCACAGGCTGAGCCAGGCCTCGCCCGCCGCGGCGTGGTGGCGGAAGCCGGCGGCGCGCGCCAGGGCGGGCCGGCGCCAGGACGGCGCCGCCAGCATCGCCGCCAGCGCGTCGCAGGCGGCGCGCGGCCCCGGCGCCAGCAAGGGGGCGGAGGCGCGGGAGGCCGCCACCC
>NZ_JBJJBR010000010.1:0-116639 GCF_045449635.1 Sabulicella flocculans | reverse complement strand
CCCACCCGCCTTCGCCAGCACCTTGGTGATCGCCGCCGTCAACGACGTCTTGCCATGGTCCACATGGCCGATCGTCCCGATGTTGCAGTGCGGCTTGTTGCGCTCGAACTTCGCCTTGGCCATCGTCGTCAGTCCAATCCGAAAGGGGTTACCAGCGGTAGTGGCTGAAGGCCTTGTTGGCCTCCGCCATCCGGTGCGTGTCTTCGCGCTTCTTCACGGCCGAGCCGCGGTTGTTCACCGCGTCCATGAGCTCGGCCGACAGCCGCTCCTCCATGGTGCTCTCGCCGCGCTTGCGCGCGCTGTCGATGATCCAGCGGATGGCCAGCGCCTGGCGCCGCTCGGGCCGGACCTCGACGGGAACCTGGTAGGTGGCGCCGCCCACGCGGCGCGAACGCACCTCGACGGCCGGCTTCACGTTGTCCATCGCCTCGTGGAACAGGCGCAGGGGGTCGCTGTTCGGGCCACCCTTCTTCTTCAGCGTGTCCATGGCGGCATAGACGATGCTCTCGGCCACGGACTTCTTGCCGTCGTACATCAGCACGTTCATGAAACGGCTCAGCACGATATCGCCGAACTTCGGATCCGGCAGGACTTCGCGCTTCTCGGCGCGGTGACGACGCGACATCTCTCAGCCCCTCACTTCGGACGCTTGGCGCCGTACAGCGAGCGCCGCTTGCGCCGCTTCGGCAGGCCCTGCGTGTCCAGCACGCCGCGCAGGATGTGGTAGCGCACGCCCGGAAGATCCTTCACGCGGCCGCCGCGGATCAGCACCACCGAGTGCTCCTGCAGGTTGTGGCCCTCGCCCGGAATGTAGCTCACGACCTCGAAGCCGTTGGTCAGGCGCACCTTGGCGACCTTGCGCAGCGCCGAGTTCGGCTTCTTCGGGGTGGTCGTGTAGACGCGGGTGCAGACGCCGCGCTTCTGCGGGCAGCCCTGCAGCGCGGGCACCTTGTTCTGGCTCTTCCGGGGCTCGCGGCCCTGGGCGATGAGCTGGTTGATCGTCGGCATGACGCCCCTTCGTGAACTCGTTCTCGACCCGCCCGCCCCGAACGAAGCGCGGCCCGCCCGGACGCCATCAGGCATCACGAGCGGGCCACCGCATCGAACCCGTGGCCTCAGCGGCTTCAGGAGCCGCGGCGCCACAGGCAAGGCGTTTGAACCAACAAGCCAGGTTTCCCCGGCGAGAGGCGCCTTCTACTGACCCCCCGGGGGCGAGTC
Organism: Sabulicella flocculans; assembly: GCF_045449635.1. Classification (NCBI taxonomy): domain Bacteria; kingdom Pseudomonadati; phylum Pseudomonadota; class Alphaproteobacteria; order Acetobacterales; family Acetobacteraceae; genus Sabulicella; species Sabulicella flocculans. The sequence continues at coordinate 115,421 of NZ_JBJJBR010000010.1, read as the reverse complement.
AAGCGAAGGCACCGGATTCGCCGGGCGCGACCTGCGCGCCCGGCGCATGAGGCTACTCCGCCGCCGCGGCCGGGTCCGGCAGGGCCGGCGTCTCGGCCGGGAGGCGGCCGGCGTCGCGCTGGGCCGCGATGGCGCGCAGCCGCGCCATCACCGCGCCGGTGCCCGCCGGGATCAGCCGGCCGACGATCACGTTCTCCTTCAGGCCACCCAGGCTGTCCACCTTGCCGGCAGTGGCTGCCTCGGTGAGCACGCGCGTGGTCTCCTGGAAGGAGGCGGCGGAGATGAAGCTCTGCGTCTGCAGGCTGGCCTTGGTGATGCCCTGCAGCACCGGCTCGGCCCGCGCCGGGCGCTCGCCCACCCGCATGCGCTTCTCGTTCTCGCCCTCGAACTCGATCCGGTCCACCTGCTCGCCCACCAGGAAGGTGGTGTCGCCGGGCTCGAGGATCTCGACCTTCTGCAGCATCTGGCGAACGATCACCTCGATGTGCTTGTCGTTGATCTTCACGCCCTGCAGGCGATAGACGTCCTGGATCTCGTTCACCAGGTAGTTGGCCAGCGCCTCCACGCCCAGCACGCGCAGGATGTCGTGCGGCACGCGGGGGCCGTCCACCAGCGGGTCGCCGGCCTTCACGTAGTCGCCTTCCTGCACCGAGACGTGCTTGCCCTTCGGCACCAGGTACTCGCGCTCGATGCCCGGCTCGTCGCCCACCGGGTCGCTCTTCACGATGATGCGGCGCTTGGCCTTGTAGTCCTTGCCGAACTCCACCCGCCCATCGATGTCGCTGATGATGGCGGCATCCTTGGGCCGGCGAGCCTCGAACAGCTCGGCCACGCGTGGCAGGCCGCCCGTGATGTCGCGGGTCTTGGAGGATTCGCGCGGCATGCGCGCGATGACGTCGCCCGCGTGGACGGTCGCGCCGTTCTCCACGCCGACGATGGTGCCCGGCGACAGGAAGTAGATGGCGTCCGAGCCGTTCTCGCGCTTCATCACGCCGCCCTTGGCGTCGCGCAGGATCAGGCGCGGCCGCAGGTCGGCGCCCTTGGCGCCCTTGAACTCGATCACCTCCTTGTAGGAGAGGCCGGTCACGTCGTCCGTGCGCTCCATCTGGGTGATGCCGTCGATCAGGTCGGCCTGCTCCACCGTGCCACCGATCTCCGTCAGGATGGGCAGGGTGAACGGGTCCCACTCGGCCAGCTTCTGGCCGCGCGTGACGTCCACGCCTTCCGTCACCAGCATCTTGGCGCCGTAGGGCACGCGGAAGCGCGCGCGCTCCCGCCCGTTGGCGTCCACCAGCGCCACCTCGCAGTTGCGGCTCATCACGATGGGCGCGCCGGCGGAGTTGGTGACCAACGCCAGGTTCAGCAGCTTCACCTTGGCATCGGCCGTCGCCTCGACCGCCGACTGCTCGGCGCCGCGCTGCGCCGCGCCGCCGATGTGGAAGGTGCGCATGGTCAGCTGCGTCCCCGGCTCGCCGATGGACTGCGCGGCGATGACGCCCACCGCCTCGCCCATGTTCACCGGCGTGCCGCGCGCGAGGTCACGCCCGTAGCAATGGGCGCAGACGCCCTGCGTCGCCTCGCAGGTCAGCACGGAGCGGATCTTCACCGCCTCCACGCCGGCCTTCTCGATGCGCTCGCTCAGCGCCTCCTCGATCAGGGTGTTGCGCTCGGCCAGCACCTCGCCGTTCGCGGGGTCAACGATCTCGTCCTGGACGGTGCGGCCCAGGATGCGCTCGCTCAGCGAGGACACCACGTCGCCGCCATCCATGATGGCGCGCACGTTCAGCCCGCGCTCAGTGCCGCAGTCCAGCGTGGTGATGATGCAGTCCTGCGCCACGTCCACCAGGCGCCGCGTCAGGTAGCCCGAGTTCGCGGTCTTCAGCGCCGTGTCCGCCAGGCCCTTGCGGGCGCCGTGGGTGGAGTTGAAGTACTCGAGGACCGTCAGCCCCTCCTTGAAGTTGGAGATGATGGGCTGCTCGATGATCTCGCCCGAGGGCTTGGCCATCAGCCCGCGCATGCCGGCCAGCTGGCGCATCTGCGCCGGCGAGCCGCGCGCACCGGAATGCGACATCATCCACACCGAGTTGGTGGGCTTGCCGACCTCCTGCTTCTGGATCTCCGCCATCATGGCCTTCGCCACCTCGTCGGTGCAGCGCGACCAGGCGTCGACCACCTTGTTGTAGCGCTCGCCCGAGGTGATCAGGCCGTCGAGGTACTGCTGCTCGAACTCCTTCACCTCCTCCTTGGTCTTGGCGATCATGCCGCCCTTGGAGTCGGGGATGACCATGTCGTCCTTGCCGAAGGAGATGCCGGCGCGGGCGGCATGGCGGAAGCCAAGCCCCATCAGCCGGTCGGCGAAGATCACCGACTCCTTCTGCCCGCAATGGCGGTACACGGCGTCGATGACGTCCGAGATGGACTTCTTGGTCAGCAGCCGGTTCAGCAGGTCGAAGGGCAGCGCCGGGTGCTTGGGCAGCAGCGCGCCCATCATCAGCCGGCCCGGCGTGGTCAGCACCCGCAGCGTGCGCTTCGGGTCATCGGCGGTCACCGCCGGAACGCGGGCATAGATCGCCGAATGCAGCGTCAGCGCGCCGGTGGCCAGCGCCTGCTCCACCTCGCCCAGGTTGACGAAAACGCGCGGGCGCCAGGCCAGCGCGGCGGTCTGCGCCGCGTCCGGCGTGGCGCCGGGCTTCAGCGTCGCCAGCGCGGCCTCGTGCTTCTCCGCCTGCTCCTTCTCCACCCGGAACTCCGGGGTGTCGAGCGACAGGTAGTAGAGGCCCAGCACGATGTCCTGCGACGGCACGATGATCGGCTTGCCGTTGGCCGGGCTGAGGATGTTGTTGGTGGACATCATCAGCACGCGCGCCTCCAGCTGGGCCTCCAGGCTCAGCGGGACGTGCACGGCCATCTGGTCGCCGTCGAAGTCGGCGTTGAAGGCGGTGCAGACCAGCGGGTGCAGCTGGATGGCCTTGCCCTCCACCAGCACCGGCTCGAAGGCCTGGATGCCCAGGCGGTGCAGCGTCGGCGCGCGGTTCAGCAGCACCGGGTGCTCGCGGATCACCTCCTCCAGGATGTCCCACACCTCGGGACGCTCCTTCTCCACCATGCGCTTGGCCTGCTTGATGGTGGAGGCGTGGCCGTACTTCTCGAGCTTGGAGTAGATGAAGGGCTTGAACAGCTCCAGCGCCATCTTCTTGGGCAGGCCGCACTGGTGCAGCTTCAGCTCCGGCCCCACCACGATCACCGAGCGGCCGGAATAGTCCACGCGCTTGCCCAGCAGGTTCTGCCGGAACCGGCCCTGCTTGCCCTTCAGCATGTCGCTCAGCGACTTCAGCGGGCGCTTGTTGGCGCCGGTGATGGCGCGGCCGCGGCGGCCGTTGTCGAACAGCGCGTCAACGGACTCCTGCAGCATGCGCTTCTCGTTGCGCACGATGATGTCGGGCGCGCGCAGCTCGATCAGCCGCTTCAGGCGGTTGTTGCGGTTGATGACGCGGCGGTACAGGTCATTGAGGTCCGACGTGGCGAAGCGGCCGCCATCCAGCGGCACCAGCGGGCGCAGCTCGGGCGGGATCACCGGCACCACGTCCAGGATCATCCATTCCGGCTTGGCGCCGCTCTCCGCGAAGGCCTCGACCAGCTTCAGCCGCTTGACCAGCTTCTTGCGCTTGGCCTCGGAGGTGGTCTCCTTCAGCTCCGCGCGCATGCGCGGCGCCTCCTTGTCGAGGTCGAGGCCGTGCAGGATCTCCTTCACCGCCTCGGCGCCGATGCCGGCGCGGAAGCCGTCCTCGCCGAACTCGTCCTGCTTGCTCATCAGCTGCTCTTCCGTCAGCAGCGAATGCAGCTTCAGGTCGGTCAGGCCGGGCTCCAGAACGACGTAGTTCTCGAAGTAGAGGACCTTCTCCAGCTCCTTCAGGCTCATGTCCACCATGAGGCCGACGCGGCTGGGCAAGCTCTTCAGGAACCAGATGTGCGCGACGGGGGCGGCCAGCTCGATGTGGCCCATGCGCTCGCGGCGCACCTTGGCCAGCGTCACCTCCACGCCGCACTTCTCGCAGACGATGCCGCGGAACTTCATCCGCTTGTACTTGCCGCACAGGCACTCATAGTCCTTGATCGGGCCGAAGATGCGGGCGCAGAACAGCCCGTCCCGCTCCGGCTTGAAGGTGCGGTAGTTGATCGTCTCGGGCTTCTTGATCTCGCCGAAGGACCAGGAGCGGATCTGCTCCGGGCTGGCCATGGAGATCTTGATCTGGTCGAAGGTCATCGCCTGGCCGGTCTGGCCAAGGATCTTCATCAGCTCGTTCATGCCGCCTCGCTCTCCGTCCCGGCCATGCGCGCCGCCGGGACCCTGCTTCGGGGATTCAAGTGTTGGGGGGACGCGGTGCGTCCCCCCGGATATGGGGTCAGGAGGCCTTGTTCTCCAGGTCCACGTTCAGGCCCAGGGACTTCAGCTCCTTGACCAGCACGTTGAAGGACTCCGGGATGCCGGCCTCGAAATTGTCCTGGTCGCGGACGATCGCCTCGTACACCTTGGTGCGGCCCGACACGTCGTCCGACTTCACCGTCAGCATCTCCTGCAGGGTGTAGGCGGCGCCGTAGGCCTCCAGCGCCCAGACCTCCATCTCGCCGAAGCGCTGGCCGCCGAACTGCGCCTTGCCGCCCAGCGGCTGCTGGGTGACGAGGCTGTAGGGGCCGATGGAGCGGGCGTGGATCTTGTCGTCCACCAGGTGGTGCAGCTTCAGCATGTAGATGTAGCCGACGGTCACCTTGCGCTCGAAGGGCTCGCCGGTGCGGCCGTCATGCAGCCGCATCTGGCCGGAGGAATCCAGCCCCGCCTTGCCCAGCATCATCTCGATGTCGGACGGGCGCGCGCCGTCGAACACCGGCGTGGCGATGGGGATGCCCTTGCGCAGGTTCTCGCCCAGCTCCAGCAGCTGCTCCTCGCTCATCGGCGCGATTTCGCGCTCGAAGATCTCCTCGCCGTAGACGTCGCGCAGCTTGGCCAGCAGCTCCTCGCGCACCGCCGAGGTGCGCTGGAACTCGCCCACCAGCTCGCCCACCTGGCGGCCCAGGTTGGCGCAGGCCCAGCCCAGGTGCGTCTCCAGGATCTGGCCCACGTTCATGCGCGAAGGCACGCCCAGCGGGTTCAGCACCAGGTCCACCGCGGTGCCGTCCTCCAGGAAGGGCATGTCCTCGATGGGCACGACGCGGGAGACGACGCCCTTGTTGCCGTGGCGGCCGGCCATCTTGTCGCCGGGCTGCAGCTTGCGCTTCACCGCGACGAAGACCTTGACCATCTTCATCACGCCAGGCGGCAGCTCGTCGCCGCGCTGCAGCTTCTCCACCTTGTTGTCGAAGCGCTTCTGGATGCGCTCCACCGCGGCGTCGAATTCGCGCTTCAGCGCCTCGACCTCGACCATCGCCGCGTCGTCCTGCACGGCGATCTGCCGCCAGGTCGGGCGCGCGAACTGCTCCAGCAGCGCGTCGTCCACCACGGTGCCGGCCTTCACGCCCTTGAAGCCGCCGGCTGCCTTGCGGTTCAGCAGCCGCTCGCGCAGGCGGCCGTAGAAGGAGCGCTCCTGGATCGCGCGCTCGTCGTCGCGGTCCTTGGCCAGGCGCTCGATCTCCGCGCGCTCGATGGCCATGGCGCGCTCGTCCTTGTCCACGCCGCGGCGGCTGAACACGCGCACGTCCACGATGGTGCCCGACACGCCCGGCGGCAGCCGCAGCGAGGTGTCGCGCACGTCGCTCGCCTTCTCGCCGAAGATGGCGCGCAGCAGCTTCTCCTCGGGCGTCATCGGGCTCTCGCCCTTGGGCGTCACCTTGCCGACCAGGATGTCGCCCGGGTTCACCTCGGCGCCCACGTAGACGATGCCCGCCTCGTCGAGGTTGCGCAGCGCCTCCTCGCCCACGTTGGGGATGTCGCGCGAGATCTCCTCCTGGCCCAGCTTGGTGTCGCGGGCCATGACCTCGAACTCCTCGATGTGGATCGAGGTGAAGACGTCATCGCGCGCGATGCGCTCGCTGATGAGGATGGAGTCCTCGAAGTTGTAGCCGTTCCAGGGCATGAAGGCGCAAAGCACGTTGCGGCCCAGCGCCAGCTCGCCCAGCTCGGTGCTCGGCCCGTCGGCGATGATTTCGCCGGCCAGCACGCGGTCGCCCACCTTCACCAGCGGGCGCTGGTTGATGCAGGTGCTCTGGTTGGAGCGCTGGAACTTGCGCAGGCGGTAGATGTCCACGCCCACCGTCTGCCCGTCATCGCCCGTCGCCCGCACCACGATGCGCGCGCCGTCGATCTGGTCCACCACGCCCTCGCGCCGGGCGGAGATGGCGGCGCCGGAATCCTGCGCCACCGCGGCCTCCATGCCGGTGCCCACCAGCGGCGCGTCGCTCTTGATGAGCGGCACCGCCTGGCGCTGCATGTTGGAGCCCATCAGCGCGCGGTTGGCGTCGTCGTTCTCCAGGAACGGGATCAGCGCCGCGGCGACGGAGACCAGCTGCTTGGGCGACACGTCGATCGCCGTCACCTCCTCAGGCTTCACCAGCCGGAAGTCGCCGCCCTGGCGCACGCTGACCAGCTCGCTCTGGAACTCGCCCGTCTCGGCGTTCACCTCGGCATCGGCCTGGGCAACCACGAGGCGCTCCTCCTCCATGGCGGAGAGGTAGCGCGGGTCGCCGACGATCTTGCCGTCGCGCACCAGGCGGTAGGGCGTCTCGATGAAGCCGTACTTGTTCACCCGCGCGAAGGTGGCGAGGCTGTTGATCAGGCCGATGTTCGGGCCTTCCGGCGTCTCGATCGGGCAGATGCGGCCGTAATGCGTCGGGTGCACGTCGCGCACCTCGAAGCCGGCGCGCTCGCGCGTCAGGCCGCCCGGGCCAAGCGCCGAGAGGCGGCGCTTGTGCGTCACCTCGCTCAGCGGGTTTGTCTGGTCCATGAACTGCGAGAGCTGCGAGGAGCCGAAGAACTCCCGCACCGCCGCCGCCGCCGGCTTCGCGTTGATCAGGTCGTGCGGCATGACGGTGTCGATGTCCACCGACCCCATGCGCTCCTTGATCGCGCGGTCCATGCGCAGCAGGCCGACGCGGTACTGGTTCTCCATCAGCTCGCCCACCGAGCGCACGCGCCGGTTGCCGAGGTTGTCGATGTCGTCGATGGAGCCGCGGCCATCCTTCAGGTCCAGCAGGACGCGCAGCGTGGCAATGATGTCCTGCTTGCGCAGCACCCGCAGGTGGTCCGGCGCCTCTTCCAGGCTGAAGCCCAGGCGCATGTTCATCTTCACCCGGCCCACGGAGGACAGGTCGTAGCGGTCGAGGTCGAAGAACAGGCCCTTGAACAGCGCCTCCGCCGTCTCGGGCGTCGGCGGCTCGCCCGGGCGCATCACCCGGTAGATGTCCATCAGCGCTTCGTCGCGGTTGGTGTTCTTGTCCACCGCGATGGTGTTGCGCATCCAGGGCCCAACCGTCTGGTCAATGGCCAGCGTCGGCAGGCGGTCCAGCCCGGCCTCCTCGATGGCGGCCAGCCGCGGCTCGGTCAGCTCGTCGCCCGCCTCGGCCCAGATCTCGCCGGTCTGCATGTTGACCAGGTCCTCGGCGACGAAACGGCCCAGCAGGTCGGCGCGGCCAACCAGCACCTCGGCGGTGCCGGCCTCGGCGATCTTGCGGGCGGCGCGCGGCGTCAGCTTGTCGTCCTTCTTGGCCACCACCTGCCCGGTGGCGGCGTCCACCAGATCCTCCAGCAGCTTCACGCCCTTGAAGGATTCCGGGTCGAAGGCGCGGGACCAGCCCTTGGGGCCGCGCGTGTAGGCGACCTGGCCGTAGAACTGGTTCAAGATCTCCTCGGCGTCCATGCCGCGGACATCTGCAGGCTCCATCTCCGTGCCGTTGGCGGCGCGCTCGGCGCGCTTGGCCTCCGTCGCGGCGCTGTCCAACGCCATCAGCAGGGTGGAGGCCGGCAGCTTGCGCTTGCGATCGATGCGGACGTAGCAGATGTCCTTGGCGTCGAACTCAAAGTCGAGCCAGGAGCCGCGATAGGGGATCACGCGCGCGGCGAACAGGTACTTGCCGCTGCTGTGCGTCTTGCCCTTGTCGTGGTCGAAGAACACGCCCGGCGAGCGGTGCATCTGGCTGACGATGACGCGCTCGGTGCCGTTGATGATGAAGGTGCCGTTGTCCGTCATGAGCGGCATGTCGCCCATGTAGACATCCTGCTCCTTGATGTCGCGGACGGAGCGCGCGCCGGTGTCCTCGTCCAGGTCCCAGACGATCAGGCGCAGCTTCACCTTCAGCGGCGCGGCGTAGGTCAGGCCGCGCTGGATGCACTCCTCCACGTCGTACTTGGGCTCCTCCAGCTCGTACTGGACGAACTCCAGGCGGCCGCGGCCGGCGAAGTCGTTGATGGGGAAGACGGACTTGAACACCTCCTGCAGGCCGGTGTTGGTGCGCGCGTCCGGGTGCACCTCCATCTGCAGGAAGGTGGCGTAGGAGGCGCGCTGCACGTCGATCAGGTTCGGCATGGGCGCCACCTCGGGCAGCCGCCCGAAGCTCTTGCGAATGCGCTTGCGAGCCGTGAAAGCCTTGCTGATCGCGTTCATGCGGTATCCGCTTCCCTAGATGCCCTGGCGGGCGAGTTCTTTGCCCCGGGCGGCACCGTGCCCCCCGAAACGGCGGAAGGGGCGGCGACCCACCGGGTCCCCGCCCACTTCCCTGGAAGTCCTTGTCCGGCCCGGGCGCACCCGGGCCGGGACGGCCTTACGAGACCTTGACGGTCGCCCCATTCTCCTCGAGCGACTTCTTGATCTTGTCGGCCTCGTCCTTCGACACGTTCTCCTTCACGACCTTCGGCGCGCCCTCGACCAGGTCCTTGGCTTCCTTCAGGCCCAGGCCCGTGATCTCGCGGATCACCTTGATCACGTTGATCTTCTTGTCGCCGGCGCCCTCGAGGCTGACGGTGAACTCGGTCTGCGCCTCGGCGGCCGGGGCGGCGGCGGCGGCCGGCGCGGCAGCGGCCATGGCGACCGGAGCGGCGGCGGAGACGCCCCACTTCTCCTCAAGCATCTTGGAGAGCTCGGCGGCCTCCAGGACGGTCAGGGCGGACAGCTCGTCAACGAGCTTGGCGAGATCGGCCATTTGCGTGTTCCTTCGATCTAATGGCTTGACTGTGACTTGACAACCCCGCCCGGACATCCAGGCGGGGAACGAAACAAACCTGCCTTGCCCCTACGCCGCTTCCTTGTCGGCGTAGGCCTTCAGCACCCGTGCCAGCTGCCCCGCGGGGGCCTGGACCACGCCGGCGATGCGCGTCGCGGGGGTCTGGATCAGACCCACCAGCTGCGCACGCAGCGCGTCCAGGGACGGCAGCTCGGCCAGCGCCTTGACCCCTTCGGGGGCCAGGGACTGGGTGCCGAGCGCACCGCCCAGGATCACGAACTTGTCGTTCGTCTTGGCGAACTCCACGGCGGTCTTCGCCACCGCCACCGGGTCGCTCGACCACGCGAGCGCGGTCGGACCCTTCAGCAGCGGCTGGACGCCCTGGAAGCGGGTGCCGTCGAGGGCGCGGCTGGCCAGGCGGTTCTTCGCAACCTTGTACGTCGCGCCCGCGGCCTTCATCTTGCGGCGCAGGTCGTCCACCGCCGCCACCGTGAGACCCTTGTTCTGGGCCACGAGGACGAAGGACACCTCACCGAAGGTGGTGGCCAGGGACTCGACGAAGGCGCGCTTTTCCGTGCGGTCCATCATACGCTCCGTCGGTGGCCGGGGCCTGGTGGAGGGGCTCCGGCCGGTTCAACCCAGGCACGCGGGACCACCCCGCGCACCCGTTCGCCTGTCGTCGGAAAGCCAAGCCGGGCGCCGCGGGGCCGGGGCCCGCGCGGCGCTGTCATCTCGGTTCCCCGTCTCCTGCTGGCGGGCCTTCGCCCATTACGCCGCCATGGCGGCACCGGCAGTCTCCGACAGGTGTCGGCCCCGGGGGCAAACCCCCGCGGCCTGCGCGCGCCCGGCGGGCCGGGCGCGAATGCTTCAGGCGCCCAGCGTCGCCGGGTCCACCTTCACGCCCGGGCCCATGGTGGAGGCGACGGCGACCTTCTTCACGTAGGTTCCCTTCGCGCCGGCCGGGCGGGCCTTCTGGATGGCGTCGATGAAGGCGCGGGCGTTGGCGGCCAGTTGCTCGGCGTCGAAGCTCGCCTTGCCGATGCCGGCGTGGATGATGCCGGCCTTCTCGGCGCGGAACTCCACCTGGCCGGCCTTGGCGGCGGTCACGGCGCCCTTCACGTCCATGGTCACGGTGCCCAGCTTCGGGTTCGGCATCAGGCCGCGAGGGCCCAGCACCTTACCGAGGCGGCCGACCAGGGCCATCATGTCCGGGGTGGCGATGCAGCGGTCGAAGTCGATCTTGCCCTCCTGCACCGCGGCGGCCAGGTCGTCCGCGCCCACCACGTCGGCGCCGGCGGCCTTGGCCTCCTCCGCCTTCGGGCCGCGGGCGAAGACGCCCACGCGCACGGTCTTGCCGGTGCCGTTGGGCAGGCCCACCATGCCGCGCACCATCTGGTCGGCGTGGCGCGGGTCGATGCCCAGGTTCATGGACAGCTCGATCGTCTCGTCGAACTTGGCCTTGGCGTTGGCCTTGGCCAGCGCGATCGCCTCGTCCAGGGCGTAGAGCTTGTCGGCCTCGACGGTCGCGGCCAGGGCCTTCATGCGCTTGGTCAGCTTGGCCATCGGATCAGCCCTCCACCACGGTCATGCCCATCGAGCGGGCGGAACCGGCCAGCATGCGAACCGCCGACTCCACGTCGGTGCAGTTCATGTCCTTCATCTTCACCGCGGCGATCTCGCGCAGCTGGGACTTGGTCACGCGGCCGACGGTGCCGCCCTTGCCCGGGGTGGTGTGGCCCTTCTCGATCTTCGCCGCCTTCAGCAGGAAGTAGGTGTTGGGCGGCGTCTTGGTGATGAAGGAGAAGGTGCGGTCGGTGAACGCGGTGATGACCACGGGCGTCGGCGTGCCCGGCTCCATCTGCTGCGTCGCCGCGTTGAACTCCTTGACGAACTGCATGATGTTCAGGCCGCGCTGGCCCAGGGCGGGGCCCACGGGCGGCGACGGGTTGGCCTTGCCGGCCGGGATCTGCAGCTTGATGTAGCCCGCGATCTTCTTCGCCATGGCTCGATCTCCTCGGTGTGAGGGACCCGCGGTCCAGACGGCCCCGTAAGGAGCCTCCCGCGTTTCCGAGCGCGCCCTCTAAGGGAAGCCGCCGGGGATGTCCAGGGAGGGAGATGCGCGGTGCGCGCATGACGGCGATGGTCGGAGTGAGAGGATTCGAACCTCCGGCCCCCGCGTCCCGAACACGGTGCTCTACCAGGCTGAGCTACACTCCGCCGCCGTGGCGCCGCGTGTAATGCCATCGCGCCCGCGGCGCAAGCGGGGGGCGCGCATCACGCCAGCGCCGCCAGCGCCGCGTCCCGCCGCTCTTCCGGCACGAAGAAGAAGGTGAACACGTAGGGGTCGCTGGCGCGGAAATCCGAGGGGTCCGGACTGGCGGCCTGCATGGTCGCGGCGTCGAAGCCCGCTAGGGGGCGCAGCCCGTCCAGCCAGAAGAAGCCCGCATAGCCCAGCGCGGCCAGCAGCGCCGGCACCCGCGCCGTGCTGCCGGGCGCGTGGCGCTCCTCCACCTCCACGCTCAGCACCGGGCGGCAGCGGCGCAGGGTGGCGGCGCCGCCGCGCAGCACGGCTTCCTCGTGGCCCTCGGCGTCCAGCTTCACCGCCGTCACGCCGTCCAGCGCCAGGGTGTCCAGCGGGAGGACAGGCACGCGGTGCGACACCGCCCCCACCCCCGCGAAGCCGGCGTAGTCCTTGGCGAGGCTCGCCCATTGCTCCTGCCGGGCGCCGGGCAGCGTGGCCAGCGGCACCGTCAGCAGCCCGTCATGGGCGCCGATGTCCAGCGCCAGGCCGGGGCGCCACAGGCGGCGGTGGAACTCCGCCTCCTCCATCGCTCAGGCCTCGATGACGCCGCGCGACACCGGCACCACCCCGCCGCCGACGCGCACGCGGATGCCGTCCTCTCCCCGCTGGGCGGCGAGGTGCAGTTCCGACGGGCGGCCCATCTCCACCCCCTGCTCCACCTCCAGCCGCAGGGTGGCGCCGCCGTTCAACTCCAGCAGCAGCCCGGCCAGGGCGACGTTCGCCCCGCCGGTCGCCGGGTCCTCGCCGACGCCGATCAGCGGGGCGAAGACGCGCACCCGTCGCCGCCCGACCCCCAGCGGCGCGTGCAGCAGCAGCCCGGGCAGTTCCGGCAGGTGGCGGGCGAAGGCGGCGGCGTCCGGCAGGGCGCCGGCCAGGGTCGCGGCATCCTCCACCTCGGCCAGGGCGAAAGGGGTGCCGCAGCCGGCGACCAGCGGCATGTGGCCGTTCAGGTGAATGGCGCCTTCGGGCAGTCCGGCGCAGGCGGCGACCGCGGCGGGGTCCAGCACGGGCCCGATGGCCAGGGGCTGCGGGGCGGCGATCTCCGCCCCCTCCCCCGTCACCTCGGCCACCACGATGCCGGCGGCCTGGCCCAGCCGCAGCGCGCCGGCGCGGCCCCACCGCCGGGCCAGCAGCGCGGCGGCGCCGACATTGGGGTGGCCGGCGAAGGGCAGCTCGGCGAAGGGGGTGAAGATGCGGACGAAGGCGTCCTCGTCGCCGTCGCGCGCGGGCAGGACGAAGAGCGTCTCGCTCAGGTTGAACTCGCGGGCGATGGCCTGCATGGCCGGGCCATCCAGCGCCTCGGCCCCGTGCACCACCGCCAGCGGGTTGCCGCCGAAGCGGGTGCGGGTGAACACGTCCGCCGTCTCGAACTCAAGCTCCATCCAGCATCTCCGAGAAGCGCAGCAGGGTGCCGTCGGGGTCCTGCACCGGGAATGGCCGCAGGGTGACATGGCCGGAACCGACGCGGTAGCGCGCCCCGTGCGGCGGGCGGAACAAGGGCCAGCCGGCGGATTCCAGCGCCGCCAGCAGCGGGGCCGCGGCCGAAGGGCGGGGTGGCGGGCGCGACCTCCCAGGCGTGCGGGCGGTCCGGCGGCAATTCGTCCAGCATCACGCGGGCGCCCTGGCGCTCCAGGCAGGCGAAGCCCAGCACACCCTGCCAGAACCGCAGCGAGGCCGCGATGTCGCGCACCATCAGTTCCGGCACCAGCGCCGGCCCGCCCGCCGGCCCGGCGTCCGGCGCCGTCACGCCGCGGCGATGGCGGCGTTCATCGCCCGCACGCCGGCGGCCGCGCCCTCCGGGTGGTGCCACACCGCGCCGACCACCGCCAGGAAGTCGGCGCCCGCCCGCACCAGCGGCGCGCAATTGGCCGCGGTGATGCCGCCGATGGCGACAGAGGGCACCTCCATCATCTCGCTCCACCATTCCAGCAGGTCCAGCCCCGCCTGGTGCTGCACCTCCTTGGTGGCGGTCGGGAAGAAGGCGCCGAAGGCCACGTAGTCGGCCCCCATCTCGCCCGCGGTCATCGCCAGGTGGCGGCTGGCGTGGCAGGTGATGCCCAGGATGCGGCCGGTCAGCGCCATGCGGCCGGCGGCGTGGTCGCCGTCGCCCTGGCCCAGATGGGCGCCGTCGCAACCGGTCTCGGCGGCCAGCAGGGCGTCGTCGTTCAGCAGGAAGGCGACGTCCCGCGCCTGGGCCACCGGCAGCAGCTCGGCGATGGCGCGCTTCACGGCGTCGCGTGGGGCGTCCTTCAGGCGCAGCTGCACGCAGGCGACGTCGCCGGCATCCAGTGCCGCGGCCAGGGTGTCGCGGAATCCGGGCGGCAGCACCGGCGGCGTCACGAGGTAGAGGCGGCAGCGGTCATCCATCGGTGGCAGCCTTGCCCCGCCGCACCGCCCACCACAAGAGCGGCGTCACCGCCAGCTCCATCCCCAGCGCCGCCACGTGTGGCCAGGGCGGGGTGCCGTGCAGCAGCCCCGCCAGCCGGAACAGCCCGCCCAGCACCACCACCGGCGCCAGCACGTCGAACACGAAGCCGCGCCGCCGCAGGTCCAGCGAGGCCCACAGCAAGGCGAGGCCGATGCCCAGCAGCAGCCCGGACAGGTAGCGCAGGTGGCTGTCCGCCGCTGCGGCGTCCCCGCGCAGGAAGACGGCGCCGGAGAGCGCCCCGGCGCCCCCGGCCAGCAGCGGCACCAGGCAGGCCACGCGGATCAACCAGGGGGTCATGCGACGAAGCCTCCGTCCAGGCGTTGAGGGCGCGACGCTTTTCCCGAGGGAGACCCAAGTCATGGACGCACGCCGAATCCTGGAACAGTTCACCGGCCATCGCGGCTTCCCCGGCGGGCGCGGCGGGGTGGAGGACCTGCTGGGCGGGCTGCTCGGCGGCCGCGGCACGGCGCCGCAGGGCACCGGCATGGGCAGCCCGATGGGCGGCGCGCCCGGCGGCGGGCTGGGCGGCATGCTGGACGCCTTCGGCGGCCGCGGCCCCTCGGGCGCCGGCGGGTTGGGTGGCCTGGCCGATAGCCTGGGCGGCATGCTCAACAAGCCGCCGATGGGCGGCGGGATCGGCGCGGCGGCGGCCGGCGGGCTGCTGGGCTCCATCCTCGGCGGTGGCGGGCGGCGCGGCGGCGGCGGCTCGGGCCTGATCCGCATGGGCGGGCTGGCCATCCTCGGCGCCCTGGCGCACCGCGCCTACAAGGACTGGCAGGCCAAGCAGGGCGTGCCGGGCAGCGCCCCCGTCCCCACCCCGGCGGCGCCCGAGGCACCCGCGGCGGATTCGCAGCCGCTGGGCCTGGCGCTGATCCGCGCCATGATCGCCGCCGCCAAGGCCGACGGCGTGCTGGACGGCGAGGAGCGCGAGCGCATCTTCGCCGAGGTCGAGCGCCTGGACCTGGCCGATGACGAGAAGGGCTTCGTCTTCGCCGCGATGCGCGAGGAAGCGGACCCGCGCTCCATCGCCGCCCTGGCGCGCGACGAGGGGCAGAAGGCGCAGATCTACCTGGCCTCGCGCCTGGTGGCGGCGCCGGACAGCGCGGCGGAGCGCGCCTGGCTGGAGGCGCTGGCGCATGAGCTGAAGCTGCCGGCCGGGCTGAAGCAGGTGCTGGACCAGCAGGCGAAGGACGCCGCGGCGGCGGCCGAGGCTGTCGGCTGAGGCGCCTCAGCGCAGACGCATCCGCGCCAGCATGATGTCGGCATCGTCCAGCGAGCGGGACAGGGTGAAGCCCATCCGCTGGACGAAGGCCAGCATGGGCGCGTTGTCGGCCAGGACATGGCCGGTGAGCTCGGACAGGCCCTGCTCGCGGCCCCAGGCGATGGCGCGTTCCATCAGGTGGCGCGCCAGGCCGGTGCCCTTGGCGGCGGGCGCCACCACCACGGCGAATTCGGCGCCCTCGCCGCCCGGCTCGCGGATCAGCCGCGCCGTGCCGTGGATCTCCCCGCCGTCCTGGGCGATGAAGGCCATCTCCCGGTCGTAGTCGATCTGCGTCAGCCGCGCGAGCAGCGCCGGCGGCAGCTCCTTCATGGCGGAAAAGAAGCGGAAGCGCACATCCTCCGGCGGCAGGGCCTGGAACAGCCGGCCCTGCGCCTCGGCGTCCTCCGGGCGGATGGGGCGGATGCGGAAGGTCCGGCCATCCCTGGCCACCCAATCCGACTCCAACTGGGCCGGATAGGGCTGGATGGCCAGCAGCGCCGCCTCGCCGGCCGGGCGCAGCATCAGCGCGGCATCGGCCGCCACCACGCCGCGCGCATCGGCGAACAGCGGGTTCACCACCACCCGCGCCACCTCCGGGAAGTCCACCGCGAGCTGGGACAGGCGCACCAGCGCGTCGGCGATGGCGGGCTCGTCCACCGGGTCACGGTCGCGGAAGCCCGGCAGCAGGCGGGACAGGCGGGTGCGCGCGATCAGCGCGTGGGCCAGGGGCAGGTTCAGCGGCGGCAGGTCCTGCGCCTCGTCCTGCGCCAGTTCCGCCGCGGTGCCGCCCTGGCCGAAGCCGATCCAGGGGCCCCACATCGGGTCCTCGTCCAGCCGCAGCCGCAGCTCCATGGCGCCGCGCGGCACCTGCTTCTGGACCAGGAAGCCGTGCAGGGCGGCGCCGGGCGCGCGCTCGGGCACCTCGCGCGACATGTGGGCGGCGGCCATGCCGACGATGGCGGCGTCGCGCAGGCCGGTCATCACCGCGCCGGCCTCACTCTTGAAGCGCAGCAGGGCGCGGGCCTTCAGCACCACGGGAAACCCGATCTCCGTCGCCGCGGCGGCGGCCTCGGCGGGGGTGGCGGCCACCCGGCCGGGGGCGCAGGGGATGCCGTAGGCCGCCAGCACCGCCAGCGCCTCGTCCTCGAACAGGCGCAGCCGGCCCTCGGCGCGCACGGCGGCGAACAGCCCGCGCACCGCCTGCCGGTCGGGCGCCACCTCCAGCACCTCGGCGGGCGGCAGTTCGGCGGCGGCGGCGCGGTTGCGGCGCTCCATCGCCAGGTGGGCGGCGCCGCGGATGGCGGCCTCGGGGGTGCTGAACACCGGCAGGCCGGCCTCGGTCAGGAAGCGGCGCTCGGTCTGGGCGCTGCCCTCGCCCAGCCAGCCGAACAGGATCGGCGCGCCCCGCCCGCCGCGGCCGGCGGCCACCAGCTGCGCCCCCGGCGCGGCCTCGTCCGCCGGGGCGTGCAGGGCGATCACCGTGTCCACCCCCTCCATCGCCGCCAGGCGGCGCGCCTCCTCGGCCAGGGCGGGCCCGGCCTCGCTGCCCAGGGAGAGCGGGTTGCGCCCGCCGGTCTCGGCCAGGCGCAGGCCGTGCGCCAGGGCGGCGTCGGCGGCCAGGCGGCCCAGCCCGATGCCGTTGGCCAGGATGGCGATGCGGTCCCCCTCCCCGCGCGGCTTGGCGCGGGCCAGGGTCTCGGCGGCGGCCAGCAGCTCCTCCAGCCCGGCGGCGCGCAGGATGCCGGCGCGCCGCATCGCCGCGCCCATGGCGGCGTCGGCCAGGCCCGCGGGGTCGTCCAGCCGCCCGCCCGGCCGGATGGCCAGCACCGGCCGGGTGCGCGCCACCGCGCGGGCGGCGGAGACGAACAGCCGGCGCTGCTTGATGCGCCGCAGCTCCAGCAGCACCAGCGCGGTGCGGGCGTCGCGCGCCAGCCAGTCCAGCCCCGCCGCGAAGCCGAGGTCGTCATTGGCGCCGATGCCGATGACGTGGGAGAAGCCCAGCCCCTCGGCCTGCGCCCAGTCCAGGATGGCGCGGGCGATGGCGGAGGATTGCGCCATCAGCGCCAGCTTCCCGGGCTTGATCGGGATGTGGGACAGGGTGGCGTTCAGCCCCAGCTGCGGGATGGCCAGCCCGAAGGAGCGCTCGCCCAGGCTGCGCAGCCCCGCGGCCTCGGCCATCGCCTTCAGCCCGGGCGCGGCGTTGGGCACCACCACCGCGTGGCAGCCGCCCTCCCCGATGGCGCGCAGCGCCGCCGCCTGGGCCTCGGGCGCCACGCAGAGCACGGTGACGTCCGGCGGGGCGGCCGGCTCGCCGTCCAGGGTCAGCGCGCCCTGGAAGCCGCCGGCCTCCAGGTTGCGGCGCAGCAGGGCCGATTCGGGCAGGGCCGGGTCGGCCCAGAGGCGCACGGCGCGCGGCCGGAACAGCGCGGCGTCGCGGAAGCCCGTGCCGGGCCGGCCGGTGAGGAGCAGGGACATGGCGGCAGGATAACCCCCCTTTGCCCGAAGCGCTGCCCGCGCGCAGCATGGCGCCATGCCGAACGACCCGCGCCTGGACCCCGAGATGGCCGCCTTCACCGCGATGATGGAGGCGCGCGCCCAGCCCATCGCCCTGCCCGCCGCGCCGCGCGCCGCGCCCTTCGAGCCGCTGCGCCGGCTGAATGACGGCCCGCAGGAGGCGCTGGCCGAGGGCGGCCCCCTGATGGCCGAGAGCCGCGACCTGTGGTGGCCCATCCGCGGCCGGCGCACCCTGGTGCGGCTGCACCGCCCGGTGGCCGGCGGCGCGCTGCCGGTGCTGCTGTACCTGCATGGCGGCGGCTGGGTCTGGGGCTCGATTGACACGCATGACCGGCTGATGCGCGCCTATGCCGCCGCCGCGGGCTGCGCCGTGCTGGGGCTGGACTACGCGCTGTCGCCCGAGGCGGTGTTTCCCCAGGCGCTGGAGGAGTGCGCCGCCGCCCTGCGCTTCGCCGCCGCGCGCGGCGCCGAATGGGGGCTGGACGGCGCGCGCATCGTGCTGGGCGGGGACAGCGCCGGCGCCAACCTGGCCGCCGCCACCGCCCTGCTGAACGCCGAGGCCGCCGACCCCGTGCCGCTGCGCGGGCTGCTGCTGAACTACGGCGTCTTCGACCACGACCTGGACACGCCCAGCTACCGCGAATTCGCCGCCGGCTACGGGCTGACGCGCGACAAGATGCGCTTCTACTGGGACGCCTACTGCCCCGACCCGCTGGCGCGGCTCTCCCCCCTCGCCTCGCCGCTGCGGGGCGACCTGTCGGTGCTGCCGCCCACCCTGCTGCACGTGGCCGAGCTGGACGTGCTGGCCAGCGAGAACCACGCCTTCGCCGAGAAGCTGCGCCAGGCCGGGGTGAAGCTGGAGCTGGAGGTCTTCCCCGGCACTGTGCACGGCTTCCTGCGCGCCCAGGGACGCGTCGGCGCCACCGACCGCGCCACGGCGGCGGCCGCATCCTGGCTGGGGGCGCGGCTGGCCTGAACGCCGCCGCGCTGGCACCCTGCCGGCGGAGGAGAGACACGCCCATGAACCTGTCCCGCATGCTGGACGCGCGCGCCGCCGCCGGGAGGCCCATCACCGTGGGCGTGATCGGCGCCGGCAAGTTCGGCTCGATGTTCCTTGCCATGGCGGTGCGCCGGCCAGGCGTGCACGTCGCCGTCATCGCCGACCTCTCGCCGGAGCGCGCCCGCGCCAACCTGGAGCGCATCGGCTGGGAGCCCGAGCGCGCCAGCGCCGCCAGCCTGGACACCGCCCTGGCCGGCGGCGGCACCTTCGTGACGGAAGACGCCACGGCGGTGAACGACCCGCGCATCGAGGTGGTGGTGGAAAGCACCGGCAACCCCGCCGCCGGCATCCGCCACGCCCTGGCCGCCATCGCGGCGAAGCAGCATGTGGTGATGGTGAACGTGGAGGCCGACGTGCTGGCCGGCCCGGCCCTGGCGGCGCGAGCGGCCAAGGCGGGCGTCGTCGTCTCCATGGCCTATGGCGACCAGCCGGCCCTGGTCTGCGAGTTGGTGGACACGATCCGCGCCATGGGCCTGCCGGTGGTGGCGGCCGGCAAGGGCACGAAATACCTGCCCCGCTTCCACGAGAGCACGCCCGACACCGTCTGGGGCTTCTACGGCCTGTCGCCCGAGGAGGCGGCGAAGGGCGGCATGAACCCGCAGATGTTCAACTCCTTCCTGGACGGCACCAAGAGCGGCATCGAGATGGCCGCCATCGCCAATGCCACCGGGCTGGAGCCGCCGGAGGACGGGCTGGCCTTCCCGCCCTGCGGCGTGGGGGACCTGCCGCACCTGCTGCGCCCGGCGAGCGAGGGCGGCATCCTGCCGCGCAAGGGCGTGGTGGAGGTGATCTCGTCACTGGAGCGCGATTCGCGCCCGGTGGCGGGCGACCTGCGCTGGGGCGTCTACGCCACCTTCGAGGGCGAGACGGACTACATCCGCCGCTGCTTCGGCGAATACGGCGTGCGCACCGACGACACGGGGCGCTACGCCGCGCTGTGGCGGCCCTACCACCTGATCGGGCTGGAGCTGGCGGTTTCGGTCGCTTCCGTTGCGCTGCGGCGCGAGCCCACGGGCTGTTCGCTGGAATGGCGCGGCGACGTGGCCGCCACCGCCAAGCGCGACCTGAAGGCCGGCGAGATCCTGGATGGCGAGGGCGGGGCGATGGTCTGGGGCAAGTGCATCCCGGCGTCGCGCGCGCTGCGCGAGGACGCGCTGCCGATCGGCCTGGCGCATGGCGTGCGGCTGCTGCGCGACGTGCCGAAGGGCGCATCCCTGCGCAAGGCCGACGTGGCGCTGGATGAAGCGAGCGAGGCGGTGATCCTGCGCCGCGAGATGGAGGGAATGTCCTGATGGGTTCGCTGTTCGATCTTTCCGGCAAGGTCGCCATCGTCACCGGCGGCTCGCGCGGCATCGGCCGCGCCATCTGCGAGCGCCTGGCCGAGCACGGCGCCAAGGTGGTGGTGTCCTCGCGCAAGGCCGATGCCTGCCAGGAGGTGGTGGACGCCATCACGGCTAAGGGCGGCACCGCCATGGCGCTGGCCTGCAACATCGGCCGCAAGCCGGAGCTGCAGGCGCTGGTGGACGGCACGCTGGCGGCCTGGGGCCAGGTGGACATCCTGGTCTGCAACGCCGCGGTGAACCCGTATTTCGGCCCCTCCCAGGACATCCCGGACGAGGCCTATGACCGCATCATGAATTCCAACGTCCGGTCCAACCTGTGGCTGTGCCAGATGGCGATCCCGGGCATGGCGGAGCGCGGCGGCGGCTCCGTCATCATCGTCTCCTCCATCGGCGGCTTCCGCGGCTCGCCGCGGCTCGGCATCTACGGCGTCTCCAAGGCGGCGGACATGCAGCTGGCGCGCGCGCTGGCGGTGGAATGGGGGCCGCGCAACGTGCGGGTGAACGCCATCGCCCCCGGCCTGGTGAAGACCGACTTCGCCCGCGCGCTGTGGGAGGACCCGGTGAACCTGAAGAAGCGCACCCGCGACACGCCCCTGCTGCGCATCGGCGAGCCGGACGAGATCGCCGGCGCGGCGGTGTTCCTGGCCAGCCCCGCCAGCGGCTTCATGACCGGGCAGAGCATGGTGGTGGATGGCGGCGTGCTGGCCGGCCCGCCGCTGGTGGAGGAGGAGTAGCCCACCCCAGCGCGCGAAGGCGGGCACCCGAGGCCCGCGGGCCGGACGGTGATACCGGCCGCCGCCGCCCGCGACGTGAGCGGGGCGCAACCCCAGGCGAGGACCTTCCGCGACGCCCCCGCTCCGTCGGGGGACACCCGTGGCGACACCCCGCGAGGCGGCGCCACGGTGGCGGTGCAGGCCCTTCGCCGCGAACACGCGCGCGGGTGTGGCAGCGGCCGGAAGGAGGCGGCAGGTGGGCATGGCCACCTGCCGCTTCAAGGGGTCAGCGGGACAGGTTCTCGCTGATGTAGGGCGGCAGGTGGAAGGCGCCGACATGGATCTCCGGCGTCCAGTAGCGGGTCTTGCCGGCGATGCCCGCGGCCTCGGCCCGGGCGCGGATGGTGGCGGCGTCGTGCTGGCGCAGCGCGGCGTCCTTCGCCGCCCAGCCCAGCGTCATGAAGCCGCCCACATAGGTCGGCACCGCCGCCACATAGGCCCAGGTGTCGGCGAAGGACTTGGCGCGGCGCAGGTTGGTGTCGCGCAGCTCATCGGCCTGCATGAAGGGCACGCCGCACTGGTTGACGATCAGGCCTTTGTCGCTCAGCAGCCGCGCGGCGTTGGCGTAGAATTCCTCCGTGAACAGCACCTCGCCCACGCCGATGGGGTCCGTGCTGTCCACGATCACCACGTCGAAGGAGCCGGCGGGCGCGGTGCGGACGTAGTCGATGCCGTCGCCCACGATCACCTCGGCGCGCGGGTCGGTCCAGGCGTCGCCGCCGATGCCGGGCAGGAACTCCTTGGACAGGCGGATCACCTCGCCGTCGATCTCGACCTTCACCGCCTTCTCGACGGTGGAATGCTGCAGCACGCGCTTCAGCACGCCGCCATCGCCGGCACCGATGATCAGCACGCGCTTCGCCGCGCCATGCGCCAGCAGCGGCACGTGGGTCAGCATCTCCTGGTAGACGAACTCGTCGCGCTCGGTGATCTGCACCACGCCGTCCAGCAGCATGACGCGGCCATGGCTCTCGCTCTCGAAGACCATGATGTCCTGGAAGTCGCTCTTCACCCGCGCCAGCTCGCGCGTCACGCGGAAGCGCTGGCCCCACTCGGCGTAGAGCGTCTCGTTCACCCAGGAATCGGTCGTCATCGTCGGTCTCCGTCTCACGAAAAAGGGCCGGGCGCTGCCGCCCGGCCCCGTGCCCTGCGCGTGCGGGCGGGCCTCAGCCGATCAGGCCGCGCTTGTGCTCGGCCAGCTGCACGCGCTCGGCCAGGAAGCCGCGCTTGAGGTGCGGGATGGCCTTGTAGGGATCGCAGTCGCCGCAGACGAAGATGTCCAGCGCGGCGTAGTCGCGCTCCGGCCAGGTGTGGATGGACACGTGGCTCTCGGCCAGCACCAGCACGCCCGACACGCCGCCATTGGGCGAGAAGTGGTGGAAGTGCCCATGCAGGATGGTGGCGCCGGTGGCGATCGCCGCCTCGCGCAGCACCGCGTCGATGTGGCCGGGATCATCCAGGTTGGTCGCGCCCCACAGGTCCACGATCAGGTGCGTGCCGGCGTAGCGGACGCCGTTGCGCTCCACGAAGTAGTCCTTCTGCTCGCCATGCGAGACGGTGGTCGTGGCGTCGGTCGCGAGCGCGTCCTCCAGCCGAACGAGAGTGTCCATGCGGGCAAACCCTTTCATACGGGGAGAAGACCTGGGTCCAACGGCTGTGCGGCCACCGCGGCCGTCGGTTCGTAGGGGGTCAACGTGAGCGGGGATATGGGGCACCTGACCCCGGGGGTCAAATGAAAATCCTCCCCGCGCCCCGAAAAAAACGCGGACCTCCCCCCCAACCGGCGCGCGACTCATCCTGTGGGGAGCGCTGCAGTCCGCAATGGCTCCCGCCATTGGCCCAAACCCCGGAAGAGATTCAGTTCACGCGCCATGCGCGGCAGGTCGGCCAGGCCCCGCACCGGGTCGGCGGTCAGTGCCTCGAAGCCATGCGCCAGCGCGCCGGCCGGGAAACGCGCGGCATAGGCGGCGCGCAGCGTGCCCACCCCGCGCTCATCCCCCGCCAGCGCCAGCAGGGCGGCCTGGCGCAGCGCCACCCGCTGCACCGGCTCGGGCAGCGGGCCCTGGGGCGGGGCCAGCGCGGCCAAGTGGCGGCCCAGCGCGGCGGCCGCGGCGGCGAAGTCCCGCCCTTCCGTGAGGATCTCGGCCAGCGCCTCGTCGCCCGCCGGGCCCAGCGCCGCCAGAGCCTCCGCCGCTACCGCGCGGTTGCCGCGCCGGGCCTCGGCGCGCGCGGCCAGCACCGCGCGCTCCCGCAGCAGGGGCGCAGAGATGGCCGGCGCGCCGCTGGCGGCCAGCGCTTCCAGCGCCCCGGCCGCGTCGCGCTCGCCCAACCGCAATGTGGCCAGCCGCAGGCCCAGCGCGGCGCGCGCCTCGCCGGGCGGCATCCGGTCCATGGCGCGGCGCAGCAGGGCGCCGCCGCGTTCTGGCAGGTCCAGCGCCACCAGGCGCTCGGCGAGGGCGGCCAGCGCGGCCTCGCCCGCCGCGTCGGCCGGCACCAGCTCCGGATGGGCATCATGCAGCGCCACCGCCTGCATCGGCGGCTCGTTGCCCAGCGCCTGCAGGAAGGCGGACTGGATGCCGGGCCGCAGCGCCGCCGCCGATTCCGGGAAGGCCGCCTCCGCCTCGCGCAGCATGGCGATGGCGCCGCGGGCGTCGCCGCCCTCCTGGCGCAGCTGGGCGATGCGGCGGCGCAGCGCCAACTCCTCCTCGTCGCCGCGCCAGGCGAACAGGGCGGCGTCCAGCGCCCGCGCCGCCCCGGCGGGGTCCAGACGGCCGGTGGCCAGCCGCAGCTCCGCCGCGCGGCGCAGGGCGCGGGCACGGGTGCGGCGGTCCCGCCCATTGGCGGCGGCCTCCAGCGCCTCCAGCGCGCGGTCGGCGTTGCCCTCGGCCTCCTCGGCCAGGGCCAGGGCCATGTGCATCGGCACCTCCTCGCCCGCGGCCTCGGCCAGGCGGCGGGCGCCGGCGGGGTCTCCGCCCTCGGCGAGGGCCTCGGCCACCGGCGCCAGCAGGCGGCGCCGCAGCCCCTCGGGGTAGGACAGCAGCAGGGGCAGCGTGCTCGCCAGCGCCGGGGCGGCGGCGCGCGGGTCGCCGGCGCGGGCGGCCCGCAAGCCGCGCCAGAAGGACAGTTCGTCCGATTCGGGCAGCGGCGCCTCCAGCCCCTGGCCGCCCTCGCCCAGCAGCAGCGCCGCGATGCCGGCCAGCGCGCGGTGGCGCGGGGCCTGGGCGGCCTCGGGCGTCTCGGCGGCGGCGAGGCGGAGCTGCGCGGCTGCCTCCTGCGGCAGCCCCAGCGCCAGGAAGCCTTGCGCGGCCTGCAGGCGGGCCGGCGCGCGGGACAGCGGCGGCGTCTGCGCCACCGCCGCCTGGTCGGCCCGCAGGCGTTCCAGCAGGGCGGGCACCGGCTGGGCCGGCAGGTCCAGGAAGCGCGTCATGGCGGCGCCGGCCACCAGGCGTTCCGGCGCCGCGCCGCCAGCGGCCAGGGCGCCGCCCTCCAGCGCGGCGACGAAGCGCCCGGGCCCGGGGCGCAGCGTCAGCCGGTCGCTGCGGGCCAGCAGGACGGCCCCGGCGAAGGAGGGCAGCACCTCGAACTCCGGCCAGGACCGCGCGAGCGGCTGGCGCTGCCCGCCGTCCCGGTGGGTGCCGACCAGCAGCGGCAGCTCGGTCAGCGGATCATTCAGCACCAGCACGCTGCCGGGCGCGGCGGCGGCGATCTGCGCGCGGCCCTCCGCGAAGGTCAGCTCCGCCGGGGGCGTGCCGGCGGCCGGACGGAACTCCACCAGCAGGTCGCCGCCCTGGCGCAGCACGGCCGGCGCCAAGCCCGGCGGCAGCGGCACGATCAGCGCCGCGCCGCCGGCCAGGCGCCGCGCCTCCGCCACCGGCCAATGCGGGTGGCCGGACAGGCGGGACAGGTCGAAGGGCTGCTCGGTTTCCAACGCCAGCACCATCCGGTCCCCGCGCGGGAACAGCGCAATGCCGGCCGCGCCGGCGCGCAGCAGGCGCAGGCCCGGCGGGCCGGCGGCAGGGCCGGGCAGCACGCGCAGGCCATCGGCAGCGGGGGGCGGCGCGATGGCGACGGCCGGCGGCGGCGCCGCCGGAAGAACGACCGGCGCTGGGGCCGGCAGCGGCACTGCCGGCGCAGCGGAGAGGCGCGGCGGCGCGGCGGCGCCCTCCGGGGAAGGCGCGGCGGCGGGGCTGGGAGAGGGCGCGGCGCGTTCAGCCGGCTGCGGCTGGGCGGCCGGAGCGGCGGGCTGGGACGGCGTCGGCGGCGGCGCCTCCCGCGGCTCGGAACGACGGGCGACGACGGGGGCGCGCGGCGCCGGCGCGGCCGGGGCGGCGTCCAGCACGTCCAGCGCCACCTTGGCGCCGCTGCGGAAATGGCGGATGCGCGCACCGGGGGCGATGGTCACCTCCACCACCTCCCCATCGCGGCGGATGGCCTGCATGTTGCGCGGCAGGCGGCGCGGCAGGGCGATCTCGGCGCCCGGGGGGAAGCGCAGGCGCACGCGCTCCCCCTCCTGCTCCACGCGGTAGGGCGGCGCGGAGGGCCAGTCGAAGACGATGCGCCCGTGGCCCGGGTGCTCGCCGGTGCGGACGGGGACGGTCTGCGCCGCGGCGGGTGCCGCGGCCAGCAGGGCGGCCAGGGCCAGGGCGCGCATCAGTCGAAGCTCGCCAGCAGCTTGTCGATCTCCTCCTGCGAGGAGGCGGCGGCCGGCAGCTGCGGGCCGCTGGCCAGCGCGCGGCCCTCGCTCACCGCCGGCGCCGGCGCTTCCTCCGGCGCCAGGCGCTGGTCGAAGCGCGCCGTCACCGCCGCCACCCGCTGCTCGATGGCCTTGAGCGCCGTCACCACCTTGCCGATGCGCTGGCCGGTGATGTCCTGGAAGGAACACGCCTCGTAGATGCGCGTCACCGCGTCGCCCAGCGCCGCGCCGTGCTCCGCCGCCACCTTGGGCTGCAGCGCCTCCAGCACCTCGCACACGTCCAGGATCTCGTTGGTGGCGGTGGCGGTGTGCTCCACCACCGCGTCCAGTTCGTCCGTGGCGGAGGGGATGTGCCGCTCCTTGATGTCGTCCACGCGCAGGGCGGCGATCTCGCTCTTGGCGCGGGCGACCTCGGCGCCCAGCGCCTCCAGTTCGCTCAGCAGCACCACCTCGTTCACCGACAGGTCGCCGGAAAGGGAGCCGAGCACCTCGCGCACCGCCGCCTCGATGGGGTCCTGGCCGCCGTCAGGCATGGACCAGCACCTTCTCGATCTTCTCGCGCAGCGTTTCCGCGTTGAAGGGCTTGACGATGTAGTTGGACACGCCCGCCTGCTTGGCGGCCACCACGTTCTCCGTCTTGCTCTCGGCGGTGACCATGATGAAGGGCGTGTGCTTCAGCCGGGCATCGGCGCGCACCTCCTTCAGCAGGTCCAGCCCGGTCATCGGCTCCATGTTCCAGTCGCTGATGACCAGGCCGAAATTGCCCGCGCGCAGCTTGGCCAGCGCCTCGGAGCCGTCGGTGGCTTCCTCGACATTGTCGAATTCCAGCTGCTTCAGCAGGTTGCGGATGATCCGCAGCATGGTCTTGTAGTCGTCCACGATGAGGACGTTGATGCTCTTGTCCATGGCCATCTCGCTTTCCAGCGTCTCCTGTCTCGGGGTCAGTCACGGCGGGCGCGGGCGCGCGCCAGCTCGGCGGTGAGGGCGCGGGCGCGCTCGGGCCGCATCGCGGCCAGCACGGGCGCCACCTTGGCCTCGCGCATGCGCTCCATCACCGGCACGGCGACGCCCTGGTCCAGCTCCTCCAGGATCGCCGCCGCCTCGCGCGGGCGCATCGCCTCGTAGGTGCGCACCAGGCCACGCCAGCCCTGCTCGGCGCGCTCGTCGCGCGTGCGGGCCTCGGACTCGAAGCGGGCCTGCATGGCGGCGATCTCCTCCAGCCGGGCGGCGATGCGCCGCTCGGCGGCGGCGGCGATCACCTCGCGCTCCGCCAGGGCGGCCTCGCGCGCCTCCACCTCGGCGCGGCGGGCGCGCAGCGCTTCCAGGATGGCGCGCTCCGCCGCCGCCTCGGGGCTGGGGGCCTCGGGCGCGGCCGGGGTGGCGGCGGGACGCGCCGGCGCCGGTGGCGGGGGCGCGGACGGGGCGGGCGCCGGGCCGCTGGCGGCGGCGGGCGAGACCAGCGTGGCCTCCGTCCAGGCGCCGTGCAGCTTCACCGCCAGCAGCGCGGCCATGGCCAGCAGGGCCAGGGGCAGCGGGCGCGGCCTCACGAGCGCAGGCCCAGGGCACGGGCCAGCTCGCGCTCCGCCTCGCTGCGCGGGCCGGCCGGGGCGGCGGGCGGGGTGGCCAGCGGCCGCGCCTGCTGCACCGCCCCCTCCAGCCGGTCGGCCATCGCCTCGCCGCGCTCCAGCAGGTAGCGCAGGTCGTCGCGGATGGCCTCGGCGGCGGCCAGGCGGGCATTGACCTCGCGGCAGGCGGATTGCGCGCCCTCGCGCAGACGGGCCAGCGCGGCATCGGCCTGGCGGGAGGCCTCGCCCATGCCAGCCGCCCCGGCCTCCAGCGCGGCGCGGTCGGCGCGCAGGGCGCGCAGGGCGCGCTCCAGCCGCAGCGCCATCGGCAGGGTGGCGCCCAGCAGGGCGATGACGGCGAGCTGCGCCGCCCATTCCAAGGTGCTCATGCCGCTTCCCCCGCCCCGCGCAGCGCCTCGCCGATCCGCACCGCCGGGCGGTTCTCCACCCGGCCGTACTCGGCCTCGAACATCGGCACCGGGCCGCAGTTCAGCCGCAGCGGCCCGCCAGGCGGGGTGTTCAGCACCAGCCGGTCCCCGGGCTTGAGCGAGATGACGGAGGAAAGCGGCATCACCTGCTGGTCCAGCACCAGGTCCAGCGAGACGGAGGTGTGGCGCAGCTGCTCGGCCAGGTGGACCTCCCAGATGGAGTCGCGGCCGAACTTCTCGCCCATGAACTGCTGCAGCAGCATCTCGCGCACCGGCTCCAGCGTGGCGTAGGGCAGCAGAAGCTCCAGCTTGCCGCCGCGGTCCTCCATCTCCACGCGCAGGCGCGTCAGCACGCAGGCGTTGGACAGGCGCGAGATGGCGGCGAAGCGCGGGTTCACCTCCAGCCGCTCGAACTGGAACACCACGTCGGCCACCGGGGCGAAGGCTTCCGCCAGGTCCTTCAGCACGACGTTGATCAGGCGCTCCACCAACGTGCGCTCGATGGTGGTGTAGGGCCGCCCCTCGATGCGCATCGCCGCGGTGCCGCGCCGGCCGCCCAGCAGCACGTCCACCACGGAATAGATCATGGCGCTGTCCACCACGATCAGCCCGTAGTTGTCCCACTCCTCCACCTTGAACACCGCCAGCATGGCCGGCAGCGGCACCGAGTTCAGGTAGTCCCCGAAGCGCTGGGACTGGATGCCGTCGATGCTCACCTCCACGTTGTCGGAGGTGAAGTTGCGCAGCGTCGTGGACATGATGCGCACCAGCCGGTCGAAGATGATCTCCAGCATCGGCAGGCGCTCGTAGGAGACGAGGCCCGAATGGATGATGCGCTCGATGCCCGAGCGCGGGCCGCCGCCCTCGCCGCCCTCCGCGCCCTCGAAGCCCAGCAGGCTGTCGATCTCGGCCTGGTTCAGCACGCGCGCGGCGTCGGGCGCCGGGGCGGGGCCGGCGGCGCCCTCCTCCTCCTCGGCGGCCAGGGCCGCGCCCCAGGCGGCGGCGAGGTCGTCGTCCTCCTCCCCGCTCATTGCACCAGGATCTCCGTGAACAGCACGTCGCTGACGCGCGCGGGGGCGGCCGCCACGTTGGCGCGGGCGATCAGCTCCTCCCTCAGCCGGTGGGTGCCGGCGCTGCCGCGCAGGTCCTCCGGCCGCAGCTCCCGCAGGTAGGTGGTGAACAGGTCCACGACGCGCGGCATGGCGGCCTGCAGCGCCGCGGCATCGGCCGCGCCCTGCACCTCGATCTGGCTCTTGACACGGATGAAGGCGGCGCGGCGGCCGGGCGCGTTCAGGTTGGCGGTGATCTCCGGCAGGGTGACGAAGACCGGGCGGCGGTCCGGCGCGGCGGGCGCGCCTTCCGCAGCCGGCGGCGCCTTGCCCAGCCCGGGAATGAGGCCCAGGAAGAAGGCCGCCCCGCCGCCGCCGGCCAGCAGCAGCACCGGCAGCGCGATCAGCAGCAGCTTCTTGCCGCCCTTCCGCTTCGGGGCATCCGCCGCCTCCCCCTCCTGGGGGGCGGGATTGGCCTGGGCCGTCGCCATGCGCCGCTCGACTCCGTCGTGGTTGCCGCCGGCGGCCTCGTCGCGCCGCCTGCGGCCATCCTGGCCTGGAAGGGGTTAACGGAACCTTGTGCGGCGGCGCCTGCCCGCCCCCGGCAGGGTTTGCCGCCGCTGGGCCGCTTCCGCCCGGCCATCCCGCCCCGCCCCCTGGCACGGCGGTTGCACCAGCCCCTGCGGACACCCCGCAGCCGGAGCCGCCGCATGGACAACCCGGGCTACATCATCCTTTCCCGCCTGTCGGCGCAGCAGCGCGCCTCGCAGTACACCGCGCAGAACCTGGCCAATGCCGACACCCCGGGCTACCGCGCCGTGCGCCCCGTCTTCGCCCACCACCTGGACCGTGACGCCCGCGGCCTGGCCGAGCGCGACATCCACTTCTCCTGGGACCGCGCCTCCTGGCGGGACTCGGCGCCGGGCTCCATCCAGGCCACCGGCAACCCGCTGGACGTGGCGCTGCACGGCGAGGGCTGGTTCAGCGTCGAGACGCCGCGCGGCGAGCGCTTCACCCGCGCCGGCCGCTTCACCATCGGCGCCGACGGCCGCCTGAGCGACAACGAGGGGAACGCCGTGCTGGGCACCGAGGGCCGGCCCATCGCCGTCAGCCCCGCCGACACCCGCATCGAGATCCTGGGCGACGGCACGGTGCGCTCGGAGAACGGGGTGCTGGGGCGGCTGCGCGTCGTGCGCTTCGCGAACGAGCAGGCCCTGCGCGCCGAGGGCGACCGCCTGTTCGACGCCGCCGGCCAGGCGCCGGAGGAGGTGGCGCGCCCCGCCGTGCTCCAGGGCTCGCTGGAGGGCTCCAACGTCCAGGCGGTGATGGAGATGACCCGCATGATGGAGGAACTGCGCGAGTTCCAGATGGCCACCCAGTTCGTGGAGCGCGAGGGCGAGCGGCAGCAGGCCGCCATCGACCGCCTGCTGCGCCGCCGCTCGTAAAGGACACCGCCCATGCGCTCCCTGCACATCGCCGCCACCGGGATGCTGGCCCAGCAGACCAACGTCGAGGTCATCTCCAACAACCTCGCGAACATGAACACCACCGGCTACAAGCGCCGGCGGGCCGAGTTCCAGGACCTCATCTACCAGAACCTCCGCCGCGTCGGCTCGCAGAGCGCCGACACCGGCTCGGTGCTGCCCTCCGGCGCGCAGGTGGGGCTGGGCGTGCGGACCAGCGCCATCTACCGCATCGGCGAGCAGGGCAACCTCCAGCAGACGGAGAACAAGTTCGACCTCGCCATCCGCGGCAACGGCTTCTTCCAGGTGCAGCTGCCTTCCGGCGAGGTCGCCTACACCCGCGACGGCACCTTCGCGCTGAGCCCCGAGGGCGTGATCGTCACCGCCGAGGGCTTCGTGGTGCAGCCTGGCATCACCATCCCGGCGGCGGCGCGCGACGTCACCATCAACGCCTCGGGCGAGGTGCTGGCGACCATCGACGGGCAGGCGGCGCCGCAGAACGTGGGCCAGCTGCAGACCGCCATCTTCGCCAACGAGGGCGGGCTGGAGGCGGCGGGCGACAACCTGTTCCGCGCCACCGGCGCCTCGGGCCAGCCGCAGGCCGCTGCCCCCGGCCAGCCCGGCCACGGCACGCTGATGCAGGGCTTCATCGAGACCTCCAACGTCAATGTGGTGCAGGAGATCACCTCGCTGATCACCGCCCAGCGCGCCTACGAGATGAACTCGCGCGTCATCACCGCGAGCGACGAGATGCTCAACACGCTGTCGAGGCTGCGCTGATGCGCCGGCGCGCGCTGCTGGCGCTGCTGCTGCCCGCCCCCGCGCTGGCGCAAGGGGCGCCGCCGGCCCTGCTGCGCCCCACCGTGCTGCTGGAGGGCGAGGCGCTGCGGCTGGAGGACTTGTGGGACCATGCGGGCCCGCGCGGCGGCACCGTGCTGGCCGCCGCCCCCCTGCCCGGCCGCCGCATGATCCTGGAAACGCCCAACCTGGTGAACCTGGCCCGGCAATACGGCGTGAACTGGCGCCCGATGACCGGCAGCGAGCGCGTGGTGATCGAGCGGCCGGGCCGCGCCATCCCGCGCGCCGAGGTGGAGGCGCTGCTGCGCGAGGAGCTGCACCGCCTGGGCCTGGACGCCGACAGCGAGGTGGAACTGCCCGGCTTCGTGGCGCCGCTGGTGCCCGCCGCCGCCATGTTCCAGCTGGCGGTGGAAGGCGCGGTGCTGGAGCAGCCGGGGCTGCGCTTCGCCGCCACCCTGGCGGTGATGGCCGAGGGCATGCCCACCCAGCGCCTGCGCATCGCCGGCCGCGCCGCGCCCACCGTGCCGGTGGTGGTCGCCACCCGCCGGCTGGCGCTGGGCGAGGTGGTGGGCCCCGCCGACGCCCGCGCCGTGCGCCTGCGCGCCGAGCGCGTGCGCCCCGGCATGGCCGAGCGGCTGGACCAGGTGGTCGGCCAGGAGGTCCGCCGCCCGCTGGCGGCCGAGCAGGGCTTCCCGCTGGTGGACCTCGGCCCGCCCTCGGTGGTGCTGAAGAACGCGCTGGTGACCCTGCTGCTCGACGCGCCGGGGCTGCAGCTCGCGGTGCAGGGCCGCGCGCTGGAGGCCGCGGCGCGCGGCGCCGCCGTGCCGGTGATGAACCTATCCTCGCGCAACGTGGTGGAGGGCATCGCCATCGGCCCCAACCGCGTGCGCGTCGCCATGGGCGCGCAGCCGCGCCAGGGAAGCTGAACCATGCGCCTCGCCATCCTCCTCCTGCCCCTCGCGCTGGTGGCCTGCGGCCAGGCGGAGCGCCTGTCGCGGCTCGGCCGCGCGCCGGAGATGTCGCCGGTGGCGGACCCGACGCGCGACCCGTCCTGGCGCCCCGTCTCCATGCCCATGCCGGCGCCGCAGGAGCCGCCGCTGCTGGACAACTCGCTGTGGCGGCCCGGCAGCCGCACCTTCCTGCGCGACCAGCGCGCAGCGCAGGTGGGGGACCTCATCACCATCCTGGTCGGCATCAGCGACGACGCGCAGCTGCAGAACCGCACCCAGCGCTCGCGCAACGGCGCCGACACGGTCGGCGTGCCCAACCTGCTGGGGCTGGAGACGCAGGCCAACCGCCTGCTGCCGCGCGGTGCCAACCCGTCCAGCCTCGTCAGCACCTCCGGCACCGGCACCAGCGACGGCAACGGCCAAGTGCGCCGCACCGAGACGGTGAACCTGCGCCTGGCCGCGACGATCACCCAGGTGCTGCCCAACGGCAACATGGTGGTGCAGGGGCGCCAGGAAGTGCGGGTGAACGCCGAGCTGCGCGAGCTGGACGTGCGCGGCGTGGTGCGCCCGCAGGACATCGGCAGCGACAACACGGTGCGCCACGACCGGCTGGCGGAGGCGCGCATCTCGTACGGCGGGCGCGGCGCGCTGAGCGACATCCAGCAGCCCCGCCTGGGGCAGCAACTCATCGACATCCTGTCACCCTTCTGACATCGCATGAATCCGGATGGACAGGCTGGTTGGGCAGTGCCAGGACCGCGCCTCGATGACCCGGCCAGCCAACCCTCACGCCCTGGAAGCCCTGCGCGCGGTGGCGGAAGCGCTGGACGCGCAGGGCGTGGCGCTGTGCCTGCTGGGGCCCGACGACCGCACCCTGCTGTGGAACCGCAGCTTCCTGGCCTTCTTCCCCGAGCATGACGGCCACGTCCACGCGGGCGAGCCCTATGCCGAGAACCTGCGCCGCTTCTACGCCGCGCGCCTGGGCGAGACGGACGCCGCGACGGTGGAGCAGTGCATCGCCGAGGGCATCCAGCGCCACCGCACCCAGGCGCAGCCCTTCGCCTTCGAGCACCACGGGCGCTGGCTGCGCGTGGCGTCCCTTCCCGTGCCGGGGCTGGGGCGCCTGCGGGTCTGGTGCGCCCTGCCCGCGGCGCCGGCCGAGGGCGATGGCGAGGCGCGCCCGCCCGAGCCGGCCGGCGACGGCTGGGCCCTGAGCGACCCGGCCGGGCGCATCAACCGCGCCAATGCGGGGCTGGCGCAGCTCTTCGCGCTGCCCTCGGCCGGCGCGGCGCAGGGGCTGACGCTGGACGCGCTGCTGCGCCACGCCTGGCATGGCGGCGACGCCGCGGCGCTGGAGCGCGTGCGCCTGACCCTGGCGGAAGGCGAGCGCTTCATCGGCGTGCCCTTCGAGCTGGAGCTGCCCGGGGGGCGCTGGCTGCGCGTGCTGCAGCAGCGCACCGCCGATGGCGGCGCCGTCTCCTCCTTCGCCGACATCACCGTGCCCAAGCGCATGCAGGCCGAGCTGGCCGCCGCGCGCGAGGCGGCGGAGGCGGCCAGCCGCGCCAAGGACTCGCTGCTGGCGACGGTGAGCCACGAGCTGCGCACGCCGCTGAACGCCCTGCAGGGCCTGCTGGGCTACCTGGAGGAGGACGGGCTGGGCGCCGAGGCGCGCCGCCGCCTGGCCCTGGCGCGCGAGGCCGCGGGGGGCATGCTGGCGCTGGTGGAGGACATTCTGCGCTTCTCCGAGCAGGAGGTGCGCGGCGTGGCGCTGGAGGAGGCGCCGACCGACCTGCACGCCCTGGTGGAGGGGGTGCGGGAGCTGATGGCCCCGCGCGCGGCGGCGCAGGGCCTCTCCCTGCGGACCCACGTGGCGCACGACCTGCCGCCGGCCCTTTGGCTCGATGGGACGCGGCTGCGGCAGGTGCTGCTGAACCTGGTCGGCAACGCGCTGAAGTTCACCGCCCGCGGCGGCGTCTTCGTCACCGCCGCGCGGCAGGGCGGGGCGCTGGTGGTGGAGGTGGAGGACACCGGCGCCGGCATCGCGCCCGAGGCGCTGTCGCGCATCTTCGAGCCCTTCGCCCAGGCCGACCCCGCCGATGGCCGCCGGCATGGCGGCTGCGGGCTGGGGCTGGCGATCAGCCGCGGCATCCTGCAGGCCATGGGGGGCAGCATCGGGGCGGAAAGCTGGCCGGGCCAGGGCAGCCGTTTCATCATTCGCCTGCCCTGCCGGCAGGCCGGCCCGCCGCCCCGCCCCGCCGCCGCCAGCCCGGCGCGGCTGGATGGGCTGCGCGTGCTGGTGGTGGACGACCAGCCGCTGAACCGCGAGGTCGCGCGCCTGCACCTGGCGGCCCTGGGCGCCGAGGTCTCCACTGCGGCCGGCGGGGACGCCGCCATCGGCGCCGGCGCGGCGCAGGACGTGGTGCTGATGGACCTGGACATGCCGGGGCTGGACGGCTTCGCCGCCGCCCGCGCCCTGCGCGGGGCGGGCGGCGGCCTCTGCATCCTGGCGCTGACCGCCCATGCGGAGGGAGGCTACCGCGCCCGCGCCGCCGCGGCGGGGCTGGACGGCTTCATCACCAAGCCGGTGACGGCGGCGCAGCTCTCCGCCGGCATCCTGGGCGCGCTGCTGGACACCGAGGTGGCCGCCCCGCTGCGGGCCGCCATGGACGGGGCCGGCTGGGCGGCGCTGCTGGAGGAGCTGGGCCGCACCGCCGACGAGGCGCTGGACGAGCTGGCGGCCGGTGGCCCGCCCCTGGCGGCGGCGCACCGGCTGAAGGGCGTGGCCTGGAACCTGGGCGCCCGCCGCCTGGGCGACCGCGCGGCGACGCTGGAAGCCGCGCCGCCGGAGGAAGTGGCGGCCGCGCTGCCGGCGCTGCGGCGCCTGGCGGCGGCGTCGCGCGCAGCGCTGGCCTGCCTCCCGGGCGCGCCCGGGAGCGACGCCGGCGCCACTGCGGTCCTTCGCCTGCCCGCCACGGCCGGGGCGTGACGCCGCGCCCCGGGACGGCCACCTAGGCGGCCAGCGGCGCCACCTTGGCGCGGGCGTCGAAGCGCGCCAGGCGGGCCAGCAGGTACTCCACCTCCGCCTTCGCCTGGGGCGAGAGGGCGGGGCCCGGCCGGCGCTGCGCCGGCGAGGCCAGCACGCCGCGGCGCGCCAGCACGTATTTCCGCACCGACAGCCCCACGCCGGGCTGCAGCTCGTAGCGCATCAGCGGCAGGTGGGCGTCGAACAGGTCGTGCGCGCGGTCGCGCTCGCCGGCGGCGGACAGCTTCACCAGCTCGGCCAGCATGTCGGGGAAGGCGTAGCCGGTCATGGCGCCGTCGGCGCCGCGCTCCATCTCGAAGTCCAGGAACACGCCGCCATTGCCGCACAGGATGGAGATGGGCCGCAGCGAGCCGTCGGCCTGGAAGCCGCGCAGGGCGCTGATCTTCTCCAGCCCCGGCCAGTCCTCGTGCTTCAGCATCACGCAGGACGGGTTCTCGCTGATGATGCGGCGGATCACGCCGGGCGTCATCTGCACCTGGAACAGCTGCGGGTAGTCCTGCAGCACCCAGGGGATGTCCTCGCCGATGGCCTCGATGGCCTGGCGGAAGTAGCCCACGGTGGCGTCGTCGGTGCGCAGGGCCGGCGGCGGGGCGATCATCACCCCGGCGGCGCCGGCCTCCATCACGCCGTGCGCCAGGGTGCGCATGGCGGCGAAGCCCGGCGCGGTGACGCCGACGATGACCGGCTTGCCGCCGGCGCGGCGGATGATGCGCTTGCTGATGGCCAGCGCCTCCTCGGCGTCCAGCTTCGGCGCCTCGCCCATCACGCCCAGGATGGTCATGCCGTCGGCGCCGGCCTCGCCCAGGAAGAAGTCGGTCATGCGGTCGGTGGAGGCGTCGTCGATGCGCCCGTCCTCGTGGAAGGGGGTGGGCGCGATGACGAAGACGCCCCTGGCGGTGTGGTCGAGCGGCATGGACGGTCCCTCCGGCGGATTGCGGTCGCCCCACGCCTAGGATAACCCGGGCCGCCCCGCCAGAGGGGGCCGTTGAGGACCCGCACCGTGACCCAGCTGTTTTCCGGCATCCCCGCCGCGCCGCTCGACCCCATCATGGCGCTGAACGACGCCTTCGCCGCCGATGCCCGCCCGGGCAAGCTGAACCTGGTGGTCGGCGTCTACTCCGACGGCGCCGGCAAGGTGCCCCGCCTGCGCGCCGTGCAGCAGGCCGAGGCCGCCTGGCTGGGCAAGGCGCTGCCCAAGACCTACCGCCCCATCGAGGGCACGAAGCCCTACCGCGACGCGGTGCAGGCGCTGCTGTTCGGCGCGCCCTTGCCCCGCGCCACCACCTTGCAGGCGCTGGGCGGCACCGGCGCGCTGCGCGTGGGCGCCGAGGTGCTGAAGGCGCTGCGCCCGGACGCCGCCGTCGCGGTCTCCACCCCTTCCTGGGAGAACCACAAGGCGCTGTTCGCCCAGGCCGGCTTCGCGGTGGTGGACTACCCCTATTTCGACGCCGCCACCGGCGGGGTGGACTTCGCCGGCATGGCGGCGGCGCTGGAGGCCCTGCCGGAAGGCAGCGTGGTGGTGCTGCACGGCTGCTGCCACAACCCCACGGGCGCCGACCTCTCGCCCGAGCAGTGGCGGTCGGTGGTGGCGCTGTGCGGCCGGCGCGGCCTGGTGCCCTTCCTGGACGTGGCCTACCAGGGCTTCGGCGCCGGGCTGGAGGAGGACGCGCTGGCCGTGCGCCTGTTCGCGGAATCCGGGCAGGAGTTCCTGGTCGCCTCCTCCTTCTCCAAGTCCTTCTCGCTGTACGGGGAGCGCGTGGGCGCCATCACCTTCGCCGCGGGCAGCGAGGGCGACGCGGCGAAGGTGCACGCGCTGGCCAAGCGGCTGGTGCGGGTGAACTACTCCAACCCGCCCACCCACGGCGCCGCCCTGGTGGAGACGGTGCTGACCACCCCCGCCCTGCGCGCGGAGTGGGAGGCCGAGCTGGGGGAGATGCGCCAGCGCATCCAGCAGATGCGCGTGCGCATGGCCGACAGCCTGCAGCAGCGCCACCCCGGGCGCGGCTTCGACGCCATCAAGCGGCAGCGCGGCATGTTCTCCTACTCCGGCATCACCCCGGCCGAGGCGCAGGCGATGCGCGCGCGGCACGGCGTCTACGCGCTGGATACCGGGCGCATCTGCGTCGCCGCGCTGAACGAGGGCAACATCGGCACGGCGCTGGACGCGGTCAGCGCGGCGCTGGAGGGCTGACCGACTCCAGGTGCCGGGCGGCCGCCGCCCGCATCTCCGCCAGCTTCGCCGGCGCCATCCTGCCCAGCGTGGCCAGCGGCATGGCCATGCGCGGGTTGGCGGCGAAGCGCTCGGCGTGGCGGGCGATGAAGTCCCAGTACAGGAAGTTGAACGGGCAGGCGCCCTCGCCCGCGCTGCGCTTCACGTCGAAGCGGCAATGGCGGCAATGGTCGCTCATGCGGTTGATGTAGGCGCCCGACGCCGCATAGGGCTTGGAGGCCATGACGCCGCCATCGGCGTGCAGCACCATGCCCGAGACGTTGGGCAGCTCCACCCACTCATAGGCGTCCACGTAGATTGCCAGGTACCATTCGTTCACCTGGGCAGGGTCCAGCCCGGCCAGCAGCGCGTAGTTGCCCGTCACCATCAGGCGCTGGATGTGGTGGGCGTAGCCGTGCTCCAGCGTCTGGCCGATGGCGGCGTCCATGCAGCGCATGCCGCTGCCGCCCTCCCAGTAGAAGTCGGGCAGCGGGCGCCTGGCCTCCAGCGCGTTCATGTCGCGATAGGCCGGCATCCGCGCCCAGTAGAGGCCGCGCACGTATTCCCGCCAGCCCAGCACCTGGCGGATGAACCCCTCGGCCGCGTTCAACGGCACCTGGCCGGCGCGCCACGCCGCCTCCGCCGCCGCGCACGCCTCGCCGGGCAGCAGCAGCCCGCAATTCATCGAGGAGGACAGCAGGGAGTGCCACAGGAAGGGCTCGCCCTCGGCCATGGCGTCCTGGTGGTCGCCGAACAGGGGCAGGCGGTGCGCGACGAAGTCCGCCAGCGCCGCGCGCGCCTCCTGCGCGGTGACGGGCCAGCGGAAGCTGTCCAGCCCGCCATAGGCGCCGCCGAACTCGCGCGCCACCAGCGCCATCACCTCGCGGGTGATGGCGTCGGGTGCGAAGAAGGGCGGCGTGGGCGGCTGCGCGCCCTTCGGCAGCGGCTTGCGGTTCTCCCGGTCGTAGTTCCATTCGCCGCCGGCCGGCTCGTCGCCTTCCATCAGCAGCCCGGTGCGGCGGCGCATGTCGCGGTAGAAGAACTCCATCCGCAGCTGCTTCCTGCCGTGCGCCCAGCGGAAGAACTCCGGCAGCGGGCACAGGAAGCGCGTGTCCTCGCGCACCTCCACCGGGATGCCGTGCTCCTCCTCCCAGCGGCGCGCCATCTCCAGCACGCGCCATTCGCCGGGCTGCGTCAGCACGAGGCGCGCGGGGCGGTGCCGCGCCACGGCGCGCGCCACCTCGCCGCCGAAGGAATGGGTGTTGGCGGGGTCGT
Source organism: Sabulicella flocculans (assembly GCF_045449635.1). Classification (NCBI taxonomy): domain Bacteria; kingdom Pseudomonadati; phylum Pseudomonadota; class Alphaproteobacteria; order Acetobacterales; family Acetobacteraceae; genus Sabulicella; species Sabulicella flocculans. The sequence goes on along the minus strand of NZ_JBJJBR010000010.1, from coordinate 77,120 downwards.
CCAGCCGCACGTAGTCCACCCTGACGCCGCGCGCCGCCAAGGCGCGGGCGAAGTGGCGCATGGCGGACAGGATGAGGGCGATCTTCTGCCGGTGGTGCGGCACGTAGGTGCCTTCCTCGCGCACCTCCATCATCAAGACCACGTCGCGCGCCGGGTCCAGGTCCTCCAGCGCCGAAAGCGTGCGCGAGCACTGGTCTCCCAGCACCAGGCGCAGCGTGGTCATGCGGGGGCGTAGCTCACCGTGCTGCCGTCGTCGCCCACCGTGGAGAAGCCAATCCAGTTGCCGTCGCGGGCGAACAGGCACTCGGCCTCCACCTCGCCCGAGCAGCCGATGGCGAAGCCCTCCGCGGTGGTGCGGCGGCGCCAGCGCAGCTCCATCAGCCGGCCGGTGGTGGTGCCGAAGATGGGCACGGCGCCGCCCAGCCGCGTGGCATCCCACCAGGACAGCGGCGCGGCGTTGGGCGGCAGGCGCAGCGGCCCCTCGGGGCCTTCCACCAGCACCGCCTCCGGCGTGGCGCGGGCGCGCACCTCCGACACGGTGCCGTTGCGGTTCAGCCGGCTGTCCACCGAGCGGAAGCGCCAGCCCTCCGTCACCTCCTCGTAGCGGTGCTGGAAGCGGTAGACCACCACGCCCAGCACGCGCGGCACCACCTGCACGTCGCTCAGCGTCACGCGCTCCCGCCCGCGCTGGGTCACGCGCACGTCATGGGTGCCGATCTCGGTGCCGTTGCGCACCACCTTGAAGCGCCAGCCGCCTTGCGCGGCGGATTGCGCGCGCGCCAGCCCCGGCAGCAAGGGGAGCAGGGCGAGGGTGCGGCGGCCGATCATCACCCCCCTTTAGCGCGCAGGGAGGAGCGGCCGCCATCCACCGCCATCACCTGCCCGGTGATCCAGCCCGCCGCGGGCGAGAGCAGGAAATCCGCCAGCGCCGCCGAATCCTCCGCCTCGCCCAGGCGGTTCACCGGGTGGGTCCTGGCGATGGCCTCCGCCATGGCGGCGTTGCGGGTCAGCGGCTCCGCGATGCCGGTGCGGGTCAGGCTGGGGGCGATGCAGTTCACCCGCACCTGCGGCGCCAGCTCGGCCGCCAGCGCGACGGTCATGCCCTCCACCGCCGCCTTGGCCATGGAGATCGCCAGGTGGCCGCCGAAGCCGGTGCGCGCGGCGACGCTGCTGAACAGCACCACGCTGCCCCGCCCCTCGACCAGGGCCGGCAGCGCGGCCTGCACCGCCTTCGCCGCCGCCAGGGCGTTCAGGCGGAAGGCGTCCAGCATCTCCGCCTCCGTGGTGCGGGCGGCGGGCTTGACCAGGATGGAGCCGACGCAGAAGGCCAGCCCGGCCAGCGGGCCGGGCGGCAGGGCCGGCAGCGCCAGCACGTCGCCCTGCACCGCCTCGCTGCCCGGCAGCTCCGTCGCCAGGGCGGCCAGCTTCGCGGCGTCGCGCGCCAGCAGCACGGGGGTGGCGCCGCGCGCGTGGACGCGGCGCGCCAGGGCGGCGCCGATGCCGCCGGTGGCGCCCAGGAGGAGGATGCGTTCGCTCATGCGCGCGACATGGCGGCGCCGGCCGGGGCGACAAGGGCGCGCGGCCGGGGTTATGATGGCCGACGATGCGCCAGCTCCTGCTGCTCCGCCACGCCAAGTCCTCCTGGGACGAGGCCACGCTGTCCGACCATGCGCGCCCGCTGAACGCGCGCGGCCGCCGCGCCGCCGCCGCCATGGGCGAGCGCCTGCGCGAGCTGGGGCTGGTGCCCGACATCGTGCTCGTCTCCTCCGCCCGCCGCACGCTGCAGACGCTGGAGGGGCTGCAGCCGCTGGAAGGCCCGCCGGTGGTGCACGTGCTGGACGCGCTCTACCTCGCGCCCTGGGGGACCATGCTGGAAGGGCTGCGCAAGGTGCCCGACACCGCGCGCTCCGTGCTGGTGCTGGCGCACAACCCGGGCCTGCACGACCTGGCGATGGCGCTGGTCGGCCCCGGCGCGGTGGGCTCCCCGGCGGCGCAGCGCCTGGCCGAGGGCTACCCGACCGGCGCGCTGGCCGAGTTCTCCGTCGCGGCGCGCTGGCAGGACCTCGCCGAGGGCGGCGGGCGGCTGCTGCGCTTCCTGTGCCCGCGCGACCTGCCGGAACTGGCGGCCTGAGCATGGAGCTGGTCCTCGCGCCCCCCGCGCGGCGGCCGGCCCACCCGCTGCTGGACGCGCTGCCGCGCCCGGCGCGGGAGACGCTGGCCTGGTTCCCCGCCCCGGACGGCCGCGTGGTGGAGCGCCGGCGCGGCGCGTGCCGCCTGCTGGACCCGCTGGGCGGCGACGCCCTGCCCTGCCCCGCCCCGCCCCCCGGCACCGCGCCGCTGGCGCGGTTCGCCGGCCGGCGCTGGGCCATGGGCGCCGGCGTCGCCTGGATCGAGGGCCGGCTGCTGGCCGGCGCCGAGTCCCGCCGCGTCGCCCGGCTGGTGGTGGAGGACCCGGCGCTGGCCGCCGCCCTGGCGGCCGACCTGCCGCTGCTGCCGGCCGCCGTTCCCCTGGCCGAGGAAGCCCTGGCCCTGGCCGAGTCGCGCCCGCCGCGCGCCGCCGCCGGGCCGCCCACGCTGCGCCCGGGCGCGGCGGCGGAGGCCACCCTGGCCGCGGCCACGCGCCACCTGCTGGCGGTGCTGCTGGCGGAGTCGGCGCGGGTTTCGCCCGATGACCCGCGCGGCGTGCACCAGTCCCGCGTGGCGCTGCGCCGGCTGCGTTCCCTGGTGAAGATGTTCCGGCCGGCCGGCGAGGGCTGGTCCGAATGGAACCAGGCGCTCGGCGCGCTGGCGCGGAGCCTGGGCGAGGCGCGCGACTGGGACGTGTTCACCGGCGGCATCGCCGCCGGCACGCTGGCGGCGCTGAACGGCGACGCGCGGCTGCGGCGCCTGGCCCGCGCGGCGGAGGCCGAGCGCCGCGCCGCCTATGCGCGGCTGGCGGCGGAGCTGGCCGGGCCGGGCTTCCGCGCCCTGGTGTTCGAGGGGCTGCGCCTGGCCGCCCTGCCGCCGCCGGGCGATGGCACGCCCCTGGCGCCGCTGGCGGCACGGCTGCTGCGCCGCCGCTGGAAGCGCCTGAAGCGCGCCGGGGCCGTCATCGAGGACCTGCCGGCCGAGGCGCTGCACGAGATGCGGCTGGACGCCAAGCGCCTGCGCTACGCCGCCGAGCCCTTCGCCGCCCTGTGGCCGGGCAAGCGCGGCCGCCGCTTCCTCCGTCGGCTGGCGGCGCTGCAGGAGGCGCTGGGCCTGGCCAACGACGCCGAGGTGGCCAAGGACCTGGCCGCCCGCCTGGCCGGGCGGGGCGCGGGCGGCTTCGCCATCGGCACCGTCACCGGCTTCGCCGCCGGCCGCGCCGAGGGATCGCGCCTCGCCGCCATCGCGGCGTGGCGGGAGTTGGCGCGCACGCCGCGATTCTGGCACGGCGAGCCCGAGTCGTGACACCCGGTCATCTCCGGGTTGTGCGGGCGCGTCCGGCGCGTTAACCCTCCCGGCATGCGTCAGCGCCGCATCTTCCGACCCGCCCGCCGCCCGGTGAGCCGTGCCTTCCTCGGCGGCACGCTGGCCCTGGCCGGCGCCCTGCTGGTGGCGCTGGGCCTGCCCTCCGACCTCATGGGTTCCGCGCCGCGCACCGCCGACTGGCGCGCCGGCGCGAGCGAGATCCGCGTGGTGGACGGCGACACCCTGCGCCTGGGCGAGCGCACGCTGCGCCTGCTGGGCGTGGACGCGCCGGAGCGCGGCCAGAGCTGCACCGACGCGCAGGGCCGCCTGTATGATTGCGGCACCGCCGCCGCCGCCGAGCTGGCGCGCCTGGTGGGCGACCGCGGGGTGGAATGCCGCATCCATGGCCGCGACCGGTTCGGCCGCGCCCTGGGCGTCTGCGCCGCCAACGGCGTCGAGCTGAACGCCTCCCTGGTGAATGGCGGCTGGGCGCTGGCCACCGGCGACGCGCTGCCGGCGCTGGTGCCGCTGGAAGGCGCGGCGCGCCTGGCGCAGCGCGGCCTCTGGGCCGGGGGCTTCGAGCCGCCGGCGCACTGGCGCCGCTGACCCGCCGCCGCCCCCGCGGGGGCGATGGACAAGCCCCCCCGGAAGCTTATCTTGCGCCGCACAAGGGCGTCCGGGCGACCGGGCGCCGCGCCACGCCCCAAGGAAGGTCGCCCATGAGCCAAGCATCCTCCATCACCATCTCGTTGGACGGCAGCAACAAGACCGCTGCCATGCCGCTGCTCTCGGGCACGCTGGGGCCGCAGGTGGCGGACATCCGCAAGCTCTACGGCCAGCTCGGCATCTTCACCTACGACCCCGGCTATGGCGAGACCGCGAGCTGCGAGAGCAAGATCACCTACATCGACGGCGACGAGGGCGTGCTGCTGTACCGCGGCTACCCGATCGAGCAGCTGGCGGAGAACAGCGACTTCATCGAGGTCTGCTACCTGCTGATGTACGGGGAGCTGCCGAACCAGGACCAGCTGGCGAAGTTCCGCGCCGGCGTGACGCGCCACACCATGGTGCACGAGCAGATCCGCAACTTCTTCAACGGCTTCCGCCGCGACGCGCACCCGATGGCCATCATGTGCGGCGTGGTCGGCGCCCTGGCCGCCTTCTACCACGACAACCTCGACATCAACGACGCCCACCAGCGCGAGATCGCGGCCTACCGCCTGATCGCCAAGGTGCCGACCATCGCGGCCATGGCCTACAAGTACGCGCTGGGCCAGCCCTTCGTGTACCCGCGCAACGACCTGAGCTACGCCGCGAACTTCCTGCACATGCTCAACGCCGTGCCGGCGGAGGAATACAAGGTCTCGCCCGTGCTGGAGCGCGCGATGGACCGCATCCTGGTCCTGCACGCCGACCACGAGCAGAACGCCTCCACCTCCACCGTGCGCCTCGCCGGCTCGACCGGCGCCAACCCCTTCGCCTGCATCGCGGCGGGCATCGCGGCGCTGTGGGGCCCCGCGCATGGCGGCGCCAACGAGGCGGTGCTGAAGATGCTGGGCGAGATCGGCACGCCGGAGAAGATCCCGGCCTTCATCGAGCAGGTGAAGGACAAGAACTCCAACGTGAAGCTCATGGGCTTCGGCCACCGGGTCTACAAGAACTTCGACCCGCGCGCGAAGATCATGAAGGAGACCTGCCACGAGGTGCTTGGCGAGCTGGGCATCAAGGACGAGCCGCTGCTCGACATGGCGATGGAGATGGAGCGCATCGCGCTGACGGACGACTACTTCGTCTCGCGCAAGCTGTACCCGAACGTGGATTTCTATTCGGGCATCATCCTCAAGGCGATGGGCATCCCCACCAGCATGTTCACGGTGATCTTCGCCGTGGCGCGCACGGTGGGCTGGGTGTCGCAGTGGAAGGAGATGATCGAGGACCCGTCCCAGCGCATCGGCCGGCCGCGGCAGATCTACACCGGCGCGGCGGTGCGCGACTACGTGGACGTCGCCCGCCGCTGAGGCCGGGCATCCCGGGGGGGCCGGCGGCCCCCCGGACGCGCGCTCAGTGCCCCTGGTCGGGCGCGGGCGCGCTGTTGAGCTGGATGTAGCGCTCGATCCCGATCTGCTCGATCAGGGTGAACTGGGCGTGCAGGTAGTCCTCGTGCTTCTCCTCGTCGGCGAGGATGCGCAGCAGCAGGTCGCGCGAGACGTAGTCGCGCACCTGCTCGCAGTGGGCGATGCCCTCGCGCAGGTCGGCCAGCGCCTTGACCTCCAGCTTCTGGTCGCACTCCAGGACCTCGCGCACGTTCTGGCCGATCAGCACGGGGTTGAGGCGCTGCACGTTGGGCAGCCCGTCGAGGTAGAGGATGCGGCGGATCAGGTCGTCCGCGTGCTTCATCTCCTCGATGCTTTCCTCGTACTCGTGCTTGCCCAGCAGGGTCACGCCCCAGTGGTTCAGCATGCGGGCATGGAGGAAGTACTGGTTGATCGCCGTCAGCTCGTTGGTGAGCTGGGTGTTCAGGTGCTCGACGACCTTGGGGTCCTTGACGGCCATGCCTTCGCCTCCGAAGCGGTCACGCCGCCCGGCGGGACGGCTCCTCGCGGATGATGGACAGGATCGTCGCCGTGCAGCAACCGCACTGGGCGGATTTCCCGCAGGCGCAGTAGACGTCCTTGGGGCGGGAGGCGCCGCCGGCGACGGCGCCCCGCACCTGGCCCTCGGTCAGGGCGTTGCAGAGGCAGACGATCATCGCCGCGGCCCCGCCGACCTCAGCGCCAGCCCGCGCGCTGCATCACCCGCAGCGCCTCGGGCGCGTTGGCCAGCAGCTTCGCGCCGTCCGGCACCTCGGCCTTGAAGGCGCCCAGGCCGGACAGGAAGGGATGCGTCTCGGCCTCCGTCGCGGCAGGGTATTCCATGTTGCCCAGGGCGAAGATGCGCTGCGCCTCCGGCGTTGTAAGGAATTCCAGGAAGCGGCGGGCGTTGTCGGCGTTCGGCGCCGTGCGCACCATGGCCGCGCCGGAGATGTTGACGTGCGTGCCGCGGTCGCCCTGGTTGGGGAAGACCACGCCGACGCGCTGCGCCAGCTCGCGGTCCTCGGCGCGCTGGGAGATGGCCATCAGCCCCAGGTAGTAGGTGTTGGCGACGGCGATGCGGCCCTGCCCGGCCAGCATGGCGCGGATCTGGTCGGTGTCGCCGCCGGCCGGCGGGCGGGCCAGGTTGGCGGCGATGCCGCGCGCCCAGGCTTCCGTCGCCGCCTCGCCATTGGCTGCCAGGAAGGCCGCCGCCAGCGCCACGTTGTAGCCATTGCCGGAGGAGCGGACGAGCAGCTGCCCGCGGAAGCGCTCATGCGCCAGGTCCTCGTAGCGCGCCAGGCCCTCGGGGGCGCCGCGCGCCTTGTCGAACATCACCACGCGGGCGCGGCGGGACACGGCGAACCACTGCCCCTGCGGCCCCACCAGCTCGGCCGGGATGCGCGCGGCGATGGCGGGCGAGGCGACAGGCTGGGTCAGCCCCATCTCCGCCGCGCGGGCGAGGCGGGAGGCGTCCACGGTGAGAATGACGTCGGCCGGCGAATTGGCGCCCTCGGCGCGGATGCGCTCCAGCAGCTGGTCGGCATTGGCCTCGATCAGCCGGACGCGGATGCCGCTCTGCTGGGCGAAGGCGTCGTACAGGGTGCGGTCGCTGTCGTAGTGGCGGGAGGAGTAGAGGTTCACCAGCCGCTCCTGCGCGCGCAACAGGCGGGGGGCGGACAGGGTGGCCGGCAGGGCGGCGAGCAGCGAACGGCGAAGCATGGGCGGGGTCTCCCGGCGTGGTGGCCGGGGTATGGCGCAACTGCGAGGCGTTCGCAAGTCTAATTGCGAATGTTTCTCATGTCATGTCGGGGTGGGAATGGTGGCCACCAGGGTTTCCAGCCGGTCGGCCTCGGCGGCCGGCTTGTCGCGCCGGATGCGGGCGATGCGCGGGAAGCGCAGCGCAACGCCGGATTTGTGGCGGGAGGAGAGCTGCGCGGCGTCGAAGGCGACCTCCAGCACCAGCTGCTTCTCCACTTCCCGGACGGGTCCGAAGCGGGCAGTGGTGTGGTTGCGGATCCAGCGGTCCAGCCAGGTCAGCTCCTCGTCGGTGTAGCCGGAATAGGCCTTGCCGATCGGCACCAGCTCATCGCCGCGCCACAGGCCGAAGGTGTAGTCGCTGTAGAAGGAGCTGCGCTTGCCGTGGCCGCGCTGGGCGTACATCAGCACCGCGTCCACCGTCAGCGGGTCGCGCTTCCACTTCCACCACTGGCCCTTCACCCGCCCGGCCACGTAGGCGCTGTCGGCGCGCTTCACCATCAGCCCCTCGATGGAGGCGGCGCGGGTGCCGTCGCGGATGCGCGCCAGCTCCTCCATGGTGGCGAAGGGGATGAGGGGGGACAGGTCCATCAGCGCCGGCTGCTCCCGCGCGAACCAGGCCTCCAGCCGTTCGCGTCGGGCGTCGAAGGGCAAGGGGCGCAGGTCCTCCGTGCCGTCGAACAGGATGTCGTAGAGGCGCACCATGACCGGGTGCTGCTGCTGCAGCTTCGTCCCCGGCGCCTTGCGGTTCAGGCGCTGCTGCAGGTCGCTGAACGGCGCCACCTCGCCCTCGCGCACCACCAGCAGCTCGCCATCCAGCACGGCGTGGAAGGTCAGCGCCGGCGCGATGTCGGGGAAGGAGGCGCTGATGTCCTCGCCCGAGCGCGACCACAGCCGCGCGCCGCCGGGGCCCGACGTCACCTGCACGCGGATGCCGTCCCATTTCCATTCGGCGCGCCAGTCGGGCGCGTGGAGCTGGGCGAAGTCCTTGTCCTCCAGCGGGTGGGCCAGCATCAGCGGGCGGAACACCGGGGCGTCGCGCGGATCCGGCCGCGGCGCCTTGCCTTCCAGCCAGCGGAACAGCGGCAGGTAGGGCGGGGCGACGCCGTGCCACACCTCCTCCACCTCGCCCACATCCACCCCGGCCCAGTCGGCCAGCGCCACCTTTGCCAGCCGGCCGGAGGCGCCGACGCGCAGCCCACCGGTCACCAGCTTGATCAGCGCGAAGCGGGCGGAGGAATCCAGCACGTCCAGCCAGCCGGCGATCAGCGCCGGCAGCTCGGCCTTGGGGGTGAGTTCGAGCAGTTCCACCACCTCCGACAGGTCGGGCGGCGGGCGGTTGGCGCCGGGGGCCTCGGGCCAGATCAGCGCCACCGTCTCGGCGAAGTCGCCGACGTAGTCGTGGGAGAGCGCCAGCAGGGTGGGGTCGGTGCGGGCGGCCACCAGGTCGCGCACCAGGGCAGGCTTCGCGGCCTTGAGCACCAGTTCGCCGGCCAGGGCCGCCAGGCCGACGCCGCGGTCGGGGTCGGGGGCGGTGGCGAACCAGTCGCGCAGCAGGCGCAGCTTGCCGTTGCGCGAGGGCGTGTAGACCAGGGCTTCCAGCAATTCGGCGAAGGCGGTGACGCTCACTGTTTTTGCCCTCAGGCGCCGGGCGCCGGCATCCGCCGGCTTGGCTTCGCCGCGCCACGGGCGCACCAGGCCGGAAACGCAGCTGGGCGGCGGGGCGCGCCTTGCGCGCCCGGGCCTGCGGGCACGGGCGTCATTCCTCGCCCCCCGGCTCGTCCTCGATCTCCTCGTCGCCCAGGCCGACCAGGTGCAGCGCCCGGCCGCGCTGGCCGCGCTGCGCCAGGGCGTGGATCAGCGCCTCCTCGCGACCATGGGTGATCCAGATCTCGGGGGCCTGGACCTCGGCGCAGGTGGCCAGCAGTTCCGGCCAGTCGGCGTGGTCGCTGATGACCATGGGCAGTTCCACCCCGCCCTGGCGGGCGCGCTGGCGCACGCGCATCCAGCCGCTCGCCAGGCAGGGCACCGGCTCGGTCAGGCGGCGCGCCCAGCGGTCCTGGATCGCGGAGGGCGGGGCCATGACGATGCTGCCGACGAAGCGCGCCTTGTCCTTCACCGTCGCATTCTCCAGCGGGCCGAGCGGCACGCCGAGCTCCTCGTACAGCCGGCACAGCTTCACCAGCGCGCCGTGCAGCGGGATTGGCCGGTCCCATCCGGCTTGGCGCAGCAGCGCAATCAGGCGCTGCGCCTTGCCCAGCGCGTAGCAGCCGATGACGTGGGTGCGCTCGGGGAACAGCGCCACGGATTTCAGCAGCCGCGCGATCTCGCCCAGCGGCTCGGGGTGGCGGAACACCGGCAGGGCGAAGGTGGCCTCGGTGACGAAGACGTCGCAGGGCACCGGCTCGAAGGGGGCGCAGGTGGGGTCCAGGCTGCGCTTGTAGTCGCCGCTGACCACGGCGCGCGAGCCGCGCCAGTCCATCACCACCTGGGCCGAGCCCAGCACGTGCCCGGCCGGGCGCAGCGTCACCTTCACGCCGTTCAGGCTCACCGTCTCGCCGTAGCGCAGCGCCTGCTGGCTGTCGCCGGCGCGGCCCTCGCCCATGCGGGCGCGCATGATGGCCAACGTCTCCTCCGTCGCCAGCACGGCGCCCATGCCGGGGCGGGCGTGGTCGCTGTGGCCATGGGTGACGATGGCGCGCGGCACCGGCAGGCGGGGGTCGATGAAGAAGTCGCCGGGCTCGCACCACAGCCCCTCGGGGCGCACGCGCAGCCAGGTTTCGGGATGGGGGGATGCCATCATGTCACTGCTTGAATGCGCCTTTGCCGCCCGCGGTTCCGCGGATCATCGCGGGACTGATTTCACCGCCCGATGTTTCACAACGGGCAGGTCAGGCCCTATATCGCCCCCGTGCAGGGAACATTGCCCGAACGCTTTCGAGATTGGTTCGCCCGGCGCGGCTGGCAAGCCCGGCCGCACCAGCTGGCCATGCTCGACGCCGCGCGGGCCGGGCAATCGGCGCTGCTGGTCGCGCCCACCGGCGGCGGCAAGACGCTGGCGGGCTTCCTGCCCTCCCTGGTCGAACTCGCCGAGGGCGGGCACGAGGGGCTGCACACCGTCTATGTCTCGCCGCTGAAGGCGCTGGCGGTGGACATCGCCCGCAACCTCACCGCCCCGGTGGAGGAAATGGCGCTGCCCATCCGCATCGAGGCCCGCACCGGCGACACCCCGGCCAATCGCCGCGCCCGCCAGCGTGCCACCCCGCCGGAGATGCTGCTGACCACGCCGGAATCCCTGGCCGTGCTGCTTTCCACCCCCGAGGCCGCCGCCATGTTCGCCGGCCTGCGCTGCGTGGTGGTGGACGAGGCCCACGCGCTGGCCGGCACCAAGCGCGGCGACCAGCTTTCCCTGCTCATCGCGCGCATGATGCGCCTGGCGCCGGGGCTGCGCGTCACCGGCCTCTCGGCCACGGTGAACCACCCGGATGCGCTGCGGCGCTGGCTGCACCCGGGTGGCGTGGAACTCATTCAGGGCGGCAAGGGAGCGGAGCCGGAGATCGGCGTGCAGCTCCCCGCCGGCCACCTGCCCTGGGGCGGCCACATGGGCCTGGCCAGCGCGCCGGAGATCCTCCAGCGCATCCAGGCCGCCGGCGTTTCCATCGTCTTCGTCAACACCCGCGCCCAGGCGGAGCTGGTCTTCGCCGCGCTGTGGCGGCTGAACGAGGATGCGCTGCCCATCGCCCTGCATCACGGCAGCCTCACCGTCGAGCAGCGGCGCAAGGTGGAGGCCGCGATGTCCGACGGCCGGCTGCGCGCCGTGGTGGCGACCGCCTCGCTCGACCTCGGCATCGACTGGGGCGCGGTGGACCAGGTGATCCAGGTCGGCGCGCCCAAGGGCGTGGCGCGGCTGCTCCAGCGCGTGGGCCGCGCCAACCACCGCATGGACGAGCCCTCCCGGGCGCTGCTGGTGCCGGCCAACCGCTTCGAGGTCATCGAGTGCCAGGCCGCCATCGAGGCGGTGAAGGCCGGCGAGCTGGATGGCGACCCGCCGCGCCCCGGCGGGCTGGACGTGCTGGCGCAGCACATCCTCGCCATGGCCTGCGCCGCGCCCTTCCACCCGGACGACATGTTCCGCGAGGTCACCCAGGCCGGCGCCTATGCCGAGCTGTCGCGCCGCGACTTCGACGACGTGCTGCGCTTCTGCGAGGATGGCGGCTACGCCCTTCGCTCCTACGACCGCTGGCGCCGGCTGTTCCAGGACGCCGAGGGCCTGTTCCACATCCGCGGCGACGCCGTGGCGCGGCTGCACCGGATGAACCTGGGCACCATCGTGGACAGCCCGCTGATGAAGGTACGGCTGCGCGGCGGGCCGGTGCTGGGCGAGGTGGAGGAATGGTTCCTCTCCACCCTCACCCCCGGCGACTGCTTCCTCTTCGCCGGCCAGTTGCTGACCTTCGAGGGCATCAGCGGCGTGGTGGGCGAGGTGTCGCGCGGCGGCGGCGACAAGCCGCTGGTGCCGACCTATGCGGGTTCCCGCCTGCCGCTCTCGACCGACCTCGCGGCGCGGGTGCGCGCCATCATCCACGACCCGGCGCGCTGGAAGCTGCTGCCGGCCGAGGTGCGGCAATGGCTGCGCATCCAGCAGCTGCGCTCGGAACTGCCGCGGCCGGACGAGCTGCTGGTGGAAAGCTTCCCGCGCGGCGGCCGCTGGTTCCTGGTCGCCTACGCCTTCGAAGGCCGCCTGGCGCACCAGACGCTGGGCATGCTGGCCACCCGCCGCATGGAGCGCCTGGGCTGGGGGCCGCTCGGCTACCTCGCCACCGACTACGTGCTGGCCATCTGGGCCGCGCACGAACCGGGCGAGGCGGCGGAGCTGTTCACCGAGGACCTGCTGGGCGAGGAGCTGGAGGAGTGGATCGCCGAGTCCTCCATGCTGCGCCGGACCTTCCGCAACATCGCCACCGTGGCCGGGCTGGCGGTGAAGAACTTCCCCGGCGCCGAGAAGTCCCGACGACAGATGACCGTGAACACCGACCTGATCTACGACGTGCTGCGCAAGCATGAGCCCGACCACATCCTGCTGCGCGCCACCAGGCAGGAGGCCGCGCATGGCCTGACCGACGTGGCCCGGCTGGGCGCGCTGCTGGCGCGGGTGCGCGGCAAGGTGATGCATCGCCGCCTGGACCGCGCCTCGCCGCTCGCCGTGCCGGCGCTGATCGAGCAGGGCCGCGAATGGGTGGCCGGCGGCGCCGAGGACGACCTGCTGGCCGAGGCCGCCGCCCTGGTGAACGAGGCCACCGGCGGCGCCGAGCGCTTCAACGAGGCGCTGGCCGAGCTGACCGACGAGATCCGCGTCAAGCCCGAATGGGGCGCCGACAGCCTGAGGCGCCGCGAGCGCCGGCGCCGCCGCGCATGACCCCGGCCCCGCTGCACCTCATGGGCGAGCGGCTGATGCTCTGCCCCTCCGGCGTCCTCGCCCTGCCGGCCGAGCGCACCCTCGTCGCCTCCGACCTGCACCTGGAGAAGGGCAGCGCCCTGGCGGCGCGCGGCCACATGCTGCCGCCCTACGACACGCGCGACACGCTGGCGCGCCTGGCGCTCGCCATCCGCCGTCACGGCGCCCGCCGCCTGGTGCTGCTGGGCGACAGCTTCCACGACGATGGCGGCCCCGCCCGCATGGCGGAGGCGGACCGCGCGGCGCTGGCCCGCCTTTGCGCCCTGGTGGAGGAATGCGTCTGGATCACCGGCAACCACGACCGCGCGCAGGGCGTAGCGGAATGGCGCGTGCGCAAGCTGGTGTTCCGCCACCAGGCCGGCGAAGTCGCGCGCGGCGAGGCGGAGGTCAGCGGCCACTGGCACCCCAAGGCCACGCTGCCCACGCGCATCGGCGGCATCACCCGGCCCTGCTTCCTCGCCACCGCGAACCGGCTCATCATGCCCGCCTTCGGCAGCTACACGGGGGGGCTGAACGTGCTGGACCCGGCGATGGGCCACCTGGTGCGCCACGCGGTGCGCGTGTTCCTGGTCGGCGACGCGCGGCTGCACTCCGCGCCCTTCGACGCGCTGCGCCGGGCGGCGGCGTGACGCGCGCCGCCCTGGCGCTGGCGGCGCTGCTGCTGGCGGGCGGCGCCGCGCCGCTGCGGGTGGAAGGCAGCGGGCCGGTCGTGGTGCTGGAATCCGGCCAGGGCGGTGGCGACCCGGCGCAGTGGGACGCGGTGGCGCGCCGCCTGCGCCCCTGCATGACGGTGGTGCGCCACGACCGCGTGGCCGCCTACGGCGATGCGCCGGCGGTGCACGCCGCCGAGGTGTCGGCCCGGCTGCGGGCGGCGCTCGACGCCGAGGGCTTCGGCGCCCCGGTCATCCTCGTCGCGCATTCGCTGGGGGGCATCTACGCGCTGGACTTCGCCGGGCGCTTCCCGACGCGGGTGCGCGGGCTGGTGCTGGTGGACGCCACCTCGCCGCTGGAGCCGCCGGGCGCCTTCGCCCCCGCCGCACCCTTCCCCCCGGGCAGCGCCGAGGCGCAGGAGGAGGAGGGGTTGGGCCCCAGCATCGCCGGCCTGCCCGCCCTGCCCGACATCCCGCTCTGGGTGCTGGCGGCCACGCGGCACGGGGCGGACGCGGCGACGGAGGCGCGGTGGCAGCAGGTGCAGCGCGACACCGCCGCCCTGGCGCCGCGCGGCCGCTTCCGCGCGGTCGAGGGCGGCCACGCCCTGCACCAGGAGGCGCCGGACGCGGTGGCGGGCGCGGTGCTGGACATCGCCGGGCTGTCCTGCCCGGGCTGAACGCGCGAAGGGCCGCGCGGCATCCCGCGCGGCCCCTGCCCGGCCCTGCCGGAAGGCGGGACTACTGGATCAGCGGCACGTCGATCGGCAGCACCACGCCGTTGGTGGCCATGATCTCCGGCACGATGAAGCGGGTCGGGCGCAGCTCGGCGTTCACGCCGCCGACGCCGAAGCCGCTGTCGCCGATGATGCGCGTGTTGTAGGCCTGCCCGGGCTGGGAGACGACCTCGACGGCGTTGCCGTTGCGGGTGCGCAGGCGCGTCGTCGTGTTGGCCAGCTCGGCCAGGGTGTAGCGGCCCTCGATGATGTGCATGTTCACGAAGGCTTGCAGGCGCACGCGGTCGGGGCTGGTGCTCGAGCCCTGCGGGTTCACCTGGTTCGGGTTCAGCGACTCGCGCAGCGTCACCGGCAGGCGCTCCATCGCGGCGTTGGTCGGCGCCAGCAGGGTGAAGGGCCCGGCGCCGCGCAGGAACTCGACCTGGCCGGCGCGGGAAACGTACTCCAGGAAGGCGTCGAAGTTGCCGGCGGCGGCCAGCGAGTCGACGACGTTGGTCTGCCGCACCTGCGACTGCCCGGAGACGACGGGCATGTTGGAGGTGGCGGTCTGCGCGAAGGCCGGGGCGGCCAGCAGGCCGGCGGTGGCGCCCAGCAGGGCGCGGCGGGACTGATGCATTTCCAAGGGCTCCTGTTCGGGGGATGTCCTGCCCGCCGCAACGTGCCGACGCGGGGCGGGGTTGCAGCCTTTCCGCGCCGCCGCCGCGCCCCCACATCCCAGGCATGGAAGCCCCCGTCCTCCTCTGGTTCCGCCAGGACCTGCGCCTGGCCGACAACCCGGCGCTGCACGCCGCCGGCGGCCGTCCGCTGCTGGCGGTCTACGTGCTGGACGACGCGGCCGCCGGCGCCTGGGCGCATGGCGGGGCCTCGCGCTGGTGGCTGCACCACTCGCTCGCCGCGCTGGATGCCGCGCTGCGCGCGCGCGGCGTGGCGCTGCATCTGGCCCGTGGCGAGGCGGCGCGGATCATCCCCGCGCTCGCCGCGCAGGCCGGCGCGGCGGAGGTGCATGCGGGCCGCCTGCTGGAGCCCTGGGCGCGCGAGCGCGACAAGGCGGTGCACGAGGCGCTGGGCGGGCGGCTGGTGCTGCACACCTCCGCCACGCTGCACGAGCCGCATGCCATCCGCACCGGCCAGGGCCGGCCCTACACGGTCTACACCCCCTTCGCCCGCACCTTGTTCGCCCGCGGCGAGCCGGCGCCGCCGCTACCTGCCCCCGAGCGCCTGCACGGCCCCGACCTGCCGGGCCTGCCGCTGGAGGCGCTGGAGCTGCTCCCGCGCGACGAGCCGCAATGGTGGCGCGGCTTCGCCGCCGACTGGACGCCGGGCGAGGCCGGGGCGCAGGCGCGCATCGCCCGCTTCATGGCGCAGGCCCTGCGCGGCTACGGCGAGGGGCGCAACCTGCCGGGCACGGAGCGCACCGCCCGCCTGTCGCCCCACCTGCGATTCGGCGAGGTGTCGCCCCGCCAGGTCTGGCACGCCGCCCGCGCCGCGGGAGCGGAGGGCGAGGACGTGTTCCTGAAGGAGATCCTGTGGCGGGAATTCTCCTACCACCTGCTGTGGCACCGCCCGGAGTTGCCGGAGCGGCCGCTGGACCCGCGCTTCGCCGCCTTCCCCTTCGAGCCGGATGATCGGCTGCTGCGCGCCTGGAAGGCCGGGCGCACCGGCTATCCCATCGTCGATGCGGGGATGCGGCAACTCTGGCAGACGGGCTGGATGCACAACCGGGTGCGGATGGTCGTCGCCTCGTTGCTGGTGAAGCAGCTGCTGCAGCCCTGGCAGGCCGGCGCCGCCTGCTTCTGGGACCGGCTGGTGGACGCCGACCTCGCCTCCAACAGCGCCTCCTGGCAATGGATCGCCGGCTGCGGCGCCGACGCCTCGCCGTATTTCCGCGTGTTCAACCCGGTGCTGCAAGGCGAGCGCTTCGACCCCAAGGGCGACTACGTGCGCCGCTGGGTGCCCGAGCTGGCGCGGGTGCCGGACCGCTTCGTCCACAAGCCCTGGGCAGCGCCGGACGGGCCGCCCGCGGGCTACCCGGCGCCCATCGTGCCGCCGGAGCGCGGGCGGCAGCGGGCGCTGGCGGCCTACGCCGCCATGCGCGCCGCCGCGGACCCGGCGTGAGCGCCCGGCCGGGAGGGGACGCGCTGGCGGCGCTGCGCGCGCGGGGCTTCGCCGGGCTGCGCGTGGTGGGCGACGTGCATGGCGAGGCGGCGCAGTTCCGCGCCGCGCTGGAGGGCGCGCGTGCGGAGCGGCGCTTCGTCATCCAGCTGGGTGACCTGACCGACTACGGGCCCGACTCGCCCGGGGTGCTGCGCCTGGCCTTCGCCATGCTGGACGCCGGCGAGGGCCTGTTCCTGCTGGGCAACCACGACCACAAGCTGCGCCGCGCGCTGGACGGCGCCAAGGTGCGCTCGCCGCCCGAGGCCATCCCGCGCACCCTGGCGCAGCTGGCGCAGGCGCCGGACGGCATCCTCCTGGCCGAGCGCGCCCTGCTGGCCATCGGCGCCGCGCCGGCCTGGCTGCACCTGGGGCATCGCCTGTTCGTGCACGCCGCCTTCCACCGCACCATGATGCTGTCGCCGCCGCACGCCGATGCCGGGCGCCACCGGCCCGACACCGTGCTGTCGCGTGCGCTGTTCGGGCAGGTGACGGGCCGCCTGCTGGGCAACGGCTTCCCGGAGCGGCTGCTGGACTGGGTGGACACCATCCCGCGCGGCATGGAGGTCTTCGTCGGGCATGACCCGCGCTCGCGCGATGGCCGGCCGCTGCGGATGACCGGGCGGCAAGGCGGCGAGGCGGTGTTCATGGACACCGGCGCCGGCAAGGGCGGGCACCTGTCCTGGCTGGACCTCGACCTACCCGCCTGAGCGGTCCCACAGGTTGGGCACGGCGGCGTTGGAATAGCCGCTGACGAAGCGCTTCGGCGCGCCGGTGGCGGGGTCGAAGGTCTGGCGCTCCACCGCGCCGATGTTGCCGCCATAGACGTGGATGGAGATGGAAGGCGCGTCCGCCCGCGCATTCGCCACCCAATGCAGGTCGTCGGCCGCGGAGCCCACGCGCACCACCTCGCCGGGGCGCAGGCGGTCGGTCGCGCCTTCGCGCAGCGGGCCTTCGGGGGTGGGGTGCATGGCGACGCTCACCTCCTCGCCGCGCAGCATGCCGACCAGGCCGGGGACGCGGTGGTTGTGCACCGGCGTGCGCGCGCCGACGCCCCAGACGAAGGACACGACGGAGAAGCGCTCCAGCGGGTCGCAGTGCAGCAGGTACTGGCGATAGCCGGGGCCGGCCTCGGCGCAGGATTCCGGCAGCCAGTCGTCCTCGGCCACCAGGGGGCGCAGCAGCGCCTCGCCGCGCTCCAGCCAGGCGGCCTCGTCCGGGGCCTCGTCGGCCAGGCGCGTCATCGCCTGGACGAAGTTGCGCAGCTTGTGCGTGCTCATGCATCCCCCGCCAGGGCGCGGCGCGCCGCCTCGGCCAGGAAGCCGGAGGCGGCGGGCAGCACCGCGTCGTTGAAGTCGTAGTTCGGGTGGTGCAGCTCCCGCCCGCCCTCGGCCGGGCCGTTGCCGATCCACACGAAGGCGCCCGGCACCTCATGGAGGAAATGGGAGAAGTCCTCGCCCGTCATCGCCGGCGGCACGTCGCGGCGCAGCTGCGTCACCGCCCCGGCGGCGGCGGCGGCGAGGTCGCGCTCGCGCGGGTGGTTGGCGGTGACGGGAACGCCGACGCGGAAATCCACCCGCGCCTCCAGCGCGAAGGCGGCGGCGATGCCGTGCGCCACCTCGCGCATGCGCCGCTCGATCAACTCGCCCACCGGCGTTTCCAGCCAGCGCGCGGTGCCGCGCAGCGTGGCGCGGGCGGGCACCTGGTTCTGCGCCTCGCCGGCCTCGGCCATGGTGACGCTCACCACCCCGGCCTTCAGCGGGTCCACCCCGCGGGCGACGATGGACTGCAGCGCGACGATGGCGTGGCCCGCGCCCAGCATGGGGTCACGCGTCAGGTGCGGCAGGGCGGCGTGGCCCGCATGGCCCTCGAAGGCGACCTCGAAGCGGGCGCCGGCAGCCATGACGGCCGAGTCGTGCACGGCGACGGTGCCGGCCGGCAGGCCGGGCCAGTTGTGCCAGCCGAAGATGCGGTCCATCGGGAAGCGGCGGAACAGCCCGTCGGCGATCATGGCGCGCGCGCCACCGCCGCCTTCCTCCGCCGGCTGGAACACCAGCCGCACCGTGCCCTGCCAGGAAGGGTCCTGCAGCAGCAGGGCGGCGGCGCCCAGCAGGGCGGCGGTGTGGCCGTCATGCCCGCAGGCATGCATGACGCCTGGGATGGTGGAGCGGTGCGGCAGCTCCTCGTCCGCTTCCTGGATGGGCAGGGCGTCCATGTCGGCGCGCAGGCCAACGGCGCGGTTGCCGCCGGCACGGCGCAACGTGGCCACCACGCCATGGCCGCCGATGCCGGTCTCGATCTCCGCCACGCCCAGTTCCCGCAGGCGGTCAGAGACGAAAGCGGCGGTGTCGCCCTCGTGCAGCGTGAGGCCGGGATGGGCGTGCAGGTGGCGGCGCCAAGCGGTCACGCGCCGATGGAGGTCCTCGTTCATCCCGTGCAGCATACGCTGTGACGCAGCGGCGGGCCATGGCAGGCTTTTTCGACAACGTCTTGATAAACGAACTTGCTTCCAACTAAAAAGCCGCTTATCTTTCTTGAGTACGCGGCGGGGGGGCCTGCAGCGGGAGAGTACATGAAGTTCGCGGACATCGGGCAGCAGTTGCGAGCCTATCGCATGGAATCCGGCATGCGGGCAGAGGAAATCGCAGCCAGGCTGGGCGTTTCTCGTGCCGCCCTTTATCGATACGAGAAGGGCGAAGTCATCAAGCTGGAAACCATCCGGCGCTTGGCTGAGTTGCTCAAGGTTTCACCCCTGGCATTGCTGGGGATCGGCATCGAGTACTTCACGCGTCCTGCAGCCTTCCAGGAACGTCTGCGCGGCATCGAGGAAGGCTCGGACCAAATCCTCCAGGTCGGGGGCGCCTATTGCTATCCCTTGGCCTCCGACGCCTTCGAGGCAGTGCTGGCCGAGGCCTGGGCGGCGGCGGTGCCGGAGGGGAACGAACGCGCGGCGGCGCTGGCGCAGGGCGACCAGGCGCTGGGCGTGCTGGCCTTCCGCCGCCGCACTTACGCGCAGAAACGCCCCACCATCATCGCCGTGCTGGGCGAGGCGGCGGTGGCCGCCTTCCTGGATGGCGGCATCGCGGCGGGGCTGGACCTGCCCGCGCCGCTGCGCGCCCGCGCCCGCGACGCCGCGCGGCAGGAGGTCCTGGCCCTGGCCACGCTGATGGACGCCATGCCGCTCGGCCTGCAGATCGGGCTGGCGCGCGGCCTGCAGCCCGCCGCGCCCTTCATGCTGATCCGCGGCCGGGAGCGCGCGCACGTCGTCACCTCCCCGCTCTCGCCCGAACTGCTGCCGCAGGCGGCGGTCGGCGTGGCGGGCATCACCGCGGCGGACGAGGCGGTGGTGGCGCACCAGCGCATCGCGGAGGCGGTGTGGCGCGACGCCGCCAAGGGCGCGGACGCCGCCGAGCACCTGCGCAGCCTGGTGCGCGAAGCCGCCCTCAGGAGCTGACGGCGCCGGGCTGACGTTCCTCCGGCGTGGCAGCGATGCCGCGGGCAGCCAGCGCGGCGCCGAAGCGCGGGTTGGTGGTCAGCACGCAGAACGGGATGGCGAGCAGCAGCCCGCCGGCCCAGGGCAGCGCGAAGGGAATCGCCCAGGGTGCCCCGGCCGCCAGCACCGCAAAGGCGGCCACCCCCAGCAGGGTGGGCCGACCCAGCAGCCGGGCCGCGTCACCCCAGGACACGCCGCGGTCGGCGCGGTTCTGCGGCGCCCAGCCCCCCCGGGCGCCGCGCAGCAGCCGCAGCAGGAAGCCGGTCTTGTTCACCGCCGACACCGGCGACAGCACGGTGGTGAAAGCGATCTCGGCCAGGGCGCCGGCCAGCACGCGGCCGCGCCCGCCATAGCGCGCCGCCTCCCGGCCCTGGACCAGCAGCTGGAGGTAGCCGGCCAGCTTCGGCGCGTGCATCGCCGCCCACCAGGCCAGCATGGCCCCCGCCAGCGCGCCCGCCCCCACCCCGGCGAAGCCGCCGGCCAGCGCCGCCACGGCCGCCGCGACGAAGGCCAGCACCCACAGCGGCGCGCACAGGAACAGCAGCACCGCCTGGGCCAGCTGCCAGCGCGCCATGCCGCCCAGCCCGGGGCGGCGCAGCAGCGGCAGGTACTGCATGTTGCCCTCCGCCCATCGTTCGTCGCGGCGCAGGAATTCCGGCAGGGCGGGCGGATTGCCTTCCAGCGAGCCGCGCTCCTCCGGCCAGCACCAGACCTGCCAGCCGGCCTGATGAAGGGCGATGGCCTCCAGCTGGTCGTGCGACAACGGGAAGCGGCCATCGGGCAACGGTTGCAGCCGCGCATGGGCGCGGAAGGGCGCGACGCGGAAGGCCGCGTTGTGGCCCCAGAACGGGCCATGCGGCCCCTGCCACCAGCCCTGCCCGGTGGCCCAGGCCCGCATCCCCGCGCGCATGCCGAACTGGAACAAGCGCGGGAAGGGCTGCGGGGTGGGCCGCCCGACGATCAGCTGCTGCACCAGGGCGATGCGCGGGTCGGCGGCCAGGATTCCGGTCAGCTGGCGGACGGCATTCCCCGACATCTCCGAGTCGGCATCGAGGATGACCACCATTTCGTAGGCGCCACCCTCTGCGTCCAGGAAAGCCATCACATTGCCGGCCTTGAACCCGGCGCCATCGGCCCGGCGACGGAGGAAAATCCGCTCTCCGTCGGCGCGGGAGGAGCGGAAGCCGCGCAGTGCCGCGTCCTCCGCGGCGACGAAGCCAGGGTCGCGCGTGTCGGACAGCAGCCAGGCGTCGACATTCGTGTCGGGCAGCTCGTCCAGCAGGCGGCCCAGCGCCGCCAGCGGCGCCGCCATCGCCTCGTTGCGGATGCACATCGCGAGGGCGACGCGCCCGGCCACCGGGACCGCGCGGCGGGCCGCCGGCAGGACGCAGCCGGGCGGGTCGAGCGAGAGCAGCAGGATGGACAGCCCGGTGACGGCCTGGGCAGCGGAGAGCGCCACCCAGGGCAGCAATCCGGCCAGCGCCGCCAGCAGCGCCCAGCCGGCCACGCCACCCGGCCGCACGGCCCAGGCAGCCGCGCCCAGCGCGATGGCGAAGGCGAGGCAGAGCAGAAAGAAGACGGCACGCCGGAGGGACATGCCGCCTTCATGGACCGGGGCGGGCGGCAGGACCACCGCCGCCGCCGTCAGCTCCCGGTGACCACCTTCCAGGCGACCATGCCCAGGGTGCCCAGCAGCGCGGCGGCGCAGGCCAGGAGCGTGACCCGGAGCACGGCAAGGACGATGTCGCCTTGGCGGCGAATGCTTGTATCCTGACGCAAGGGCCGGCGTTCCTTTCGAAACCGGAGGTTGCAACGAGAGGTGACTTTACCCGGATTTCGGCCTGCCGTCACCCAAGAATAAACACTTAATATTCTGCATGAACAATCTGAGGTTGCAACGATGGGCGGAGGCAAGGCGGACGTGGTTCCGCGCCCCGCCCCTTCAGGAGGGAAGCCAGGACCATGAATCACATCGCCCCCGCGCCCGGCCTCCAGGCCCTCTACGCCGAGATGGCGCCCCGCCACCTGTTCCCGCTGTGGGAGGTGCTGTCCGCGCTGGTGACGCCCACGCCGCACTCCGCCGCGCGCCCGGCGCGCTGGCGCTACGCCGAGGCGCGCGACTTTCTGCTGCGCGCCGGCGGCCTGATCTCGGCCGAGCAGGCCGAGCGGCGCGTGCTGATCCTGGAGAACCCGGCGCTGCCCGGCACCTCCTGCATCACGCCCTCCCTCTACGCCGGGCTGCAGCTCATCCTGCCCGGCGAGGTCGCACCCTGCCACCGCCACGCGCAATCCGCCCTGCGCTTCGTGATGGAGGGCGACGGCGCCCACACGGCGGTGGATGGCGAGAAGGCGCTGATGCGCCCCTTCGACCTGGTGCTGACGCCCAACTGGCAGTGGCACGACCACGGCAACGGCAGCGGCGCGCCGATGATCTGGCTCGATGGCCTGGACATCCCCACCGTGCGCTTCTTCGAGGCCAGCTTCGCCGAGCGCCTGGACGGCCCCGCCCACCCGGAGACGGCGCCGCCGGGCGACACCGCCCGCCGCTACGGCCGCAACCTGCGCCCCTTCCCCGGCACCGCGGGCGCGCGCCGGCCCGCCGCGCAGCCGCTGTTCCACTACCCCCACGCCGAATGGGACGCGGCGCTGGATGCCATCGCCGGCACCGACGCGCCGGACCCGCACCTGGGCCACGCGCTGGAGTTCACCAACCCCGCCGATGGCGGCCCGGTGATGCCCACTATCAGCGCGCATGTGCGCCGCCTGCCCGCCGGCTTCACCACCCGCCCGCGCCGCTCCACCGACGGCACGGTGCTGGTGGTCGTCTCCGGCGCCGGCACCGCGCGGGTGGGCGGCGAGGAGATGGCGCTGGAGGAGCGCGACCTGCTGGTGGTCCCCTCCTGGCACGCGCTGGAGATCGAGGCGCGCACGGAACTGACGCTGTTCGCCTACAGCGACCGCGCGGCGCAGGAGAAGCTGGGCCTGTTCCGCGAGGCGCGGGAGTAGCCGCGCGCCTACTCGATCTTGACGTTGGCGGCGCGGATGATGGGGGCCCAGCGCGCGTACTCGTCGCGCACGAAGGCGTCGGTGCGCGCGCCGTCCATCCAGATCACCTCCGAGCCGGTCTCGCGCAGGCGGGACTGCACCTGCGGCGCGGTCAGCGCCTCGCGCGAGAGCTCGGCGCCGCGGCGCAGGATGGCGGGCGGCGTGCCCTTGGGCGCGAACAGCCCGGTCCAGGAGCGCACGGCGTAGTCCGGCACGCCGGCCTCCATCACGGTGGGCAGGTCGGGGCGCAGGCTCACGCGCTCCGCCGTGCACACGGCCAGGATGCGCACGCGGCCGGCCTCGGCGGGCGGGATGACGGTGGGCAGGTTCATCATGCCGATGGGGATGGTGCCGGCGATCAGGTCGCTCAGCACCGGCCCGCCCCCGCGATACGGCACATGCGTCAGGTCCAGCCCCGTGCGCAGCCGCAGCAGCTCGCCCGCCAGGTGGTTGGAGGAGCCGACGCCCGAGGAGCCGAAGCTCATGCCGCCGCGGGTGCGGCGCACCAGATCCAGCAGCTCCGGCAGGGTGCGCGCGGGGACGGCGGGGTTCACCACCACCACGTTGGGCACGTCCACCCACATCGCCATCGCCTCGAAGGCCTCGCGCACGTCGTAGCCCAGCTCACCGGAGATGAGGGGGTGGAAGACGTGGTTGGAGGCGGAGGAGACGAGCAGCGCCTGGCCGTCGGGCCGCGCGCGCATCGCCACGCCCATGCCGATGGAGCCGCCGCCGCCCGGACGGTTCTCCACCACGAAGGGCTGGCCGGTGCGCCCTTCCAGCTGCGGCGCCACCAGCCGGGCGACGATGTCGTTGGAGCCGCCGGGCGCCCAGGGCACCAGCAGGGACACCGGGCGCTGCGGCCAGGAATCCTGCGCGCGGGCGGGCAAGGCCAGCGGGGCGCTGAGGGTGGCGGCGAGCAGGGTGCGGCGCTGCATGGGTTCGGTCCTCCGTTGTTTCCCGGATAGCGGCGGCGCGCGCCGGATGCCAGCGCTGATGACGGACACGCCCCGGGTTTGAGCGACGGGGCCAGGAGCGGGGATGAGGCTGGCGATGAAGCGCTACGTGGGTGTGCTGGGGATGGGCCTGCTGGCGGCCGGCTGCGCGGGCGGCGGCGAGAGCAGCGGGGTGGTGGCCCTGGGCCCCGACGTCTTCGTCATCGAGAATCGCGGTGGCCTCCTGCCCGGCGTGGTGGAGCGCACGCTGGAGGAGGCCGCGGCCTTCTGCGGCGCCCAGGGCAACCAGGCCGAGATGCTGACCACGCGGGTGAACCCGCAATCCTACCAGGTGGCCTTCCGCTGCATGGGCCGGCTGGGCGCGGTGCCGGTGGCGATGGTGCCGCAGCCCCCCGGCACGCCGGCCAACGCCACCCGCCGCCGCGCGGTGCTGGAGGCGGCGCCCGCTTCGCGCCAGCGCCGCCGGGTGGTCAGCGCGCCCGACTGGGCGGCGCAGCCCGCGGCGGACCAGCCGGCCGTCGTGGCCGCCCCGGCGGCGGCGCCGGCGCCGGTGCTGGCCGTGCCGGGCCCCGCCGCGGCGCCGCTGCCCCCCGGCGTGGCCTGGGCAACGCCCGAGCAGGCGGCGCCCTTCGCCAGCGCCATCCCGGGCAGCGTCTTCACGCCCGCGCCGATGCCGGCGATCCAGCCGGCGCCCGACGGCGCCTCGCGCCGGATGTCCGGCCGCGCCGCCGAGCCGGCGCCCGCGCCGGTCGTCCTGGCCCCTGCCCCGGCGCCCGCCCCGCAGCCGGCGCCGCTGCTGGTGCCGATGGGCGTGCCGCTGCTGCCAGCGCAGCCCGCCGCAAGCGCGCCGGCCCTGGCCCCCGCGCAGCCCGCCGCCGTTGCGCCCGCCCTGTCCCGCACGGCGCCGCCCACGGCCGTCCCGGGGCCGGCCGCTGCCACCCCGCGCGCCGCCCCTGCCGCCATGGCGCCGGTGGCCGGGCCGGTGTTCCAGCCCTCGGCCAACCCGCTGCCGGCGGCGAGCGCGCCGCTCAGCGCCGTGCCGCCGGCCGGGTTCTGGCAGACGGCGCGCTGAGGCGGGGGCGCCGGCGCCGGGTCAGGCCTGCGGCGCCGGCGCGGCCGCCCCGTGGAACAGCCGCAGCAGCGGCGGCATCACCAGCATCACGCACAGCAGCGACCATCCCAGGGAGACCGACAGCACCACCCCCATGGAGGCGGTGCCCGGGTGCGGGCTGATCGCCAGCGCGCCGAAGGCGGCGGCGTTGGTGACCGCCGAGTAGATGACCGCCCGGTTCAGCGGGCTGGCCAGCAGGTTCCGCTGCCCGTCCTTCCAGGCGGCGACGAAGTAGATGTCGTAGGCGACGCCCTGCCCGAACAGCAGCGGCAGCGCGATGATGTTGGCCAGGTTCAGGTCCGGCCCCAGCAGCGCGCAGGTGGCCAGCGTCAGCAGCCCCGCCAGGGCCAGCGGCGCCAGCGCCAGCAGCGCCAGCCGCAGCGAGCGCAGCATGGCCCACAGCAGCGCCAGCACGAAGGCGGCGGCCAGCGCGCCGGACACCACGAAGGCGCGCTCGATGGTGGCGGAGGACGCCAGGGATGACGTGGCCAGCCCGGTCGCGCCCGGTGCCACCTCCTGCACCGCGCGGGCGAAGGCGCGCTGCCGCGCCGTGGCGTCGCCCGGCAGGTCCGGCTGCGGCGCGACCTCCACGCGGGCGCGGCCATCGGCGGCCAGCCAGTCGGCGCGCAGTTCGTCCGGCAGGGTGTCCAGCGTCACCGGGCCGGCCGCCAGCAGGTCCCGCGCGTGGGCCAGCGTGGCGGACAGGCCGGGCAGCATGGCCTGGGCGAAGCGGGCGCGCTGCGCCGCGCTGCCCTCCGCCAGGGCGGTGAAGCCGGCGCGCCGCAGCGCCGCCGCCACCGCAGCGTCGTCCGGCGGCGGCAGCGGCGCGGCGGCGAAGGAGGGCGCCAGCAGCATCGCCGCGTCCTCGATCAGCGCCAGCTTGGCCGCCTGCCCCTCCGGCACGAAATCGGCCAGCGTGGTGGCGCGCGCCACCTCGGGCAGGGCGGCGAGGCGGGTGGCCAGGGCCTGCGCGGCGGGCAGGCCGGGCGCCAGCACGTCCAGCGTGTCGGGGTTGGTGTCGGGGTCGCGCGCCAAGTCGCGCCAGGTGGCCACCGATTCCGCGTCGGGGTCGCGCAGGTTGATGGGGTTGGTGTCGAAGCGCAGCCAGCCCAGCGCCGCGGTGCAGGCGATGGCCACCAGCAGCGCCGCCGCCGCCACGCCGCGCGCGTGGCGCGCCAGGAAGCCGTCCACGTGGCGCAGCGCGGGATAGCCGACCTCGCGCGCCTCGGCGCGCGGGCGGGCCAGCACCATCAGCGCCGGCAGCAGCGTCATCGCCAGCCACCAGCCGATCAGCATCCCCACGCCGGCGATCAGGCCCAGCTCCGCCACGCCACGGTACTCGGTGGGCAGGAAGGCGAGGAAGGAGCCGGCGACGGCCAGCGCCGCCAGGGTCATGCCCGGCCCGGCGACGCGCGCCGCCTGCTCCAGCGCCGGCACGGTGGCGCGCAGCGCGGCGTTCTCCGCCCGGTACTGCACGGAATACTGGATGCCGAAATCCACCCCGATGCCGATGAACAGCACGGCGAAGGCGATGGACAGCGGGTTGAACGGCCCCACCGCCAGGATGCCGAAGGCCGCCGTCCACAGCAGCCCCGCCACCACCAGCACCAGCAGCGGCCAGATCAGCCGCCAGGAGCGCAGCGCCATCCACAGCAGCACGCCCACCAGGACGAAGGACAGCACGGTGTTCTCCACCGCGCCGGCGGCCACGGTGGCGAATTCCTCGTCGGCCATGGGCACCGGGCCGGTCAGCCGCACCGCGAGGCCCAGCCGCGCGGCTTCGGCGCGGATGGTCGCGGTGGCGCCGGCGCCGGATTCCAGCTGGCCGTAGTCCAGCGCCGGCTGCACGAGGACCAGGCGGCGCAGCTCCGCCGGGCGCGGGGCGCGGCCGGTCAGCAGCGCCTGCCAGTCCGGCGGCTGCACCCGGCCCTGCAGGGCGGCGGCGGCCGCGGTTGCGGCGGCGTCCAGCACCGGCCGCACCCGCGCCTCCGCCACCTCGCCGCGCGCCACGCCTTCGCGCATCAGCCGCAGCAGCTCGGCCAGGCCGCGCAGGGAGGGGTCGGCGGCCACCGTGGCCAGCCAGGGCTGCGCCTCCACCAGCCGCGCGGTCACCGCCTCTACTTCCGCTTCTTCCAGGTAGAGCAGGCCGTGGGTGCGCCAGAACGGCCCGCCATCCGGCCGGCGGACGCTGCGGAACAGCCCGGGGCGCGCGCGCAGCGCCTGCGCCAGCGCCTCGGCGCCGGCCTCGGCCGCGGCGGCGTCGGGGGCGTCCAGCACCACCAGGATCAGGTCGGTGCGCTGGGGGAAGGCCGCCTCCATCTGGCGCTCCGCCACGCGCCAGGGCAGGTCCTGCGGGAACAGGCGGGTGACGTCGCTGTCCAGCGCGAAGCGCGTCAGCGCCAGCCAGAGGGCCGCGAGGGTGACGGCGAGCGAGAGCAGCACCACCGTCCAGGGCCGGCGGACGGAGCGGCCCACCAGGGCGGAGACCACTCCGCCCAGCGCGGCCGCGGGATCAGGCCTCACGGTAGAAGATGAGCAGCATGGCGATGCCGACCATGCACAGCGGCCACACCCAGCCGGCCCAGCGCGCCTCGCGCGAGCCGGCGCCGCGCAGCTCCACCCAGCGGGCGCAGCCGGCCACCACCGCCAGCACGCCCAGCGGCAGGTGCGACAGCTCCACCAGCAGCGCCTCCTTGATGTTGGCGATGGCGTGGGTGTGCGTCAGCAGCAGGAAGCCGCCCAGCACCATGGCCAGCGGGAAGACGTAGGCCGCCGCCGAGGTCTTGCCGCGCAGCCGCACGAACCATTCGGAGACGGCGAACACCACCACCAGCAGGGACAGCAGCTTGTGCTGCAGCACCTCCGGGTCGCGCAGCGACTCGCCGAGGGAGATGGCGCCCATCGGCCACGCCTCGGGATCCGAGCGCAGTAACAGGAAGGCGGCCAGCAGCAGGAACAGCAGCGGCCAGTGGCGCGCCAGCGGCACCCGCCCGGTGCGGTCCAGCAGCGCGGCGACGCCCACCAGCAGCACCACGAAGCCGGCCATGTGGTGGTTGTATTCGCTCCAGGCCAGGTCGCCGGCGTTGCGCGGCGGCAGGAAGCCCTCGCCGGGGATGAAGGCCTGCGGGCGCGCGCCTTCCTGGCGCTGGCGCCATTCCTCGTCCAGGCGGGATTGCAGGGCGGGGATGCCCAGCTCGGCATGGTCGGGGCTGGCCAGGCGCGGCCAGGCGGGGGTGAACCGCTCCACCACCTCGGCCCAGGCGGCGCGGTCTTCCGGCAGGTCCACCGAGGGGGGCACGGAGGTGAGCGAGGCGGCGATGCCGAACACGGCGATGCCCGCGATGATTTCGCACTCCACGAAGCGGCGCAGGCGCGGCAGCCAGGCGGCGGGGTCGCCGGCCCGGGCCATGCGGTGCAGCAGCCACCAGTTGGCCGCGCCCAGCAGCAGCAGGAACAGGGTCAGGCTGCCCTTGGTGGCGGCCATGGCGCCGTAGGCGGTGCCGTACAGCGCGTCGGGCGCCTGGATGTAGCCGGCCCAGTAGCCCAGCAGCCCCAGCAGGATCAGCCCCACCCCCGCCGCCGCCTGCCCGGAATAGCGCGCCCCGACCGCCTGCGCGACGGAGGCCGGCCAGGCGGCGCGCAGCGCCAGCAGCAGCACCGGCAGCCCGCCCAGCCACAGCGCCGCGCCCAGCTGGTGCGCGAAGGTGGCGAGCAGCAGCCACCAGCGCCCCTCGGGCCGGGCCATGGCATGCGCGCCCGACGTCGCGGCGGCGACGGTGAGCAGCGCCAGCGCCACCAGCGCCCAGCCCCGCCGGGCCGAAACCTCGCCGCGCGGCGCCAGCGCCATCAGCCCCAGTGCCCCGGCCACCACCCCCGCGCCGGACAGCACGAAGCCCGCGCCCAGCGCGGAGGGGACCGACACCTCCAGCGTGCCGACCAGCGCCACCACACCCAGCAGCACCGACAGCAGGGTGAAGGCCAGCGTCCACACCCCGGACCACAGCAGCACCCGGTGGCCGATGCCGCGCGCCAGCGCCGCCTGCGCCGCGGGCAGCACCCGCTCCACCGGGGCCAGCACCAGCACCAGCGCCAGCGCCGAGCCCACCAGCGCCGAGCGCGCGGCGAGCGCCCCGGCCTTCAGCACCACCGACAGGAAGCCGTAGAGGTCGAAGAACAGTTCCATCAGCCGGGCGCCCGCTGGCCGGTGACGGCGAAGGGGATGTCGCCGCGGGTGATGTGGCCGTCCAGCGCCAGCACCTGCCAGCGCAGCCGCCAGCGGCCGGGGGCCAGCGGCGGCAGGGCGGCGCGCAGCTCGGTGTCCGGGGTGCCGGGCAGCAGGTCCAGCGCGCGCTCGTCCGCCGTGCCGCCGGCGCCGTCGCGCACCGGGGCCAGCAGCAGCTGGGAGCGCGCGAGGTCCACGCGGGAGTTGAAGCGCACCCGCGCCTCGGACGGCGCCGCCGCCAGCCGGGCATTGGCGGCGGGGACGGAGCCGGTGACCAGGGCATGGGCGCGGACCGGCCCGGCCAGGAGGAGGGCCGGCGCGGCGAGGGCGAGGCGGCGGGGAATCATGGGCGGACACTAGGCGCGCCCCCGCCGCCGCGTCCACCCGCCGCGGGCGTCATGCGCCGGCCTCCGCCCCGCCATGTGCCCGGGCGCGGCATCCCGAGTGGTGCGCCCGGACTTGGGCCGTGCTAGGGCTGGGGCAACGCGGGCTTTGGACGGAACCGGAACGGAATGGGCATTCCCCTCTCCCAGCAGGCGCAGGTGGCGGCCTACGTGGTCAAGCAGAAGCTGCTGGGGCGCAAGCGCTTCCCGCTGGTGCTGATGCTGGAGCCGCTGTTCCGCTGCAACCTGGCCTGCGCCGGCTGCGGCAAGATCGACTACCCCGACGCCATCCTCAACAAGCGCCTGTCCGTGGAGGACTGCCTGGGCGCGGCGGAGGAATGCGGCGCCCCCGTGGTGGCGATCGCCGGCGGCGAGCCGCTGCTGCACAAGGAGATGCCGCAGGTGGTGGAGGGGCTGCTGGCGCAGGGGCGCATCGTCATCCTTTGCACCAACGCCCTGCTGCTGGAGAAGCGCATCGAGGCCTACAAGCCCCACCCGCGCTTCATCTGGGACATCCACCTGGATGGCGACCGCGCCCAGCACGACTGGGCGGTGAGCCAGGAGGGCGTCTACGACCGCGCCGTGGCCGCGCTGAAGCTGGCGAAGGACAAGGGCTTCCGCACCGCCATCAACTGCACCCTGTTCAACAACGCCGACCCCGGGCGCACGGCGAAGTTCTTCGACGACGTGACGGCGATGGGCGTGGACAACATCATGCTCAGCCCCGGCTACGCCTATGAGCGCGCGCCGGACCAGAAGCACTTCCTGAACCGGCAGGCGACCAAGAGCCTGTTCCGCGACATCTTCCGCCGCAACACCGCCCAAGGGCCGAGGAAGACGAAGTGGCGCATGGGCAACTCGCCCCTGTTCCTGGACTTCCTGGCCGGCAACCAGACCTATGCCTGCACGCCCTGGGGCAACCCCACGCGCAACATCTTCGGCTGGCAGCGCCCCTGCTACCTGCTGGGCGAGGGCTACGCCGCGACCTTCCAGGAGCTGATGGAAACCACCGACTGGGACAAGTACGGCGTCGGCAACTACGAGAAATGCGCCGACTGCATGGTCCATAGCGGCTTCGAGGCGACGGCGGCGATGGACGCCATCAGCAAGCCCTGGAAGGCGGTGGCCGCCCAGCTGCGCGGCCCGCGCACCGAGGGCCCGATGGCGCCGGAGGTGGACCTGTCGAAGCAGCGCCCGGCGGAATACGTGTTCAGCGCCCATGTGCAGAAGGCGATGGGCGAGATGGCGCATGAGCGGAAAAAGGGCGCCAAGCACGGCGCCACCGCCCCGCAGGCGGCCGCCGAGTAGCTCAGGCCAGCAGCGCCACCGCGCCCGCCGCCAGCAGGGCGGCGGTGGCGAAGGGCTTGTAGAAGCGCACCGGCACCACGTGGAACAGCCGCGCGCCCAGCTGCACCCCCAGCAGCAGCGCCGGCAGCGCCAGCAGCAGCTTCCAGAACACCGCCTGCGTCAGCAGCCCGCCCCACAGCGGCCCGAGGATGCTGACCACGGAGATGATGCCGAAATACAGGATGAGGTTGGCGCGGTGCCGCGCCACCGCTTCCGGCCCCGCCAGCAGGTAGAGGATGACCGGCGGGCCGCTCATGCCCGTCGCGCCCTTCAGCAGGCCGGATGCAGCGCCCACCGCCAGGTTCAGCCCCAGCGGCCGCGTGCCGTGGTAGCGCCAGCCCGACACCAGCAGCAGCCCGAAGACGATGACGAAGCCGCCGATGAAGCGGCGCAGCGCCTCCGGGTCGGCCGTCAGCAGGATCACCGCGCCCAGCGGCACCGCCAGGGTGGCCGCGCCGCCCATGGGCAGGATCAGCCGCCGGTCGGCCTCGCGGGCGGCGCGGGGCAGCAGCTGCATGGAAACGAAGAACTCCAGCAGCAGCATCACCGGCACGCCCACGCGCGGCCCCCACAGCACGGAATACACCGGCGCCAGCAGGATGGCGGTGCCGAAGCCCGAGTAGCCGCGCAGCACACCGGCCAGGAAGGTGGCGCCCAGGGCGGCCCACAGGCGCCAGTCGCCCAGCAGCTCCGTCATGCGTCCACGATGTCCAGCGTCACTAGGGCGGCGTTGATCAGCACCTTGCCGGCGTTCTCGAAGTTCACCGTCACCCGCGTGCCGGTGACGGACTGCACCTGCCCCAGCCCCCATTCGGGCCGCTGCGGGTGGCGGACGCGCTGGCCCGGCTCGTAATCGGTCAATCCCTGCCCTCCCCAGGCGGCGGCAAGGAAAAGGCAAGTTTCCGCCGCCATGCTGCCTGCACCGCGGCCTGCACTGTGCACGGCCAATCATTGCGCGGGACGGCGCGGCCCGGAAGGCCACCGAACAGGGAAGCGACGCATGAAGACCCCCGAGATCCGCCTGGCCGAGCTGGTGGCCGCCCGCCTGTGCCACGACATCGGCTCGCCGCTGTCCACGCTCACCGCCATCATGCCCCAGGCGGCCGAGCCCGCGGCCCACGCCCTGCTGAGCGAGACGGCGGTGGAGCTGCGCCAGCGCCACCGCCTGTTCTGCCTGTGCTTCGGCGGCGGCGACGACCTCGCCTGGGACGATTTGGCGGAGGCGCTGCGCGGCGCGCCCATGGCGCATCGCGTGCGCTTCGCCTTCGGCCCCGGCCCGCGCCACCTGGGCGCCGCCACCGGCCGGCTGGTGCTGGCCGCGGCGCTGCTGGCCGCCGAGTCGCTGCCGCGCGGGGGGGAGGTGCGGCTGGCGCACGAGGACGGCGCCTTCCTGCTGCGCGCCGAGGGGCGCGACCAGGTGTGGCCGGAGGCGCTGTTGCGCCTGGTGGCCGGCGACTCCATGGACGCCATCCTGGCGGAGGGGCCGCGCTGGGTGCTGTCGCCCTGGGTCTGGAGCCTGGCGCGCGCGGAGTTCCGCGACGTGGCCTTCCTGCTGGGCGCGGATGGCGGCGCGCCGGCGCTGCGCATCGCCGCGCCGGCCTGAGGCTTCACGGTTTCTTCAGCCGGCCCCCGCATCCTGGCCGCCCATACCGACCCCTGCCGGAGACGCGCTGCATGGACGACCTGCTGGTGGACTTCCTGACCGAGACGCGCGAGGGGCTGCAGAGCCTGGACGGCGCGCTCCTCCAGCTCGAGCGCAACCCGGCCGACCGGCAGGTGCTGGGCGAGATCTTCCGCATCGTCCACACCATCAAGGGCACCTGCGGCTTCCTGGGACTGGGCCGGCTGGAAGGCGTCGCCCACGCGGCGGAGAACGTGCTGGGCCTGTGGCGGGACGGCAGCCTGGGCGTCACGCCGGCGGGCATCACCACCATCCTGTCTGCGCTGGACCGCATCCGCGCCATCGTCGAGGGGCTGGAGGCCTCGGGCAGCGAGCCCGAGGGCGACGACGCGCCCCTGAAGGCCGCGCTGGAGGCGACCTCCCGGGGCGAGGCCCCCGCCCCGGCCGCCCCCGCCGAGGCCCCCGCCGCCGAGGCCGCGCCCGCCGCCGAAGGCACCGGCCCGGGCGCGCCGCAATCCATCCGCGTGGCGGTGGAGGTGCTGGAGGAGCTGATGGTGCTGGTGAGCGAGCTGGTGCTGACCCGCAACCAACTGCTGCAGCTCGCGCGGGCGGAGGAGAACGCGGCCTTCGCCGTGCCGCTGCAGCGCCTTTCGCAGATCACGAGCGACCTGCAGGACGGCGTGATGAAGACGCGCATGCAGCCGATCGGCAACGCCTGGAGCAAGCTGCCGCGCCTGGTGCGGGACCTGACGAACGAGCTGGGCAAGCGCATCACGCTGGAGATGCGCGGCGCCGAGACCGAGCTGGACCGGCAGGTGCTGGAGCTCATCAAGGACCCCCTGACCCACATGGTCCGCAACAGCGCCGACCACGGGCTGGAGTCGCCGGAGCAGCGCCGCGCCGCCGGCAAGCCCGAAACCGGGCGCATCCTGCTCAACGCCTTCCACGAGGGCGGGCACATCGTGCTGGAGATCGGCGATGACGGGCGCGGCCTGAACACCGACCGCATCCGCCAGAAGGTGCTGGCCCAGGGCCTGGCCACGGAGGCCGAGCTGGCCGGGATGGGCGAGCACGAGATCCACCGCTTCATCTTCCGCGCCGGCTTCTCCACCGCGGCCGAGGTCACCTCCGTCTCCGGCCGCGGCGTGGGCATGGACGTGGTCAAGACCAACATCGAGCGCATCGGCGGGCTGGTGGACCTGCGCTCCCGCGAGGGCAAGGGCACCACCTTCACCATCAAGATCCCGCTGACGCTGGCCATCGCCGCCGCGCTGATCGTGGAGGCGGGCGGCGAGCGCTTCGCCATCCCGCAGGCCGGCGTGCTGGAGCTGGTGCGGGTGGGCGAGGGCGAGGGGCCGCGCGTCGAGCGCATCAAGGACGCCGCCATCCTGCGCCTGCGCGACCGGCTGCTGCCGCTGGTCTCGCTGAAGCGCCTGCTGCGCCTGGAGGACGGCCTGCCGGCGGAGAACGCGCAGGGCTTCGTGGTGGTCACCCAGGTCGGCAGCCAGCTGTTCGGCATCGTGGTGGACCGCGTCTTCGACACGGAGGAGATCGTGGTGAAGCCGGTGGCGCCCATCCTGCGCCACATCACCATGTTCAGCGGCAACACCATCCTGGGCGACGGCTCCGTCATCATGATCCTGGACCCGGGCGGCATCGCCCGCGCCTCTGGCCTGGGCGTGGAAAGCGCGGCGGAGGCCGCGGCCGCCCCGC
The DNA here is from genome assembly GCF_045449635.1 of Sabulicella flocculans. Classification (NCBI taxonomy): domain Bacteria; kingdom Pseudomonadati; phylum Pseudomonadota; class Alphaproteobacteria; order Acetobacterales; family Acetobacteraceae; genus Sabulicella; species Sabulicella flocculans. The sequence goes on along the minus strand of NZ_JBJJBR010000010.1, from coordinate 42,980 downwards.
CGGCGGCGCGCGACGGGCGGCGCACCGCCATGCTGCTGTTCAAGGCCGGGGACGGCGCGCCGCGCGCGGTGCCGCTGGGCCTGGTGGCGCGGCTGGAGGACCTGCCGGTGGAGCGCGTCGAGCAGGCGGGCGACGGGCTGGTGACGCAGTATCGCGGCCGGCTGATGCCCTTGCTCTCCCTGCCCGGCGTGCTGCCGCGCGAGGCCGGGCAGCGCCAGCCCGTGCTGGTGTTCGGCGAGGACGAGCGCGCCATGGGCCTGATGGTGGACGAGATCCTGGACGTGATGGAGGAGGCGCTGTCCATCGACGCCGCCGGCGCGCGCCCGGGCTTCCTTGGCTCTGCCGTGCTGGCCGGCAAGGTTACCGACATCCTGGACACCGCCTTCTGGCTGCGCCAGGCGCAGCCGGACTGGTTCGGCCAGAATGCCGCCGCCGGCCCCCGGCCACGCGTGCTGATGGTGGAGGACAGCGCCTTCTTCCGCTCGCTGGCCGTGCCGGCCATCACCGCGGCGGGCTTCGACGTGGTGACGGTGGCCGACGGGCGGGATGCCCTGCGCCTGCGCGAGGCGGGCGAGCGCTTCGACGTCATCGTCAGCGACATCCACATGCCCGGCCTGGACGGCCACGGGCTGGCCCGCGCGGTGCGCGAGGGCGGCATCTGGGCCGAGCTGCCGATGATCGCGCTGTCGGGCAACGCGGCGCCGCCGGACGTGGAGCGCGGCCGCGAGTCCGGCTTCAGCGACTTCGTGGCCAAGTTCGACAAGGACGCGCTGCTGGGCAGCCTGCGTCAATGCCTGGCCCTGGCGGGCTGAGGGGAAGGGAAGGATGACGATGCAGGCGGCGATGCACGGGGCCACGGGCGCCCCGGCCGGGGCCGGGCCGGCGGATGACGCGGCCCGGATGGTGCTGACGCTGACGGTGCGCGGGCAGCTCTGCGGCGTGCCGGTGCTGGCGGTGCGCGACGTGCTGGGGCTGCAATCCATCACCCGCATCCCCCTGGCCCCGCCGGAGGTCGCGGGCAGCCTGAACCTGCGCGGGCGCATCGTCACCGCCATCGACCTGCGCCCGCGGCTGGGCCTGCCCCCGCGCGAAGCCGGCACCCCGGCGATGAGCGTGGTGGTGGAGGTGGGCGGAGAGCTCTATTCCCTGCTGGCGGACGGGGTGGGCGACGTGCTCTCGCTGGACGAGGAGGAGCGCGCCCCCAACCCGCCCACCCTGGACGAGGCGTGGAAGCAGGTCAGCCTGGGCGTGCACCGGCTGGGCGATGACCTGCTGGTGCTGCTGGACGTGGAGCGCCTGCTGGCGATCGCCCAATGACCGCACGCACGGTGCTGGTGGTGGATGACAGCGGCGTGGTGCGCAAGGTGGCGCGCCGCATGCTGGAGAAGCACGGCTTCGCGGTGCGCGAGGCGGAGGACGGCCGCGCGGCCCTGGCCAGCTGCGCCGAGGCGCGCCCGGACCTGATCCTGCTGGACCGTAACATGCCGGTGCTGGACGGCATCGGCTTCCTGAAGGCGCTGCGCGCCCAGCCCGCCCCCCAGCCCGTGGTGGTGATGTGCACCACCGAGGCCGCGCAGGACCGCATCCTGGAAGGGCTGGAGGCCGGGGCGGACGAATACGTGATGAAGCCCTTCGACGAGGCGATCCTGATGGACAAGCTGGCCCAGGTGGGCTTCGCATGAGCGCGCCGCTGCGCGTGATGCTGTGCGACGACAGCGCCACCGTCCGCACCCTGCTGGGCCGCGTGCTGGAGGGCGACCCGGGCATCGAGGTCGTCGCCCGCGTCGGCAACGGCCAGGAGGCCCTGCGCGCGCTGGAGGCGGCGCCGCCCGCCCGGCGCGCCCAGGTGGTGCTGCTGGACCTGGAGATGCCGGTGATGGACGGCATGACGGCGCTGCCGCTGATCCTGAAGCGGGAGCCGCGGCCCATCGTCATCGTCGCCTCGGCGCTGACGCAGAAGGGCGCGGCGGCCACCATGGCGGCGATGCGCGCCGGCGCCTCGGACTACGTGCCCAAGCCGGCGGCGGCGGCCGGCGGCGTCTCCGATCCCGGCTTCCGCAACGAATTGCTGGCCAAGGTCAAGGGCTGGGCGCGGGTGAAGGCGGCGCCGGGTGCTACGCCGCGCATCGCCGTGCGCGCCCCGGCGGGCGCCCCGCCCCGGCTGCTGTGCCTGGGTTCCTCCACCGGCGGGCCGCAAGCGCTGGCGGCGCTGGTGCGGCGCCTGCCGCGCAACCTGGCGGTGCCGCTGGTGCTGGTCCAGCACATGCCGCCCGGCTTCACCGCCATGCTGGCCCAACACCTGGACACGCTCGGCGGCCCCCGCATCGCGGAGGCCAAGGGCGGCGAGGTGCTGCGTCCCGGCATGGGCGTGCTCGCCCCGGGCGACCGCCACCTGCTGGTCCGCCAGGAGGGCGAGCGCCTGGTGACGGAACTCTCCGACGCAGCGCCGGAGAATTTCTGCCGCCCGGCGGTGGACCCTACCCTTCGCTCGGCCGTGGCGGCCTGCGGGGCGCTGGTGCAGGCGGTGATCCTCACCGGCATGGGCTCGGACGGGCTGCTGGGCTGCCGCGCGGTGGCGCAGGCCGGCGGCGCGGTCTGGGCGCAGGACGAGGCCTCCAGCGTCGTCTGGGGCATGCCCGGCGCGGTGGCCCGTGCGGGGCTGGCGAGCGAGCAGGGCACGCCCGACGCGCTGGGCGAGGCTCTGGCGCTGCGGGTGGGGGTGGCGCGATGACGCCGGCCACCTTCCAGGCCCTGGTGGGCATGGTCAAGCAGCGCTCGGGCGGTGTGATCAACCCCGACCAGGGCTACATGCTGGAAACTCGCTTGGCGCCGCTGCTGAAGCGTGAGGGGCTGCCCGGGCTGGACGCGCTGGCGCAGCGCCTGCAGCGCCCCGGCAGCGAGTCATTGGCGCAGGAGATGACGGAACTCCTGACCACCAACGAGAGCAGCTTCTTCCGCGATGGCCGCCCCTTCGAGCACCTCCGCGCGCTGCTGCCCGCCCTGCACCGGGCGCGCCCGGCGGGCCAGCCGCTGCGGGTGTGGTCGGCGGCCTGCTCCACCGGGCAGGAAGCCTATTCCATCTCCATCCTGGCGAGCGAACTGGCCGAGGCCGACGCCTCCTTCGCCGCGCGGCGGGTGGAGATCATCGGCACCGACATCACCGCCGCGGTGCTGGAGCGCGCGCGCGCCGGCGTCTTCACCCAGTTCGAGGTGCAGCGCGGCCTGCCCATCCGCACGCTGATGAAGCGCTTCTCGCAGGACGGGACGCGCTGGCGCGTCAACCCGGACATCGCCGCGCGCTGCCGGTTCGAAAAGCTGAACCTGCTGGGCGACCTGCGCGCCGTGGGCCGCTTCGACGTCATCTTCTGCCGCAACGTGCTGATCTACTTCGACGTGCCGACCAAGGCCCGCGTGCTGGCGGCGCTGGCCGAACGGCTGAACCCGGATGGCGCCCTCTATCTCGGCGCGGCGGAGACGGCGATGGGCATGGCCACCCGCCTGACCCCCCTGCCCGGCGAACGCGGCGTCTACGCCCTGGGCGAGGAGGGCGCGAGCTTGCGGGCGTGAGGGGCTGCGCGCATCCTGCCGCCATGATTCTCAACGCCTTTGACATGGCCTGCGTGGGACACATCCAGCAGGGGATGTGGACCCACCCGCGCGACCGCTCGGTGGACTACCACCGCCTCGCCTACTGGACGGAAACCGCCCGCCTGCTGGAGCGCGGGCTGTTCGACGGCATCTTCCTGGCCGACGTGTTGGGCATCTACGACGTGCTGGGGGGCGACGCCGGCGCCGCCATCCGCAACGCCGTGCAGGTGCCGCTGCTGGACCCCGCCATGCTGGTGCCGGCCATGGCGGCGGCCACCACCCACCTGGGCTTCGGCGTCACCGCCAACCTGTCCTACGAGGCGCCCTACCTGTTCGCCCGGCGGATGAGCACGCTGGACCACCTGACGGAAGGCCGCATCGGCTGGAACATCGTCACCGGCTACCTCGACAGCGCGGCCCGTGCCATGGGCCTCGTCCGGCAGATGGCGCATGACGACCGCTACGACATGGCCGACGAGTACATGGAGGCCGCCTATGCCCTGTGGGAAGGCGGCTGGGACGACGACGCGGTGCGCGCGGACCGCGCCGCCGGCCTCTACGCCGACCCCGCGAAGGTGCGGAAGGTGCGGCACGAAGGCCCGCAGTTCCGGCTGGAGGCGCGTCACCTCTGCGCGCCCTCGCCCCAGCGCACGCCGGTGCTTTACCAAGCGGGGGCCAGCGCGCGCGGGCAGCGCTTCGCCGGCCGCCATGCCGAGGTGGTGTTCCTCAATGGCGGGCCGGCGCCGGCCGTGGCGAAGCAGGTGGCGGCGCTGCGCGCGGCGGCGGCGCCGCGGCGCATCCGCGTGCTGGTGGGCGTCACGCCCGTGCTGGGCCGCACCGCCGCCGAGGCGCAGGAGAAGCTGGCCGACTACCGCGCGCATGCCAGCACGGAGGGCGCGCTGGCCCATGCCGCGGCCTCGCTGGGCATCGACTTCAGCCGCTTCGACTGGGATGAGCCGATCACCCAGGGCCCGGGCAACGCCATCCAGAGCAACGTGGCGGCGATGACGGCGGCGGGCGGCGGCACGCTGACCAAGCGCGGCTTGGTGGAGCGCTTCATCCTGGGCAGCCGGCAGGTGCCGCTGGTCGGCAGCGCCTCGGAGGTGGCGGACGCGCTGGTCGCCTTCCTGGCCGAGACGGGGGCGGACGGCTTCAATCTGTCGCGCACCGTGGTGCCCGAGTGCTGGACGGATGCGGTGGAGCTGCTGGTGCCGGAATTGCAGGGGCGCGGCGCCTTCCGCACCGCCCATGCCCCCGGCACGCTGCGGGAAAAGCTGCTGGGCGCCGGGCCGCGCCTGGAGGCGCCGCACCCGGCCGCCGCGCACCGTCAGTCGTAGACCTGGGCCAGCGTCTCGGCCACCAGGCAGGGGCGCGGGCTGCCTTCCAGCTCCATCTCGTTCTCCAGCGTCACCCGCACCCCGCCGGCGATCGGCTCCACCGCCTTGCAGGTCAGGTGCAGCCGCACGCGCGAGCCCGCCGGAACCATCGCGGTGAAGCGCACCTTGTTGGTGCCGTAGTTGATGGCGCGCGAGCGGTTGACGACGCGATAGACCGAGGGCGCCAGCCGCGGCAGCAGCGACAGCGTCAGGAAGCCGTGGGCGATGGTCTTGCCGCCCGGCATCTCCTTCGCCGCGCGCTCGACATCCACGTGGATCCACTGGTGGTCGCCCGTCGCCTCGGCGAAGAGGTCGATGGTCTTCTGGTCCACGGTGAACCATTCGCTGGTGCCCAGCTTCTTGCCGACCCAGTCGGACAGGGCGGCGGGCGTGGCGATCTCGAGCATGGCAATCCTCCTCCGGGCAGCATCGCCCGGAGGGGACGGCGCGTCCAGTCAGCGCGCCGGGTTGGTCACGCCGCGCGCGCGCACCCAGTCGTTGAAGGGCATGCGGTCCACCCGCACCAGGCAGGGCCCGCCGGCGGCGGCGTCATGGCGGAAGGCGTAGATGTAGATGTCGTTGCCCTGGACCATGACGCGGCAGAACCCCTCCTCCGGCTTCGGGTCGTCATCCGGGCAGCGGTCGAGGTCGAGGTGCGGCACCTTCTCCTCGAAGCCCGCATAGGGGATCCAGCATTGCGCCCCCTGCCCCAGCGCCGGCAGCGGCGCCAGCAGCAGGGCCGCCAGCCAGGCCCTCATGCGCGCGGCGCCTTCAGGCCCAGCACGCGCTCGATCGTCATCGGCAGCTCGCGCATGCGCCGGCCGGTGGCGTGCCAGATGGCGTTGCCGATGGCCGCCGGCGTGCCGCAGATGCCGATCTCGCCCAGGCCCTTCACCCCGATGGGGCTGGTCAGCCGGTCGCGCTCCTCCACGAAGATCACCTCGATGCCCTCCACGTCCGCGTTGGCGGGCACATGATATTCCGCGAGGTTGTGGTTCATCCAGCGCCCCAGCCGGTGGTCGGCCTGGCTTTCCTCATGCAGCGCCATGCCGATGCCCCAGACGGTGCCGCCGATGATCTGCGAGCGCGCGGTCTTGGGGTTGAGGATGCGCCCAGCCGCCACCGCCTGCACCACGCGGGTGACGCGCACCTGGCCCAGCTCCTCGTCCACCCTCACCTCGGCGAAGACCGCGGCATGGGCGTGGGAGGAGTAGCGCAGCTGCGTCATCATGTCCGGCCCGGCCTTGCCATCGGCCACCAGCCGGTCGCGGCCGGCGGCGCGCATCACCCCGCCCAGCGGCAGGGCGCGCCCGGCGTCGCTCCAGCGCGCCACGCGGCCGCCGGCGAAGCGCACATCCTCCAGCGAGGCGCCGAGCAGCTCGCCCTGCGCCTGGGCCAGGCGCAGCAGCTCCGCCTTCAGCCGGGCGCAGGCATCGGCCACCGCCGAGCCGGCGGAGGCCGCGGTCCAGGACCCGCCGGACACAGGGGCGTAGGGCAAGGAGGAATCGCCCAGCAGCACGGTGACGCGCTCCATGGGCAGGCCCAGCTCCTCGGCGGCGATCTGCGCCAGGATGGTGTAGGTGCCGGTGCCCAGGTCGCCGGTGGCGACGCCGACCGTGGCGTTCCCCTCGGCGTCCAGCAGCACCCGGGCCTGGTGCTTCTGCATCTGCGCTTCCCAGGCGCCGGTGGCCATGCCCCAGCCGACCAGCTCCCGCCCCTGCCTCATCATGCGCGGCGCCAGCGGGCGGCCGGCCCAGCCGAAGCGCGCGGCGGCGAGCTGGTAGGCCGCCAGCAGCTCCTTGGATGTGTGGTGCTTGCCGCTGCTCTCGTCGGTGTCGGCGTGGTTGCGCAGGCGCAGCGCCAGCGGGCACATGCCCAGCTTCTCCGCCAGCTCGTCCATGGCGGATTCGGCGGCGAACAGGCCGGTGGGGGCGCCGGGGGCGCGCATGTCCAGCGGCGTCTCGATGTCCAGGTGGACGAAGCGGTGGTCCAGCTTCACGTGGGGCGCCGGGTAGAGCAGGTTCACCCAGTTCACCACCGTTTCCTGGTATTCCTCGTAGGAGGAGGTGGCGGCGATCGCCTCCTGCTTGATGGCCAGCAAGGTGCCGTCCGGCCTGGCGCCCAGCGCCATGTCCAGCACCGTCTCGGGCCGGTGGCCGATGGACCATTGCTGGTCGCGCGGCAGCACCAGCTTCACCGAGCGCCCGAGCGCGAGCGCCGCCATCACCGCCAGGAAGCACTGGTGGTGCGGCCGCAGCCCGGAGCCGAAGCCGCCGCCCAGGAAGGGCGTGACCACGCGCACGTCGTCCTTCTTCAGGCCGAACACGCTGCACACGTATTCCTGCGTGTTGGTGACGCCCTGGATCTTGTCGTGGATCAGCAGCTTGCCGCCTTCTTCGACGATCACGGTGGTGGCGTGCGGCTCCATGGCGTTGTGGTGCTCGGCGCCGTGGACGTAGCGCGCCTGCATCCGAACCGGCGCCGATGCCAGCGCCGCGTCGGCATCGCCCTTGGGCGCGGGGGGTGGGCTGGTGCCGGACCGCTTCTTGGAAGGGTGCCGCGCCCTGTCCAGCCGCGCCGCCAGGTCGGTGTGGCAGGGCTCCTCGGCGTAGGAAACCTCGATGAGGTTGGCGGCGAAGCGCGCGGCCTCGTAGGTCTCGGCCACCACCAGCGCGATGGCCTGGCCACTGTGCAGGATGCGGTCGTCATGGAGCGGCCGCAGCGGCTGGCCGGGCGGCGCCACCTGGTCCTGGTAGGCGCTGCCGCGGAAGGCGGCGGAGGGCCGGTTCTCGTGCGTGAACACCGCCACCACGCCGGGCACCGCCTCGGCGGCCTCCGTGCGGATGGCGCGGATGCGGCCGCGCGCGATGGCGCTGCCCAGGGCATGGGCCTGCAGGATGGGGGTTCCGGCGGCGAAGTCGGCCACGTAGCGCGCCGCGCCGGTGACCTTGGCGGGGCCGTCCACGCGGTCGCGCGGCGTGCCGATGACGGGGTCGTGCAGCATCAGCTGATCGCCTTCTCGACATGGGATTGCGGCGTGCCGGCCGCCGCCTGGTGCAGGGCGCGCGGGATGGCGCGGCGCGCCAGCTCGACCTTGAAGTCGTTCTCGCCCTGGCCCTGCGCGCCGTGCAGCAGGCGTTCCGCCGCCGCGGCGAAGGCGGGCTCGTCGGGCGCGCGGCCTTCCAGCAGCGCCTCGGCCTCCGCCACCCGCCAGGGCTTGTGGGCGACGCCACCCAGCGCGACGCGCGCCTTGGTGATGCGCCCGCCTTCCAGCGTCACCGCCGCCGCCACCGACACCAGCGCGAAGGCGTAGGAAAGGCGGTCGCGCAGCTTGAGGTAGGTGCGGTGCCCGCCGGTCTCCCAGGTGGGGATCTCCACGGCGGTGATCAGCTCGCGCTCGCCCAGGGTGGTGTCGCGCCAGGGCTCGTCGCCGGGCAGGCGGTGGAACCCGGCCATGGGGATGCGGCGTTCGCCTTCCGGCCCCTGCACCACCACCACCGCCTCCAGCGCCGCCAGCGCCACGCACATGTCGGAGGGGTGGGTGGCGATGCAGGAGGAGGAGGCGCCGAGGATGGCGTGGATGCGGTTCACCCCGCCGATCGCCGGGCAGCCGGTGCCGGGCTCGCGCTTGTTGCAGGGCGTCTGCCGGTCATAGAAGTAATGGCAGCGCGTGCGTTGCAGCAGGTTGCCGCCGGTCGTCGCCATGTTGCGCAGCTGCGGCGTGGCGCCGGCCAGGATGGCGTCGGCCAGCAGCGGGGCGTGGCGCTGCACCAGCGGGTGCGCGGCGGTGTCGGCATTGGTGGCCAGCGCGCCGATCCGCAGCGTGCCGCCGCTCTCGGTGATCTCGCGCAGCGCCTCGATGCGGCCGAGGTCGAGCAGGGCCGGCGGCCGCTCGACGTCGTACTTCATCAGGTCCACCAGGTTGGTGCCGCCGGCCAGGAAGCGCGCCTGCGCCGTCTTGGCGGCGATGGCCAGCGCCGGCGCCTCGGGGCGGGAGAAGCTGAAGGGCCTCATCGGGAAGCGGCCTCCTGGATGGCGGCGACGATGTTGGGATAGGCGCCGCAGCGGCAGATGTTGCCGCTCATCCACTCGCGGATCTCGGCTTCGCTCCTCGTGTGCCCCTCCTCCAGCAGCGCCACGCCGGAGCAGAGCTGGCCGGGCGTGCAGTAGCCGCACTGGAAGGCGTCATGGGTGATGAAGGCCTGCTGCAGCGGGTGCAGCGTGCCGTCCAGCGCGGCGAGGCCCTCCACGGTGCGGACCTCGCTGCCCTCCTTGCTGGCGGCCAGCACCAGGCAGGAATTCACCCGCTTGCCGTCGAGAAGGACGGTGCAGGCCCCGCATTGCCCGTGGTCGCACCCCTTCTTGGAGCCGGTGAGGCCGAGATGGTCGCGCAGGGCATCGAGCAGCGTGGTCCAGGGCTGCAGGCGCAGCCGCCGCGCCTCGCCATTCACGGTCAGCGTGACCGCGAGCGTCTCGGGGCCGCGCGGGGACAGGTCGTCGGGCATGGGGGCCTCCCTTGGGGTCCGCCGGGCAACGCGGGGCCGGGGCGGCGCGTTGGCGTTGCGCTTCATGGGAAGGTGGCGATGGCGCAGCGCTGGCCCGAGCGGCTCTGGGTGGTCCGGCATGGCGAGAGCCTGGGCAACGTGGCGCGCGACGCCGCGGACGCCGCGGGCGCGCACGTGATCGAAACCGGCGGGCGGGACGTGGACGTGCCGCTCTCCCCCCTCGGCGAGCGCCAGGCGGCGGCGCTGGGCCATTGGTTCCGGGCGCAGGCGCCGGAGGTCATCCTGTGCTCGCCCTACCTGCGCGCCCGGCGCTCGGCCGAGATCCTGCGCGACGCCGCGGGGCTGGACGTGCCGGTCTGCGTGGACGAGCGCCTGCGCGAGAAGGAGTTCGGCATCCTGGACCGACTGACCCGCGCCGGCATCGAAGCCATGCACCCGGACCAGGCGGAGCTGCGCGGCATCCTGGGCAAGTTCTACCACCGGCCGCCGGGCGGCGAGTCCTGGTGCGACGTCATCCTGCGGCTGCGCTCGGCGCTGGACACCATCGTGCTGCACCACGCCGGGGAGCGCGTGCTGGTGGTGGCGCACCAGGTGGTCGTGCTGTGCATGCGCTACCTGCTGGAGCGCATGGACGAGGAACAGGTGCTGGCAGTGGACCGCGCCGGCGACGTGCCGAATTGCGGCGTGACGGAGTACCGGCTGGACCCGGCGGCGGGCCCGCATGGCGGGCTGGTGCTGCACCGGGCCAACTGGGTGGCGCCGCTGCGCGAGGAAGGCACCCCGGTGACGGCGGAACCCGAGCGGGTGACGGGGGCGCGATGACCGACGTGCTGGACGAAGCGTGGCTGCGCGCCAACCCCCTGCCCCCGATGGAGGCGGCGACCGACAAGGATTCGCGCGGCCGCGTCCTGCTGGCCGGCGGCTGCCGCGAGGTGCCGGGCGGCATCCTGCTGGCGGCCGAGGCGGCGCTGCGCGCCGGTGCGGGCAAGCTTCAGGTGGCCACCGCGGCCGCCGTGGCGCCCGGCCTGGCGCTGCGCCTGCCGGAAGCGCGCGTCGTCGCCCTTCCGGAAACGGCGGAGGGCGGCATCGGCCCGGCAGCCGCGCCCCGGCTGGAGGAGCTGGCGGCGCGGGTGGACGCAGTGGGCTTCGGCCCCGGCATGATGGACCCGGAGGAGGCCGGCGCCCTGGCGCGGGCGCTGCTGCGCGGGGTGCGCCGCCCCGTCGCCTTCCTGCTGGACGCCGCGGCGATCTGCGGGCTGGAGCCGGACAGCATCGGCCGCCACGGCGGCCGGCTGGTGCTGACGCCCCATGCCGGCGAGATGGCGCAGATGCTGGGCATCCGCCGCGCCGAGGTGGAGGAAGATCCGCTGGACGCCGGGCGCCGGGCGGCGCGGCGCTTCCAGGCGGTGGTGGTGGTGAAGGGCCAGCACAGCCAGGTGGTGACGCCGCAAGGTGCCGCATTGATGGTGGAAGGCGGCGGGGTGGGGCTGGCGACCTCGGGCAGCGGCGACGTGCTGGCCGGCGCCATCACCGGCCTGCTGGCGCGCGGCGCCCCGCCGCTGGTGGCGGCGGGCTGGGGGGTGTGGCTGCACGCCCAGGCCGGGCGGGCGCTGGGGCCGCCCGGCTTCCTGGCGCGGGAGCTGCCGGGGCAGTTCCCCGCGCTGCTGGCGGCGGCCGGCTGAAAGCGGCCGCCCGCCTTCAGTGGTACTTGCGGATCAGGCCGACCAGCCGGCCCTGCACCTTCACGCGGCCGGCGGCGAAGATGCGCGTCTCATAGGCCTGGTTGGCCGGCTCCAGCGCCACGGCGTTGCCGCGCTGGCGAAGGCGCTTCAGCGTCACCTCGTTGTCGTCGATCAGCGCCACCACGATGGCGCCGTTGTCGGCGGTGTCGCCCTGGCGGATCACCACGATGTCGCCGTCCAGGATGCCGGCCTCCATCATGGAGTCGCCCGCGACTTCCAGCGCGTAGTGCTCGCCACCCACCATCAGGTCGGCCGGGACCTCCACCATCTCGGTGGGGTTGCGCAGCGCCTCGATCGGCGTGCCGGCGGCGATGCGGCCCATCAGCGGCAGGGCGCCGTGGCCGGGCCGCACCGGGATGGAGGGCTGCGTGGCGGCGCGCCGGGCACGCACGGCGTCCAGCTGCGTGACCTCGGCGCGCGGCGGGCGCGTCAGCTCCTCGGGCAGGCGGACCACCTCCAGCGCGCGGGCGCGGTGGGCGCGGCGACGCAGGAAGCCCCGCTCCTCCAGCGCGGTGATCAGGCGGTGGATGCCGGACTTGCTCTTGAGGTCGAGCGCGGCGCGCATCTCCTCGAAGGAAGGGCAGAAGCCCGTCGCGGTGAAGTGCTTGTGGATGAACATGAGCAGCTCGTGCTGCTTGCGCGTGAGCATGGGCGGGGGTTCCCCATCGAATCGCCTTATGTTCTAGGTAGGTTCCCCCATGCCGGTCAACAGAAAGTTGTCAGGGCGTTCTATTTTTCCCGGCTCAGAACGGCTCCGCGCGATCCTTGCGCAGCAGGCGGGCGAACGCGGCCCGGCCGCGGTCCTGCCCTGTCACCGCGTCGGCGAGGCCGTCCAGCCAGCCGGCGAACCACGCCTTGCCCCAGTCCCCGGTCTGGGCCATCGGGTTCTCCAGCACGCTCGCGCCGTCGGCGAAGGCCTTGCGCCCGGCGGCGTAGGCGTCGTCCGTCACGAACAGGTCGTCGGGGTCCACATCCTCGGGCATCGTCGCGTCCTTGCTTGGCGGCGCATATCATCCGGTGCCACGCTGACGCAAACGGAAGCCCGGCGCGCGCGTTCGCGGCAGGGACAGGGTGGAGGGCCGGCCATGCGGATGGATGACGAGCGCGAGAGCCAGTATGTGGAAGACCGGCGCGGCCAGGGTGGCTTCGGGCGCGGCGGCTTCCCGATCGGCCGGGGCGGCATCGCCGGCGGCGGCATCGGCGTGGTGGTGATCGCGCTGATCGCCATGTTCCTGGGCGTGGACCCGGGCGTGGTGCTGAACCAGCTGGATGGCGGCGCGCCGCCAGCGCAGCAGCAGGCACAGGCGCCGGCGCAGCGCCCGGCGGCGGATGACGAGGGCGCGCGCTTCGTCTCGCGCGTGCTGGCCTCGACGGAGGATGTCTGGACCCGCGAGTTCCAGCGCGCCGGCCGTACCTACGAGCCGCCGCGGCTGGTGCTGTTCTCCGGCGCGGTGCAGTCGGGCTGCGGCACGGCGCAGGCGCAGATGGGGCCTTTCTACTGCCCGCTGGACCGGCGCGTGTACATCGACCTCGACTTCATGGCCCAGCTGCAGCGCCGCCTCGGCGCGCCGGGCGACTTCGCGCAGGCCTATGTCATCGCGCACGAGGTGGGGCACCACGTCCAGAACCTGCTGGGCGTGCTGCCGGCCACCCAGCGGGCGCAGCAGCAGGCCGGCGCGCGGTCCGAGGCCAACGCCATCTCCGTCCGCACCGAGCTGATGGCGGACTGCATGGCCGGCTTCTGGGCGCAGCGCGCGCAGGAGATGCGCGGCATCCTGGAGCGCGGCGACATCGAGGAAGGCCTGGCCGCCGCGGCCGCCGTGGGCGACGACCGCATCCAGGCCGGCCACGGCGCGGTGCGGCCCGAAAGCTTCACCCATGGCAGCGCCCAGCAGCGCGTCACCTGGTTCCGCCGCGGCCTGCAGGCGGAAGGCGTCGCGGCCTGCGACACCTTCCGGGGGTGATTTCCGGGCGCTGATGTTCCATATCCGTTGCCATGAACATGCTGGCCCCCGTCCTGTTCACCCCGGTCCGCCGCCCGATTCCCGAGCACGGGCCGCGGCTGGAGGTCGTCTCGCCCTTCGCGCCCAACGGGGACCAGCCGCGCGCCATCGAGGAGCTGATCAGCGGGCTGCGGCAGAACGAGCGTGACCAGGTGCTGCTCGGCGTCACCGGCTCGGGCAAGACCTACACCATGGCCAAGGTGATCGAGGCGGTGCAGCGCCCGACGCTGATCCTGGCGCCGAACAAGACCCTGGCGGCGCAATTGTACGGGGAGATGAAGTCCTTCTTCCCCAACAACGCGGTGGAATACTTCGTCTCCTACTACGACTACTACCAGCCGGAGGCCTACGTCCCGCGCACGGACACCTACATCGAGAAGGACTCCCAGATCAACGAGCAGATCGACCGGATGCGCCACGGCGCCACCCAGGCGCTGCTGGAGCGGCGCGACGTCATCATCGTCGCCTCCGTCTCCTGCATCTACGGCATCGGCTCGGTCGAGACCTACTCCAAGATGGTGGTGAAGCTGGAGCGCGGCGGGACGCTGCCGCGCGAGGCGCTGGTGAAGGGGCTGGTGGAGCAGCAATACCGTCGCAACGACGCCGCCTTCGCCCGCGGCTGCTTCCGCATCCGCGGCGAAAGCGTGGACATCTGGCCCGCCCAGCTGGAGGACCGCGCCTGGCGCATCTCCCTGTTCGGGGACGAGATCGAGGACCTGCGCGAGTTCGACCCGCTGACCGGCGAGATCGCCGGCGCCTTCGACCGCATCTCCATCTACGCCAACAGCCACTACGTCACGCCGCGCCCGACGCTGAACCAGGCCATCCTGCGCATCAAGGAGGAGCTGAAGGAACGCCTGCGGGAGCTGGAGGCCGAGGGCAAGCTGCTGGAGGCGCAGCGGCTGGAGCAGCGCACGCAGTTCGACATCGAGATGATGGAGACGACGGGCGTCTGCAAGGGAATCGAGAACTACTCGCGCTACCTGTCCGGCCGGAACCCGGGCGAGCCGCCGCCCACCCTGTTCGAGTACCTGCCCGAGGGCGCGCTGCTGGTGGTGGACGAGAGCCACGTGACGGTGCCGCAGATCGGCGGCATGTTCCGCGGCGACTACAACCGCAAGATCGTGCTGAGCGAGCACGGCTTCCGCCTGCCCTCCTGCACCGACAACCGCCCGCTGAAGTTCGAGGAGTGGGACGCCTTCCGCCCGCAGACCGTCTTCGTGAGCGCCACCCCGGGCCCGTGGGAGATGGAGCGCACCCAGGGCATCTTCGCCGAGCAGGTGATCCGCCCCACCGGCCTGGTGGACCCGGTCTGCGAGATCCGGCCGGTGGAGGGCCAGGTGGATGACCTGCTGGCCGAGTGCAAGGCGCAGGCGGCCAAGGGCGGCCGTGTGCTGATCACCACGCTCACCAAGAAGATGGCGGAGCAGCTCACCGAATACCTCACGGAGATGGGGGTGAAGGTGCGCTACCTGCACAGCGACGTGGACACGCTGGAGCGCATCGAGATCATCCGCGACCTGCGGCGCGGCGTCTTCGACGCGCTGGTGGGCATCAACCTGCTGCGCGAGGGGCTGGACATCCCCGAATGCTCGCTGGTCGCCATCCTGGACGCGGACAAGGAGGGCTTCCTGCGCTCCCGCACCTCGCTGATCCAGACCATCGGCCGCGCCGCGCGCAACGCCGAGGGGCGCGTGGTGCTCTACGCCGACCGCATGACCGACAGCCTGAAGGCGGCGCTGGAGGAGACGGAGCGCCGGCGCAACAAGCAGCTGGCCTGGAACGCCGAGCACGGCATCACCCCCACCACCATCCGGCGCGAGATCGCCGACGTGCTGAAGGACGTGACGCAGGGCGACTACGTCACCGTCGAGGCGTCGGAAGGCGACGCCACCGCCAACTTCGTCGGCAAGGACCTGCGCGCCGCCATCAACGACCTGGAAAAGAAGATGCGCGCCGCCGCCGCCGACCTGGAGTTCGAGACCGCCGCCCGCCTGCGCGACGAGATCAAGCGGCTGGAGGCGATGGAGCTGGGCATCATCGCGCCCAACGAGGCCGGGCGTTCGCTGCAGGAGGTGACGCCGCGCGCGCCGACCAAGAAGAAGGACTGGAAGCCCAAGCCGCTCGGCCCCGGCGGCGGCGGCTACGAGCCCAAGGGCAAGGGACGTGGCCGGCGCGGCGCCAGCCTGCACTAGATCATGATCCGCAAACGCGGATCATGATCTAGCCTTTGCTGAGAGGACGACTCACCGCTTTGATGATTCCATCAAAGCGGATCGTGCGCTAAGCGCTATCCCAGTTCGAAGCTGGTGATGCCGAAGATGCCTTGCCGCCGCATGGCCGGGGGCGGGCCGGTGTACATGCGCGCCGTCTCGAACACCTTGGCCATCCCGGCCTCCTGCGCCAGGGCCACGGCGGCGGCGTGGTCCTCGGGCACGTCCAGCACCAGCGGGCCGGGCGGCCGGCGGGCGGCCAGCGCCCCGAACAGGGCGCGCGCCTCCTCGGGGCCACGGGCGAACAGCGGGCCAAGCTTGCTGCCTTCCCGGCAGGGGCGCAGCGCGCCGAAGCCGGTCAGCGCGCCCGTTGCGTCGCGCGTCACCAGGGCGACGTGGCCAGGGGCATCCAACCAGGCGCGCAGGAAGGCCGGGCGCTGGTGGCCGCAATGCGCCGCGTCGAAGGCCGCCAGGGCGTCGTCGAAGCGGGCGGGCTCCGTGCGGTGCCCCACCGCCGGCAGGCGCGGCGCCGAGGCTTGGTAGCGGGCATTGTTCCAGGCGAAGGCGAAGCCGGACCTGCGGTAGTTCGCCTGCTGCGCCACCACGCCATCCAGCCCGATGCAACGCCCCTCCAGCCGCGCCATGCCCGCCCGCCACGCCGCCATGCCATGCCCCTGCCCGCGCGCGCCGGGCACGGCGATGTAGAGGCCGATGAAGCCCTGCCCCTCCCCGCCCCGCACGGCGGCGATGGCGGCGACGGGGCGGCCGCCGTGCTCGGCGAGCAGGAAGCCGTCGGGGTCGGCGGCGTGGAAGCAGGCGGCGTCGCTGCGGCCGGGATTCCAGCCCTCGGCCGCGGCCCAGTCCAGCACCATCTCCAGCTCGGCGCGGGACATGGGGCGGATGGGGGTCACGGCAGGCGGATCTCCAGCCGGCGGAAGCGGATCACGCCGCTGTCGTCGTTGTTGACGCCGGCGGCATGCTGCAAGGCCAGCGGCCCGTCGCGGAAGCGGGCGTGGCGGGCGCCGTCCACCGTGCGCTGGCCGTTGAGGGTGACGGACATCACCTCGCCGCGCGCGCTGATCTCCAGCGTGTTCCAGCGGCCGCCGGCGCGCGGCATCGGGTCCACCGCGGCGACGTCCACGATGGCGCCGGTGCCGTAGCGCTGCTCCGGCCGCTCATCCCACAGGTTGATCTCGTAGGAGGTGGCGGACCCGATGCGCGCGGGGTCGCTGATGCGGATGAAGATGCCGCTGTTGGTGCGCGGATCGAGGAAGACCTCCGTCCGCAGGTCGAAATCGCTGAAGGAGCGCGTGGTCATCAGGAAGCCGGTGCCGCGGTCGGCCACCAGGGCGCCATCCTCGACGCGCCAGTTGGCGTTGCCGACGGGGGTGAAGCCCTCCATGTCGCGGCCGTTGAACAGGGGCGTCCAGGCGCCGCCCTGGGCGAAGGCGGGTGTGGCGGCGAGTGCCAGCAGCAGGCTGCGTCGGTGAAGCATCTTGGTCCTCCCTGGGGCGCGTCGTTCCCGCCTGCGCCGGCGCAAGCGCCGGCTGCGGATGCGCGCCCCGGGCACGGTAGGCCGCTGGCGGTTCGGCGTGCAAACATCGCGTCGGCACATCGGGGGAGGCACGCGCGTGGCGCCTGCGGAGTATGAGCGCATCATCCATCGCGGTGTGCCGCTGGCGGGCGAATGGGGGGTTCGCGTGCTGCACGCCGCCGGCGGCACGGCGCGGCTGGAACTGCCCTTCGCCGAGCGGCTGCTGCGGCCCGGCAACACCGTCAGCGGCCCGGCCATCATGGGCCTGGCCGACGTGGCGATGTGGGCGGCGCTGCTCTCCCTCACCGAGGGGCGCGACGAGAGCCTGACCGCCAGCATGAACATCGCCTTCCTGCGCCCCTGCGGCCCGGGGCCGATCATCGCCGAGGCGCGCATCATCAAGGGCAGCGGTCGCTCCCTGTTCGGCGAGGTGGTCATCACCCGCGCCGGCGAGGCCGACAAACCCTGCGTGCACGTGACGACAGGATGGGTGAGGCCGGAGCGCCCGGCTTGACGGGCGCGACCGAGCAAGAGCGCCCGGCTTGACGGGCGCGACCGAGCAAGAGCGCCCGGCTTGACGGGCGCGACAGAGCAAGGGTGCCCGGCTTGACGGGCGCGACCAATGCAGGGCGCCCGGCCTGACCGCGCGCCCTACGCCCGGCGCCCGGTGAACAGCACCGCGACCAGCATGGCGCCGACCGCCAACGCCGCCCCCCCCGCCTTCAGCCAGCCGATCGGCTCGCCCAGCACCGCCCAGGAGGCCGAGAGCCCCACCACCGGCACCAGCACGGACAGGGTGGCGGCGCGCGTCGCCCCCAGCATCTCCACGCTGCGGGCGAACAGCAGCATGGAGGCCGCGCCCAGCGCCACCCCCTGGGCCACCAGCGTCCAGGACCAGACCTGCCAGGGCAGCGCGAAGAACTCGCCCGCGCGGAACAGCAGGAACACCGGCAGCACCAGCGCCAGCGAGGCCAGCGTGACCGCCGCGCTGGCCGCGATGGCGCCCAGGCCGAAGCGCCGCAGCAGTACGGTGAAGACGCCCCAGGTGCCGCCGGCGCCCAGCAGCAGCAGGTCGCCCCGCCAGGCGCCGGGGTGTCCGCCCAGCCCATCCCAGCCGATCAGCAGCACGCCCAGCAGCATGCAGCCCAGCGCGGCGATCCGCCCCGGCGTCGGGCGTTCCTTCAGCAGCCACCAGGCGGCGATGGCGCCCACCACCGGCCCGGTCATCGGCGCGATGGTGCCGCCATGGCTGGCCGGCGCGAAATGCAGCGCCGAGACGAACAGCGTCAGGTTCACGCAGCCCCCCGTCAGCACCAGCAGCCCCAGCCGGCGCAGGCCCAGCCCGGCGATGGCGTGGCGGTCCTTCCAGGCCAGCGGGCCGAGGATCAGCGCGGCGGGCAGGTAGCGGCTGAACAGGATGTCCAGCACGGTGATCCCCTGCCCCTGCAAGGCGATGCGCGCCACCACCGCGTGTCCGCCCCAGATGACGGAGGCGAGCGCGCCCAGCAGCAGGCCGACGAGCAGGCGGGGCGCGGAGAACATGCCCCTTCATGCCCGATTCAGGCGTGGCCGCCCAGGTAGACCTCGGCCACGCGGGGGTCCCCGGCCAATTCGCACGCCGGGCCGGACAGGACGATGCGCCCGCCTTCCATCACATGCGCGGTGTCGGCCACCGCCAGGGCGGCGCGGGCATTCTGCTCCACCAGCAGCACCGGCAGGCCGGAGGCGCGGATCTCCCGCACCAGTTCGAAGATCTGCGCCACCAGCTTCGGCGCCAGGCCCAGGGAGGGCTCGTCCAGCAGCAGCAGGCGCGGGCGCGACATCAGGGCGCGGCCGATGCACAGCATCTGCTGCTCGCCGCCCGAAAGGCTGCCGGCCTTCTGGCGGAAGCGCTCGCGCAGGCGGGGGAACAGCGCCAGCACGCGCTCCTGCTCCGCGGCGAAATCGGCGCCGGGCAGCCGCATGCCACCCAGGCGCAGGTTCTCCGCCACCGTCATGGCGCCGAAGATCTGCCGGCCCTCCGGCGCCTGGGCGATGCCGTGGCGCAGCACCGCATGCGCCGGCAGGCCGCCGATGGCCGCGCCGTCAAAGGTGATGCTGCCGGCGCTGGGCGCGTAGACGCCCGACAGGGTGCGCATCAGCGTCGTCTTGCCCACGCCATTGGCGCCGAGCACGGAGACCACCCCCTCGCCCGGCACCGACAGGTCCACGCCGCGCAGGATCTCCAGCGCGCCGAGGCGGACGTGCAGGCCGCGCACCTTAAGCATCCGCGGTGCCCAGATAGGCCTCGCGCACCGCGGGATCGGCCTGCACCTCGGCGGGCGTGCCGTCGGCGATCTTCCGGCCAGAGGCCAGCACCATCACGCGGCGGCAGATGCCCATCACCAGCCCCATGTCGTGCTCCACCAGCAGCACGGTCAGGCCGCCGGCGTTCAGCCGGGTGATGAAGGCGGCGAGTTCCGCCGTCTCGCGGTCGTTCAGCCCGGCGGCGGGCTCGTCCAGCACCAGCAGCCGCGGCTGGGTGGCCAGGGCGCGCGCGATTTCCAGGTACTTGCGCTTGCCGTAGGCGAGCTGCGCGGCCAGCAGCTCGGCCTCCGCGCGCAGGCCGCAGCGGTCCAGCGCGTCGTAGGCGGCGCGCGAGATCGCCTCGGCACGGCCGCGGGCGGCGGGGCCGGGCCACAGCGCGTCCCACACGCCATGGCCGATGCGCCCGGCCGCGCCGACCGCCACGTTGTCGAAGGCGGTCATGTTGGGGAAGACGCGCAGGTTCTGGAAGGTGCGGCCGATGCCCAGCCGGGCGATGGCCTGCGGCGCCAGCCCGTTCAGGCGCCGGCCGGCGAAGCGCGCCTCGCCGGAACTGGGCGGGGTGAAGCCGCTGATCAGGTTGAACAGCGTGGTCTTGCCGGCGCCGTTGGGGCCGATCAGGCCGGACAGGTCGCCCTCGCGCACCTCGCCCGAGACGTCGTCCACCGCCAGCAGCCCGCCGAAGCGGCGGGACAGGCGGTCCATCTCCAGCAACGGCGCGGTCATTTCCAGCCCAGCATCCGCCCGTCCGGCGCGCGCCAGCCCTCGCCGATGCGGCGCAGGAATTTCAGCGTCTCGATCTCGCCCAGCAGGCCGCGCGGCAGGAACAGGATGCAGCCGAACATCACCAGCCCGACGACGATGTTGCGCACGTCGCCGGCGAAGCGCAGCGCCTCGGGCAGCAAGGCCAGCAGCACGGCGCCCACCACCGCGCCGGGAATCGAGCCCAGGCCCCCCACCACTACCATGGCGAGGATGAGGATGCTCTCGCTGAAGCGGAAATCGGTGGGCGAGACGAAGCCGGTGGAATGCGCCCACAGCGCGCCGGCCAGCCCGGCAAGGAAGGCGGAAACGGCGAAGACCTCCAGCTTCAGGCGCGGCACGTCGAGGCCCATGGCGGCGGCGCACTGGTCGTCCTCGCGCAGCGCCCGCAGCGCGGTGCCGTGGTAGGAATGCGCCACCCGATGCGCCACCGCGATGCTGAACAGCGCCACCAGCGCCGTGACCATGTAGGTGCCGGCGGCCGAGGACAGGTCCAGCCCGAAGACGTTGATGCCGGGAATGCCCGGGATGCCCAGCGGCCCGCGGGTGAAGCCCACCCAGTTGAGCAGCGTGACGTAGATCATCTGCCCAAGCCCCAGCGTGGCGACGGCGAAGTAGATGGAGACCAGCCGCATGGTCGGCACCGCCACCAGCAGCCCGGCCAGCATGGTGACGATGCCCGCCGCCGGCAGCGTCAGCAGGAAGGGCCAGCCCAGCCAGGTGCCCAGCTTGGCCGCGGTATAGGCTCCCACCCCGTAGAAGGCGGCGTGCCCCAAGGACAGCAGCCCGGCCACCCCGGTGATGAGCTGCATGGACACGCCCAGGATGGCGAAGATGGCGCAGACGGTGGCGACCCGGAAGCCGTAGCCGCCGCCGGCCAGCCACAGCGCGCCCGGCAGCAGCACCAGCAGCAGCAGCGCCAGCGCGCCGAGGTTGCGGCTAGACGCGCTCACGCCCACCCCCGAACAGCCCCTGCGGGAAGAAGAACAGCACCAGCAGCAGCGCGGCATAGGCGATGATGTCGCTCCAGCCCTGGGCGATGAACTCGGTGGCCACCGCCTCGCTGACGCCGAGCAGGATGGCGCAGATGACGGCGCCGGGAATGGAAGACAGCCCGCCCATCACCATGGCGACGAAGGCCTTGACCCCCGGCGCGAAGCCCATGTGCGGCTGGATGTCCGCCGTGTACAGCCCGATCAGCAGCCCCGCCACCGCCCCCATGGCCGAGCCGATGGCGAAGGTGGCGATGACGGTGCGGTTGGCGTTGATGCCGACGAACTGCGCCCCCAGCGGGTTGGCCGCGACGGCGCGGATGGACAGGCCGATGTCGGTGCGGTGCAGCACCCATTGCAGCGCGCCGAACATCACGATGGCCGCGCCGAGGATCCAGAGCTGGCCGTTGATGATGACCAGCTCCGCCAGCGGGCCGGTCACGCCGAGGTCCCCTAGCAGGATCGGGTCCTGCAGGCGGAAGCGCTCGGGCACCACCTGCATGTCGGCGCCGAGGAACTTCTCCGTCAGCTCGCGCACCACGATGGAGACGGCGAGCGAGGAGAGCAGCGTCGCCTCGCGCACCGCCTTGGATTTCAGGCTGGCCTCGTCGCGGAAGCGGCGGAACGGGCGGAAGGCGATGCGCTCCAGCCCGAAGCCCAGCATGGCGCCCACCGCCAGCACCACCAGCACCGCCGCCAGCAGCGGCGGCCCGAGGGTGGTGAGCAGCACCAGCCCGGCGAAGGCGCCGAGCATGTAGACCTCGCCATGGGCGAAGTTCACCACGTTCAGCACGCCGAAGATCAGCGTGAAGCCGATGGCCACCAGCGCGTAGACCAGCCCGACGGACAGGCCGTTCAGCACCTGCTGGAGGAAGAAGACGTCGAACACGGCCCTACAGCGCCGTGAAGCGGCCTTCCCGCACCTGCATCCGCGCCAGCGTCTTCGATGGCTCGCGCGTCTGCGGGTCGAAGGTGGTGGCGCCGGTCACGCCGGGGAAGTCGCGCGTCGCGGCGAGTTCGTCGCGCAGGCGGGCGCGGGTGATGTCGGGCGCGGCGCGGGCCACAGCTTCCAGCATGATGTTCACCGCATCGAAGGCCTGGGCGCTGAAGCTGTTGGGCTCCATGTTGAAGCGGCGCGTGTGCTCGGTCACGAAGGCCTGCACCGCCGGGTCCGGGTTGGTGGGCATGAAGCTGGTCGCCAGGAACAGGCCCTCCGCCGCCTGGGCGCCGGCCAGCTCGATCAGGCGCGGCTCATAGAGGGAGGAGGTGGCGTAGAAGGGCATGCGCATCGCCAGCTGGCGGCGCTGCTGCAGCACCGCGGCGCCATCCTCGTAGAACATGCCGAGGTAGACCGCGTCCGGCCGCTCGCGCTGGATCTTGGTCAGGATGGAGCGGAACTCGCGGTTGCCGGGGTTGAAGAACTCGGTGCTCGTCACCTCGCCGCCGCCGGCGGTGAAGGCGGTGTTGAAGCCCTGCGCCACGCTCTGCCCCCAGTCGTTCTGGATGCAGATGACGGCGACGCGCTTCACCCCGTTGCCGGCCGCCCAGCGTGCCACGAAGGGCCCCTCATAGGCCTGGGTGGTGATGTTGCGGAACTGGAAGCGCGAGATGCCCACGAAATCAGGGTGCGACGCCGTCTGGCTCAGTTGCGGCACCCCGGCGCGGGCGAAGACCTGCGCCGCCGCCATGGAGGCGGAGGAGGAGAAGTCCCCCAGCACGCCCACCACCTCGGCGTTGTCGCTGAATTTCTGCGCCACGCTGGTCGCCTCGCGTGCGTCGGAGCGCGTGTCCTCGTAGAGGATCTGCACCGGCACCGGGATGCGGCGGGCGGCGTTGAACGCCTCCAGCGCCATGGTCGCGCTCTGGCGGAAGCGGATGCCGTACTGGCTGAACTCGCCGGTCAGCGGCAGCATGTAGCCGAGCGTGACGGGGCGGGACTGCGCCAGCGCCACGCCCGGAAGCGCGGCCCCGGTAAGCGCGGCACTGGCCAGCAGCAGGCTGCGTCGGTCCAGCATGGTCGGTCTTCCTCGTCTTCCTCAGGCGGGAAGCATGACGCGCCGCAGCAAGCCGGGTCAACCGGAGGAAGCGTCCAGCATCCGGCGCTCCCGACGCCACAGCATCCGCCGCGCCACCATCCACGCGACCGGCGCGGCGCCGATGAAGCTGAGGGCGGCGGCGCCGTAATAGGCCCAGGCCGCGTCCTCGAAAGGCATGTCCCGCGGGACGGCGACGGCGAGGATCATCCCCAGGAAGCCGAAGATGACGGCCGCGATGGGCATGTAGGCGAGAAGGGCCAGCTTCCACATGACGAGGTCTCCGCGATCGATGCGGAGGGATAACGGTTCAACCCAGCACGAGGTTCACCTGCTCGCCCATGCGCTCGAAGGCGGCGCCATAGGCGTGGATGGAGGTCGCCACCTCGGCCGAGCAATTGGCCAGCCGGTGGATCAGCATGGGGTCGGCGGGGCCGTGGCAGGTGTCGCCCTCGCAACGCAGGAAGGCGCCGTTCGGGCGCAGCGTCGCGGGCTCGTAGTGGTGCTCGGTCAGGATGCCGCGGTGCACGCCGAAGGCGCACCAGGTGCGGTGGGCGTGCACCGGCGACATCTGCATCGGCCGCCACACCAGCGCCACCACGGCGTAGCCCTCGCCCTCGCCCAGCAGGTGGCGGACGTAGCGCTCCGGATTGGCGGGGCAGTCGCGGCCCTCCAGCAGCAGCGGGTCGCGCAGGAAGGGGGCCATGGCGTCGGCGATGGCCCCGGGCCGCGCGGCCAGCGGGGCGCGGGCGGCGGCGGCGATGGCGGCCAGCATGGTGTCCAGCGCCAGGCCGGAACGGAACACGTTCATATCGCGATCCCCGCCTCGGGCGCCGTCAGCGCCGCCACCACCATGGTGCGGCTCTCGGCCACCTGCCCGTGCATCAGCCGGGCCGCTTCCTCGCCGCGGCCCAGGGCCAGGGCCTCCACCAGCGCGTGGTGCTCATGCGCCATCTCGCCGGTGCGGTCGCGGCGCGACAGGCCCAGCACCAGCATCCGCGTGCTCTCGTCCAGCAGGCGGGCGATCTGCCGGGCCAGCCGCGCATTGCCCGACAGCTCGGCGATGGCGACGTGGAAGGCCTTGTTGGCCTGCAGGAAGGCCATGGCGCTGGCGGCATCCGTGGGGTCGTAGCCGGCGGCGCAGATGCCATCCAGGCGCTGCAGCATCTCGGCGTCCACCCGGCCGGCGGCGCGGCGGGCGGCCTCCGGCTCCAGCATCAGGCGCAGGTCGAAGACCTCGTGGATGTCGCGGATGGTGACCAGGCTGACCACCCAGCCGCGGCGCGGCACGGAAGTGACCAACCCTTCCTCGCCCAGCCGGGCCAGCGCGGCGCGGATCGGCGCCTTGCCCAGCTCCAGCCGCTCCGCCGCCATCGCCTCGCTGATCACCTCGCCGGGCGCCAGGCGGGTGGACAGGATGTCGGCCCGCAGCTGCGCCACGGCGCGCTCCGTCAGGGAAAGCGGCGGCTCCAGGGAAAGGGCATGCGACATGCGGGCTGACCGGGCAATAACATGTCAGAGCCTAGCCGGGCACCCGCCGGCCCGCAAGCGGAATCAGTCCACTGTGGCGCCGGAGCGCCGCACCACCTCCGCCCAGCGGGCGATGTCCTGGCGCTGGATGGCGGCGAAGCCCTCGGGCGTGTCCACCGGCGGCGGGGAGATGGCCTGCTCCTCCACCAGCCAGCGGCGGAAGGCGGGGTCGGCCAGGGCGCGGTTCACCTCCTGGCTCACGCGCTCGACGATGGGGCGCGGCAGGTTGGCCGGCCCGAACAGGCCGTACCAGGTGGTCGAAACGAAGCCGGGCAGGCTGCACGCCTCCGCCACCGTCGGCACGTCGGGCAGCGCGGGCAGGCGCTGCGCGGTGGACACCGCCAGGCCCCGCACCTGGCCCTGGCGGATGGCGGGGATGGCCGGGCCGGTCTGGTTGAAGAAGAAGTCCACGTCGCCGGCCAGCAGCGCCGTCTGCGCCCCGGGCTGGCCGCGATAGGGGATGTGCGTCGCCTCGATGCCCGCAGCGTTGACGAACTGCGCGCCGGCGAGGTGGGTGGACGCGCCGTTGCCGGTGGAGGCGAAGTTCAGCCCGCCGCGCGCCTGCCGCGCCGCCGCCAGCAGCGTCGCGCAGTCGGTGAACTGCGGCCGCCGCTCGACGCTGACGGTGAGGATGTTCGGCACGTCGCCCAGGTGGGCGATGGGGGTGAAGTCCCGCACCACGTCGAAGGGCAGGGAGCGGTAGAGCGAAGCGTTGATGGCGTGGGTGCCGGCGGTGCCGAAGTAGAAGGTGTAGCCATCCGGCCGCGCCTTTGCCACGAAGTCGGACCCGATGTTGCCCCCGGCGCCGGTGCGGTTGTCCACCACGATGGTCTGGCCCAGGGCGCGGGACAGCGGCTCGGCCAGCCGCCGCTGGTAGATGTCCACGCCGGAGCCGTTGGGGAAGCCGCCGATCAGGGTGATGGGGCGGGCCTGGGGCCACGGGGCCTCCTGGGCCAGGGCCGGGGCGGCCAGGGCTGCGGCCATCGGCAGGAGGATGCTGGTGCGGCGGCGGATCATGCGGCGCAGCATCGCCCCGCCGAGGCAGGACATGCAAGCCTCAGCGCTGCGGGGAAAGCAGGGTCTGCGGCGGCGGCAGGAACTCCGGCCAGGGCGGCCTGGGGGCGGCGTCGGGCGGACGGCAATCGGGGCGAAGCGGGCCGCAATCCCAGCGGTGGCCATCCGGCCGCGCCGTCATCTGCCCGCCGGGCTGGAAGCGGCATAGGCACAGGCGCCCGTCGAAGCAGGCGGTCATCCCCTCCCGTTGCGGGGTGCATTGCGGCACCTGGGCCGCGGCCGGCGCGGCGCAGAGGAGCAGCAGAAACAGAAAGGGCCGGCGCATGGCCGGCCCAGACTGCGATGCGAGGGTTGAAGGAACCCTTACTTCATGCCCACGGCCTGGCGGCCGCGCTGCCCGTCCCGCACGTCCAGCGAGACCTTCTCGCCCTGCTGCAGGTCGGTGCGGCCGGCGCGGTTCAGCACGGAGGAGTGCAGGAACACGTCCTGGCCGCCGTCGCTCGGCGTCACGAAGCCGAAGCCGCGCACCGTGTCAAACCACTTCACCGTGCCCTCGAGCGGGTAGACGGGGCCCGAGCCCTCGTCGAAGCCGCCACGGCGCGGGCCGCCGCCGCCACCGCCGCCGAAGCCGCCCGAACGCGGGCCGCCGAAACCGCCGCGGTCACCACCGCCGAAGCCGCCGGAGCGCGGGCCGCCGAAGCCGCCGCGGTCGCCGCCGCCGAAGCCGCCACCGCCGAAGTCGCGCCGGGGCGGACGGTCGCCGAAGCCGCCGCCGCCACCGGGGCCGCCGAAGTCACGGCGCGGGGGACGGTCGCCGAAGTCGCGCCGGGGCGGGCGGTCACCAAAGCCGCCCGGGCCGCGCGACGCGCCGCCACCGGGGCCGCGCTTCAGCTCGGTGATGCGGGTGACGAGGCGGCGGCCGGAACGGTCCGTGCCGATCTCGCACACCAGGATGTCGTCGGTGTCGGGCTGGTCGATGTTGGCATCGGTCAGGGCGGAGGCGTGGAAGAACACGTCCTGCCCGTCCGGTCCGAGCACGAAGCCGAAGCCCTTGCGCCCGTTGTACCACTTCACCTTGGCCTCGATCAGGCCCTCGCCGCCGCCGGCGGAAAAATCGTCAGACACGTCTTTGTTCAATCCATGGAACGTCACCGGCCCCGCGGGATGCAGCACCGGAGGCCCTAGACTGGCATTCCTGCCGCCCGAATGCACGAAAAAAGAATCAGCCGAAGCGGGAGGGCGCGAAGGCAGGCGGCACGGGCGCGCCGCGCATCCCTTCCACGGCGAGCGCGGCGGAGGCGGGGGCGGCGGCCAGCCCGACATGCCCATGCCCGAAGCACAGCCACACATCGGCCGTGGCGCGCGCCGGCCCGATCACCGGCAGCCCGTCCGGTGTGGACGGGCGATGGCCCATCCAGACCTGCCCGCCCTCGCCTTGCAGCCGGGGAAACATGCCGCGCAGGCGCTCCGCGAGGATCTCCGCGCGGCGCCAGTCGGGCGCGGCGTCCAGCCCGGCGATCTGCACCTGCCCGGCCACGCGCAGCCCGCCCTCGGTGAGCGTGATGCCCATCTTGCCGTCACTGGGCATCACCGGGCGGCGCGGCGCGATGCCGGGCTCGGGGAACACGGCGTGGTAGCCGCGCTCGCTTTCCAGCGGGACGCGGCTGCCCAACAGGCGGACGAGCGGTGCCGAATGGATGCCGGCAGCCAGCACGGCGCGGTCGGCCGGCACCTCGCCGACATCCGTCAGCACGGCGCGCAAACGGCCGGCCTCGACACGGAATGCGGTGGCGCGGGCGGCGACGCGGTGGGCGCCGCGCGCTTCGGCCAGCGCCGTCAGAACGGCCACATAGCCACCCGGGTCGCGGCAATGCGCCCCCTCCCCCACCAGCACGCCGAAGCCGTAGCGCGGCGACAGCTCCGGCTCGGCCTCGCGCAGCGCGGCGGCGTCCAGCTCCTCGCACCGCAGGCCCAGCTCGGCGCGGATGCGCCAGGCCAGTGCCTCGGCGGTGAAGGCGGCGCGATCGGGGAAGGGGTAGAGCAGCCCATCCTGGCGGATCAGCTCCGTCCGGCCGGCGCGCGCCGCCAGCGCGGCGTGGCGGGCCGGGGCGTCGCGCAGCAGGCCGCGCAGCGCCGTGGCGGTGCGGCGCACCTGCGCCTCCGTCCAGCCCGAGAGCAGGTACCGCGCCAGCCAGGGCGTCGCCGCCGGCAGCCGCGCCGGACGGATGGAAACCGGGCCGAGGGGGTCGCGCAGGAAGCCCGGCAACTTGCGCCACAGCCCCGGCGTGGCCGGAGGGATAATGCTGCCCGGCGAGATCCAGGCCGCATTGCCGTAGCTGGCGGCCTGGGCGCCGCCGGGTGGTCCGGGCTCGATCAGCGTGACGGCGTGGCCGGCATCCTGGAGTTCCAGCGCCAGGCAGGCGCCCAGGATGCCGCCGCCGATGACCGCGGCGGTGCTCAACCCGCGGCCAGCACCGCGCGCTTGGCCATCACGGAGACGAGATGCGCCCGGTATTCGGCGGAACCGTGGATGTCGCTGTTCAGCCCATCCGCGTCCTGCTTGATGGCGGCCACCGCATCGGCGCTCCAGTTCGCGGAGAGCGCGGCCTCCATCGCCGCCTGCCGGAACACGCAGGGGCCGGCGCCGTTGATCGCCACCCGCACGCCCATCGGCCCGCGCGAGACGAAGGCACCCGCCATCACGTAGCGCGAGGCCGGGTTGCGCATCTTGGCGTAGCCCGCCTTCTCCGGAATGGGGAAGGAGATGGCGGTCAGCAGCTCATCCTGCTCCAGCGCCGTGGTGAACATGCCGAGAAAGAAGTCGTCGGCCGCGATCTTGCGCTTGCTGGTGTGGATCGTCGCCCCCAGCCCCAGCACGGCGGCGGGGTAATCCGCGGCCGGGTCGTTGTTGGCGACGCTGCCGCCCATGGTGCCGCGGTTGCGCACCTGGGTGTCGCCGATGTGCTTGGCGACGAAGGCCAGCATGGGGATGGCGGCCTTGACCTCCGGGCTGGTCGCCACCGCCTCGTGCTTGGTCAGCGCGCCGATCACCAGGGCGTTGCCCTCGCGCCGGATGCCCTTCATCTCGGCGATGCCGGACAGGTCCACCAGGGCGGAGGGCTTGTTGAGGCGGTGCTTCAGCGCCGGGATCAGCGTGTGCCCGCCGGACACCGCCTTGGCGTCCGGGTCGGCCAGCAGCTTCACCGCATCGGCGACGGAGGACGGCTTGTGATAGGCGAAATCATACATGCCCCGGACTCCCTATTTCGTCCCGTGGATGATGGACCAGATCTTCGGCGGTGTCGCCGGCATCTCGACGTGATTCACGCCGTAGTCGCGCAGCGCATCCACCACCGCGTTGATGACCGCCGGCGGCGAGCCGATGGCGCCGACCTCGCCGCAGCCCTTCACGCCGAGCGGATTGTGGGTGCACAGCGTCGCGTGGGTGGCGACGGACACGGGCGCCAGGTCGTCGGCGCGCGGCATGGCGTAGTCCATCATGCTCGCGCTCAGCAGCTGGCCGCCCTCGTCATAGACGCAGGCCTCCAGCAGCGCCTGGCCGACGCCCTGCGCCACGCCGCCCTGCACCTGGCCTTCCACGATCATCGGGTTGATGACGCGGCCGACATCGTCAACGGCGGTGAAGTTGACCAGGGACACCTTCCCCGTCTCCGGCTCGATCTCCACCTCGGCGATGTGGCAGCCGCCGGGATAGGTGAAGTTCTTGGGGTCGTAGAAGGCGGTCTCCTCCAGCCCCGGTTCCAGCTCGTCATGCGGGAAGTTGTGCGGGACGTAGGCGGCGAGGCTGATCTCAGCCAGCGCCTTGGTCTTGTCGGTGCCGGCGACGCGGAAGGTGCCGCGCTCGAACTCCACGTCCTCGACGGCGGCTTCCATCAGGTGCGCGGCGATCTTGCGCCCCTTGGCGATGATCTTGTCCATCGCCTTGTCCATGGCGCTGCCGCCCACGGCCAGCGAGCGCGAACCATAGGTGCCCATGCCGAAGGGCACCTTGGCGGTGTCGCCATGCACCACGTCCACCTGCGCCACCGGCACGCCCAGCTTGTCCGCCACCAGCTGGGCGAAGGTCGTCTCGTGGCCTTGGCCGTGGCTGTGCGCGCCGGTCAGCACCGTGACGCTGCCGGTCGGGTGCACGCGGATGGTGCCGACCTCGTAGAGCCCCGCCCGCGCGCCCAGCGAACCCACCACGGCGGAGGGCGCGATGCCGCAAGCCTCCAGGTAGGTGGAGATGCCGATGCCGCGCAGCTTGCCGCGCGCCTTGGCCTCCGCCCGCCGCGCCTCGAAGCCGTGCCAGCCCGAGGTTTCCAGCGCCTGCGACAGCGTGGAGAAGTAGTCGCCGCTGTCGTATTCCAGCGCCACCGGCGTCTGGTAGGGGAAGGCGTCGGTGGCGATGAAGTTCCGCTTCCGCAGCTCGATCTTGTCGAAGCCGCATTGCTTGGCGGCCACGTCCACCAGGCGCTCCAGCAGGTAGGTCGCTTCCGGCCGGCCGGCGCCACGATAGGCATCCACCGGCACGGTGTTGGTGAAGACCGCCTTCACCTCGGCGTAGATGGCCGGCGTCTTGTACACCCCGGCCAGCAGCGTGGCGTAGAGGTAGGTGGGCACGCAGGGCGCGAAGGTGGAGAGGTAGGCGCCCATGTTCGCCTGGGTCTGCACGTGCAGCGCCAGGAAGGTGCCGTCCTTGTCCAGCGCCAGCTCGGCGCGCGTCACGTGGTCGCGCCCATGCGCGTCCGACATGAAGGATTCCGTGCGGTCGGCGGTCCACTTCACCGGGCGGCCCAGCTTGTGCGCGGCCCAGGTGACGATCGCCTCCTCGGCGTAGTGGTAGATCTTGGAGCCGAAGCCGCCGCCCACGTCGGGCGCCACCACCCGCAGCCTGGATTCCGGGATGTTCAGCACGAAGGCGCCCATCAGCAGGCGGATGACGTGCGGATTCTGGCTGGTGGTGTAGAGGGTGTGCTCGCCCGTCGTGGTGTCGTAGTCGCCGATGGCGGCGCGGGGTTCCATGGCGTTGGGCACCAGGCGGTTGTTCGTCGTCTCGAACACCACGCGGTGCGCGGCCTGGGCGAAGGCGGCGTCCACGCCCGCCTTCTCGCCGATGTGCCAGTCGTAGCAGAGGTTGGACGGCAGGTCGTCATGCACCGCCGGGGCGCCGGGGGCCTGGGCCTGCGCCATGGTGGTGGCGCTGGGCAGCACCTCGTAGGCGACGGTGATCGCCTCCGCCGCGTCGCGCGCGTGCTGGCGGGTGTCGGCGATCACCACCGCCACCGGGTCGCCCACATGGCGCACCTTGCCCTCGGCCAGGACGGGGTGCTTCGGCTCCGCCATCGGCGTGCCGTCCTTGTTGTGGATCTGCCAGCCGCAGGGGATGCCGCCCACCGCCGCCATGTCCTCGCCGGTGTAGACCGCGCGCACGGCGGGCATCCCCTTGGCCGCCGCCGTGTCCAGCGCCGTGATGCGCGCATGGGCGTGCGGGGAGCGCAGGATGAAGGCGTGCAGCTGGCCGGGGCGGTTGATGTCGTCGGTGTATTGCCCGCGGCCGGACAGGAAGCGCAGGTCCTCCTTGCGGCGGACGCTGGCGCCGATGCCTTCGAATGGGGCCATCACGTTCATGGCGGTCGTTCCTCCCGTATGTGTGACCCGGCGCGGGGTTGGCCCCCGCTGCCGGCAACCTCGCGTGCCGGGCCGGGCTACTCCGCCGCGGCGGCCAGGCTCTCGCGCCGGCCGTGCATCACGTCCTGCGCCGCGGCGATGGCCTTCACGATGTTGTGGTAGCCGGTGCAGCGGCACAGGTTGCCTTCCAGCCCCTCGCGGATCTCGGCCTCGCTCAGCCCCTGCGGGTTCTTCTGCACCAGGTCCACCGCGCTCATCACCATGCCGGGCGTGCAGAAGCCGCATTGCAGGGCGTGGTACTCGCGGAAGGCCTCCTGCATCGGGTGAAGCGTGCCGTCAGGCTTGGCCAGCCCTTCGATGGTGGTCACGCTCGCCCCCTCGCAGGCCACGGCGAGGGTGGTGCAGGCCTTCACGGATTCGCCGTCCATGTGCACCACGCAGGCGCCGCACTGGCTGGTGTCGCAGCCCACATGGGTGCCGGTCAGGCGCAGCTTCTCCCGCAGGAGTTCCACCAGCAGGGTCCGGCCCTCGACCTCGACCGTGTGCGCGGTCCCGTTCACGCTGAGCGTCACTTGCGGCATCTGGGCCCTCCCTGGCGTTCGCTGGGGCGGAGCGTTGCGCGCGCCGTGCGCGAGGTCAAGCGTTCGGCGGCGGCGCCTGCAGCGTCAGCAGCCGCCCGCGCGTGAGCAGCAGGGCCACCCCCAGCACCAACGTGCCGAGCGGCCAAAGCGCGAGCACGCCCAGCCCCAGCTGGGCGCCGAACAGGCCGGCACCCAGCGCCACCTCCGGGTCCGCGCTTCCCAGGTAGGGCAGGACCATGGTGCAGTTGCCCAGCGCCAGCGCCAGCATGAGGAACTGGAAGCCCCAGAAGGCCCACTTCACCCCCCGCCCGAAAGCGCTGCGCGGCGCCCGGGCGCGGAAGGTCAGCGCGCCGGGCGCCGGCTCAGGCGGCACGGAAGGCGGTCGGCGGCGGCCGGTTCAGCAGCGGGTTCTGCGCCGCCGGCAGGTCGTTCAGGTGGCAGGCCGCGAGGTGGCCGGCCTCCGTGTCCTTCAGCTTCGGCTCCTCGCTGCGGCAGCGGTCGTGCACGTAGGGGCAGCGGGTGTGGAAGCGGCAGCCCGGCGGCGGGCGGATGGGGCTGGGCACGTCGCCCTGCAGGGTGATGCGCTCCCGCCCCGCGCCGGGCACCGGGATGGGCACGGCGGAGAGCAGCGCCTCGGTGTAGGGGTGGCGGGGGCGGCCGAACAGCGTGCGGCGCTCCGCCACCTCGACGATCTTGCCCAGGTACATCACCGCCACGCGGTGCGTCATGTGCTCGACGATGGCGAGGTCGTGGGAGATGAAAAGCATCGCCAGCCCCAGCTCGGCCTGGAGGTCCTGCAGCAGGTTGACGATCTGCGCCTTCACGCTGACGTCCAGCGCGCTGACCGCCTCGTCGCACACGATGAGGTCCGGCTCGGCCGCCAGCGCGCGGGCGATGCCGATGCGCTGGCGCTGGCCGCCGGAGAACTCGTGCGGCCAGCGGTTCACGGCGTCGCGCGGCAGGCGGACCTTGTCCATCAGCTCGGCGATGCGGCGATCCAGGTCGGCGGCATCCTTCGCCAGGCCGAAGTTGCGGATCGGCTCGGCCAGGATGTCACGCACGCGCATGCGCGGGTTCAGGGAGCTGAAGGGGTCCTGGAACACCACCTGCATCTGCCGGCGCAGCGGGCGCAGCGTGCCGGCGGGCATGTCGTCGATGCGGGTGCCGTTCAGCACCACCTGCCCCGCGGTGAGCGGGAAGAGCCGCAGCACCGCCTTGCCCACGGTGGACTTGCCGCAGCCGCTCTCGCCCACCAGGGACAGCGTCTCGCCCTTGCTGATGGAGAAGGAGACGCCGTCCACCGCGTAGACGTGCCCCACGGTGGAGCCCAGCAGCCCGCCGCGGATGGGGAAATGCTTCTTGAGGTCGCTGACCTCCAGGATGGCTTGGCTCATGCCGCGAGCACCCCCTCCTTCTCGGCGTAGTGGCAGGCGGCGACGTGGCGGGGCGCCTTCTCCTCCAGGGCCGGCGCCACGGCGCGGCAGAAATCCGTCGCCTTCGGGCAGCGGGAGGCGAAGACGCAGCCGGGGATCTTCTGCTTCAGCGACGGCACCAGCCCGGGGATCTCCGCCAGCCGCGAGGTCTCGCCGGTCAGCGAGGAGCCGAGCTTGGGCACCGAGCCCAGCAGGCCCTGGGTGTAGGGATGCTTGGGCGCGCGGAACAGCTCGCCCACCGGCGCCTCCTCCACCTTCTTGCCGGCATACATCACCACCACCCGCTCCGCGACCTCGGCCACCACGCCCAGGTCGTGGGTGATGAGGACGATGGCCGCCCCCACCCGCGTCTTGAGGTCGCGCATCAGGTCGAGGATCTGCGCCTGGATGGTCACGTCCAGCGCCGTGGTCGGCTCGTCGGCGATCAGCAGCTTCGGGTTGCAGGCCAGCGCGATGGCGATCATCACGCGCTGGCGCATGCCGCCCGAAAGCTGGTGCGGGTATTCGCGCACGCGCCGCCCGGGCTCGGGGATGCCGACGAGGCGCAGCATCTCCACCGCGCGCTCCTCGGCCGCGGCCTTGCTCAGGCCCTGGTGCAGCCGCAGCGTCTCGCCGATCTGGCGGCCATTGGTCAGCACCGGGTTCAGCGAGGTCATCGGCTCCTGGAAGATCATGCTGATCTCGTTGCCGCGGATGGCGCGCATCTCGCGGTCCGACAGCTTCAGCAGGTCCTTGCCCTGAAACCGGATGGACCCGGCGATCTTGCCCGGCGGCTCGGGGATGAGGCGCAGGATGGACATGGCGGTGACGGACTTGCCGCAGCCGCTCTCGCCCACCACCGCCAGCGTCTCGCCGGCGCGGACGGAGAAGGAGACGCCGTCAACGGCGCGGTTCACTCCGTCCATGGTGCGGAAATGCGTCTGGAGGTTCTCGACCTCCAGCAGCATGGGGCGGTTGTCGGCCATGCCGGTCATCGCGTTCACAGCCGCTTCGCCAGGCGCGGGTCGATGGCGTCGCGCAGGCCGTCGCCCAGCAGGTTCACCGCCAGCACGGTGATGGACAGGAAGATGGCCGGGAAGAAGACGATGTAGGGCTTCACCTGCCACAGCGCCCGGCCCTCGGCCATGATGTTCCCCCAGGAGGGGATGATGGGCGGGGTGCCCGCGCCGATGAAGCTCAGGATCGCCTCCGTGATCATCGCCGCCGCGCAGATGTAGGTGGCCTGCACGGTGAGCGGCGCCAGGGTGTTGGGCAGGATGTGCTTGAAGATGATGGCCGGCGTGCGCGTGCCCGAGGCCACGGCGGCCTCCACATAGGGCTGCTCGCGCAGGGACAGCACGACGCCGCGCACGAGGCGCGAGACGCGCGGGATCTCGGCGATGGTGATGGCGATGATGACGTTCTGCACCGAGCCGCGCGTCAGCGCCATCAGCGCGATCGCCAGCAGGATGGGCGGGATGGACATCATGCCGTCCATCACCCGCATGATGATGGAATCGGCGATGCGGTTGAAGCCCGACATCAGCCCGATGAACAGCCCCGCCGCCGAGGCGAGGATGGCGACGGAGAAGCCCACGATCAGCGACACCCGCGCGCCGTAGAGCACGCGGGAATAGACGTCGCGCCCCAGCATGTCCGAGCCGAACCAGAACTGCGCCGAGGGTTCGCGCGTGCGCAGCGCCGGCGCCAGGGCCGTGGGGTCCTTGGTCCACAGCACGGGGGCGAAGACGGCGACGAACACCATCAGCAGCAGCAGGAAGCCGCCCAGCGCCATGGTGGGGTTGCGCCGCAGGAAGCCGACGAAGCCGCGCCTGGGCTTCACGTCCGGCAGGATGTCCGGCATGGGCGCGGCCACCGCCGTCCCGGGGGGGATGGTCACGGCGCTCATCAGTAGCGGATCCTCGGGTCGAACAGGGTGTAGAGGAGATCAATCAGCAGGTTCACCAGCACGTAGACGAAGGAGAACAGCAGCACGACGCCCTGGATCACCGGGTAGTCGCGCCGCAGGATGGCATCCACCGTCAGCCGCCCGAGGCCGGGGATGGCGAAGACGCTCTCGGTCACCACCGCGCCGCCGATCAGCAGCGCCATGCCGATGCCCACCACGGTGACGATGGGCACCGCGGCGTTCTTCAGCGCGTGCAGGAACAGGATGGAGGCCTGGTTGGCCCCCTTGGCGCGGGCGGTGCGGATGTAGTCCTGGCTCAGCACCTCCAGCATGGTCGCGCGGGTGATGCGCGCGATCAGCGCGATGTACACGCCGCCCAGGGCGATGGCGGGCAGGATCAGGTTCTCCAGCCAGGGGAACAGCCCTTCGCGGAATGGCGTGTAGCCCTGCACCGGCAGCCAATCCAGTTCCAGCGCGAAGACATAGGCCAGCAGGTAGCCGACCACGAAGACCGGAACGGAGAAGCCCAGCACCGCGAAGCCCATCACCGCGCGGTCCACCGTGGTGCCCTGCTTCCAGGCCGCCACCACACCCATCGGCACCGCGATGGACACCGCGAGGATCAGCGTCAGCACGCAGAGCGACAGCGTCGGCTCCACCCGCTGGGCGATCATCGTGCTCACCGGCAGGTTGGTGAAGATGGAGGTGCCGAGGTCGCCGGACAGGATGTCCCCCACCCAGGCGCCGAAGCGCACCAGGTAGGGGCGGTCCAGCCCGAGCGAGGCGCGGATGCGTTCCACATCCTCCGGCGTCGCCTGGTCGCCGGCGATCACCGCCGCCGGGTCGCCCGGGGCGAGATACAGCAGCGAGAAGACGAAGAGCGCCACCACCGCCATGACGGGGATGGTGGCGAGGACTCGGCGGAGGATATAGGCCCACATGGCGCGATCAGACCCCAGGCTTCACGACTTGGAAACACCCCAGGCGAAGGGGATCGGCCCCTTCACCACGCCCGACACGTTCCGGCGCCACGCCTGGTAGCCCAGGAAAAAGCCGGTGGGGACGTAGACCACGTTCTCCAGCGCGGCGCGGTTCAGGCCGCGCATGGCGGCCTTCTCGGCCTCCAGGTCCGGCGCCTCGAACCACTCGTTCACCTTCTGCTCGACGGCCGGGATGTTGGGCCAGCCGAACCAGGCGCCGTCGCCATTGGCGCGGATGGCGGTGTAGGCGGCCGGGTTGGTGCAATCCGCCCCCGCATGCCAGGAGAAGAAGATGTTCCAGCCGCCGGCGCTGGGCGGGTTCTTCATGGCGCGGCGCTGGCCCACCGTGCCCCAGTCGGTCGCCACGAAATCCACATTCATGCCCAGGCGGCGCAGCAGGTCGGCCGTCACGTCGCCCTGCGCCTTGGTGATGGGCTGGTCCTGCGCCGCCAGCACGGTGACGGGCTGGCCGGAATAGCCGCTTTCCCGCAGCAGGGCGCGCGCCGCGTCCAGGTTGCGCGGGCCGGAGATCACCTCGCCGCCCTCCTCGTTGTAGAGCGGCGTGCCGGGGGTGAAGAAGCCGGGCAGCCGCTTCCACAGCGCGTCGTCGCTGCCGACGAGCGCGCGCATGTAGTCCTCCTGGCTCATCGCCATGAGGATGGCGCGGCGGGCGCGCACGTCGTTGAAGGGCGGGTGCAGGTGGTTGAGGCGGAAGGCGCCGATGTTGCCCAGCGGGTCGGCGATGTCGAGCTGGATGTTGCGGTTGCGGCGCAGCAGCGGCACCAGGTCGGTCAGCGCGTTCTCCCACCAGTCCACCTCGCCGTTCTGCAGCGCGGAGGAGGCGGTGGCGGGGTCGGGCATGATGGCCCACTCGACGCGGTCCACCAGCATGCGCTTGCCGCCGGCCAGCCAGCTCGCGGGCTCCTGCCGCGGCACGTAGCCCTCGAAGCGCTGGAACACGGCGCGCGCGCCCGGCACCCATTCGTTGCGCACGAAGCGGCAGGGGCCCGAGCCCACATGCTCGGTGATCTGCTGGAAGGGGTCGGTGCGGGCGATGCGCTCCGGCATGATGAAGGCCATGGGCGAGTTGTTCTTGCCCAGGGCGTAGAGCATCTTCGGGAAAGGCCGGCTGAGCACCCAGCGGAAGGTGCGGTCATCCACCGCCACCAGCTCCTGCTGGATGGCGCGGATCATCAGCCCCATCGGGTCGCGGGCCATCCAGCGCGTCAGGCTGGCGACGACGTCGCTGGAGCGCACCGGCTCGTTGTCGTGGAAGCGCAACCCCTCGCGCAGGCGGAAGGTCCAGGTGCGGCCGTCGGCGCTGGTCTCCTCGCTTTCCACCATCTGGCGCTGCGGCACCAGCTGGTCGTTGATGCCGTAGAGCGTGTCCCACACCAGCACGGCGGCGTTGCGAACCACGTATTGCGTGCCCCAGATGGGGTCGAAATTGGCGAGGTTCGCCTGCGGCACGAAGCGCAGCGTGCGGGCATTGGCGCCCTGGCTCAGCGCGGGGGCAGCGATGCCCGAAGCCGCCAGCGCGGCGCCGGCGCCGATGCCAGCGCCGATGAAGGTCCTGCGATCCATTCGTGATGCTCTCCCAAACCCTGTCATGCCCCGGGCTTCAGCCCATTGCCCCGGAGCGTGCCGCAATCCTGGGCATCCCCCAAGGGAAACCCGCCTGACCACCGCATCGGCATGCTGCCTTGCAGCATCCGTGCCAGTTCACGCCCGCCGGACGTTCCAGAACAGCGCCGGACCGCCCTTGACCACGTCGGTGATGCTGCGCCGATAGGCCTGCCGCGGCAGCACCAGGCCGAGCGGCAGGAAGGGCACCTCCTCCATTGCCACGCGCTGGATGCGCGCGGCGATGGCGCGTTCCGCCGCCTGGTCGGGCGCGTCGAACCATTCCTCGCGCAGCGCCTCCAGCCGCGGCATGGTGGGCCAACCGGACCAGGCCTGCGCCCCATGCCCCCGCAAGGGCTGGTGCGAGCCGGGCACCGAGACGTCCAGCCCCTCCCAGGTGGTGCAGAAGGCGGACCAGCCGCCCTGCTCGATCGGGCCGCGATTGGTGCGGCGCTGGATCTGCGTGCCCCAGTCCATCGCCGGCATGTCCACGGTGAAGCCGATGCGGCGCAGCAGGTCGGCCGCCACCTCGCTGAGGTTCTGCAGCACCGGCAGGTCGGTGGCGGACATCATCACCACGCGCTCGCCGCGATAGCCGCTCTCGCGCAGGGCGCGCTGCGCGGCGGCGAGGTCGCGCGGGCCGGTCAGCGGCTCCAGCCCCTCGGTGGTGGCCAGCGGCGTGCCGGGGGTGAAGACGCCCGACGGCACGCGCGACAGCGCGCGGTCGGTGCCGATGGCGGCGTCCATGAAGGCGCGCTGGTCCAGCGCCGGCAGGATGGCGCGGCGCACCTCCACCTTGTCGAAGGGCGGATGGAGGAAGTTGAAGCGCAGCACGCCGAGGTTGCCGGCCTGGTTGATCAGGTCCACCACGATGTCGCGGTTGCGCTGCAGGGCGGGCAGCAGGTCGGCCAGCGGGGTTTCCCACCAATCCACCTCGCCGCGGGTCAGCGCGCCATTGGCGGTGGAGGGGTCGGGCAGGATGCGCCATTCCACGCGGTCGAAATGCACGCGCTTGCCGCCGGCCAGGAAATCCGCCGCCTCGTCGCGCGGGCGGTAGCCGTCGAAGCGCTCATAGATCGCGACGTCGCCGGGGCGGAACAGGTCCTGGCGGAAACGGAAGGGGCCGGAGCCCACCGCCTCGCCCACCTGGGCGAAGGGGTCGGTGGCCGCCAGCCGCGCCGGCATGATGGCGCAGATATTGGCCGAGGGCTTGCCCAGCGCCCAGGCCAGGCCCGGCCAGGGGCGCTTGAGGCGGATGCGGATGTCGCGCTCGTTCGGGGCGGCGATTTCGTCGGCCAGGGCGTCGAGGCGCTGGCCCAGCACGTCGCGCTTCGACCAGCGGCGGATGGACGCCACCGCATCCGCCGCCGTGACCGGGCTGCCATCGTGGAAGCGCAGCCCCTCGCGCAGGCGGATGGTCCAGGTCAGGCCATCGCTGCTCACCTCGTGCCCCTCGGCCATCTGCGGGCGGGCGCGGAACTGGCCGTCCAGGCCGAACAGCGTGTCCCACACCATCAGCCCGTGGTTGCGGACGATGACGGCGGTGGACCACACCGGGTCAAGGCTGGCGAGGTTGCTCTGCGGCACGAAGCGCAGCACGCGCTGCGCCCCCTGCCCCGAGGCATGGCCGGGCAACGCCAGGGCGCCGGCGGCGGCGAGGGCGCGGCGGGTGATCATGCGGTCTTTCCGATGTTCCAGAACACGGTGGCCGGCACGCGAAAGGCGCCGGTGACGCGGCGGTTCAGCGCCGTGGGCTGCCAGTAGTAGCCCAGCGGCACATAGGGCAGCGTGCGCATCGCCTGCCCGTTCAGCCGCCGCGCGATGGCCTGCTGCTCGGCCTCCGTCTCGGCATCCAGGAAGGCCAGGCGGTCCGCCTCGATGGCGGGGTCGTCTGGCCAGCCGAACCAGGCATTGGCGCCGTTGGCGCGCAGGAACAGGTGCACCGGCGGCAGGGCCAGGGCGTCGCCGCTGGCGGTGGTGTGGAAGATGCTCCAGCCGCCGCGCTCGACGGGTTCGCGCGAGGCACGGCGCTGCACCAGCGTGCCCCAGTCGCTCGCCACCAGCTCCACGTTCATGCCCATGCGGCGCAGCAGGTCATGCGTCACCAGGCCGAGCGCGTTGATCTGCGGGTAGTCGGAGGGGGTGATGAGCACCACGCGCTCGCCATTGTAGCCGCTCTCGCGCAGGGCGGCGCGGGCGCGCTCGACGCTGCGGACCTTCAGGATGTCGGCGCCGGCATCGGTGGCCAGCGGGCCGCCGGCGGGGAAGACGCCCTCCATCACGCCCCAGCCGCGCGGGTCCTCGCCGGCCACGGCGCGCAGGTAGTCGCGCTGGTCCACCGCCATCGCCACCGCCTGCCGCACCTTCGGGTTGTTGAAGGGTGCGTGCAGGTGGTTGAAGCGCAGGCAGCCATAGGTGCCATGGATCAGCCGCTGCTCCACCACCGCTTCGCGCGAGCGGCGCAGCAGCGGCAGCAGGTCGTGCACCGCGTATTCCCAGTAGTCCTGCTCGCCATTCGCCATGGCGCCGGCCGCGGTGGCGGCGTCGCTGATGACGGTCCAGTCCACCCGGTCCACCCGGGCCACCTTGCCGCCGGCCAGCCCGTCCGGCGCCTCCTGCCGGGGCACGTAGCCGTCGAACTTCGCCCAGACCGCGCGGGCGCCGGGGCTCCATTGATCCGCGAGGAAGCGGAAGGGGCCGGAGCCGGTGGCGTCGCGCACCTGGGTCGCGGCATCGGTGGTGGCCAAGCGCTCGGGCAGGATGAAGGCTGGGCCCTGCCCGCGGCCCAGCGCGAGCGCCAGCAGCGGGAAGGGGCGCTTGAGCTTCGCCTCGAAGCGGCGGTCATCCAGGGCGCGCCATTCCTCCACCGCGCCGCCGGCGATCTGGCCGAAGGTCTCGCGCTGCGCCCAGCGCTTGATGGAGGCGATGCAGTCGGCCGAGCGCACCGGCTGGTTGTCGTGGAACTTCAGCCCCTCGCGCAGGGTGAAGCGCCAGGTGCGGCGATCCTCGCTGACCTGCCAGCCTTCCAGCATCTGCGGCTGCACGCGGCCCTGCGAATCCTCGGCCGTCAGCGTGTCATAGACCAGGAAGCCGTGGTTGCGGGTGACCACCGCCGTGGTCCAGATCGGGTCCAGGCTGGTGAGGTTGGCCTGGGGGATGACGCGCAGCGTGCGCGCCGCCTGGGCCGACGCGTCGTGGACCGCGAAGGGGGCGGCGAGCGCCCCGAGGAGCAAGGGGCGCCGCTGCATCGGTCAGGTCCTCCTGAGGTTCCAGAAGATGGCGAAGCCGGGCACCCGGTCCGCCAGGTTGCGCCGGAAGGCGGTGACGGAGCGGTAGGCGCCGACCGGGATGAAGGGCACCTCGTCCATCGCCACGCGCTGCATCTCGCGCGCGATGCGCTGCTGGGCGGCGAGGTCAGGGGCGTCGAACCACTGGTCGCGCAGCTCCTCCAGCCGGGGGATGGTGGGCCAGCCGGGCCAGGAGTTGAGGCCGTTGCCGCGCAAGGGGAAGTGCCCCGCGGGGTCCATGAAGTCGGTGGAGCTGAAGGAGGTGAGCAGCATGGACCAGCCGCCGCGCTCCAGCGGCTCGCGCGAGGCGCGGCGCTGCACCACCGTGCCCCAGTCGGTGATGACGACGTCCGCGTTCACCTGCATGCGCCGCAGCAGGTCGGCGCAGACCTGGGTCATGGCGGCCGGCGCCAGGATGTCGGTCGGGCCGATGAGGCGCATCGGCTGGTTGGTGTAGCCGGCCTCGCGCAGCAGGGCGCGGGCGCGGTCGAGGCTGCGCGGGCCGCGCAGCGGCTCCAGCCCCTCCTCGCTCGCCAGCGGGGTGCCGGGGGTGAAGATGCCGCTGCCGGTGACGTAGAGCGACGGGTCGGTGCCCACGATCGCCTGCATGAAGTCTTCCTGGTTGATGGCGGGCAGGAAGGCCTGGCGGACGCGCTTGTCGTTGAAGGGCGGATGCAGGTGGTTGAAGCGCAGGATGCCGGTGAGCGGCAGCGGGTCTATGGCGTCCAGTGCGACGTTGCGGTTGCGGCGCAGCAGCTGCTGGATCTCCGGCGGCGGCTGCTCGTACCAGTCGATCTCGCCGGTCTGCAGCGCGCCGGCGGCGGTGCTGGCATCCACGATGATGTGCCATTCCAGCCGCTCGAAATGCGCCTGCTTGCCACCGGCGGTGAAGGAGGCGGCGGCCGGATTGGGCACGTAGTCCGGGTTGCGCTCATAGACCACCATTGAGCCGCTGTTGAACTCGCGCGGTGCGAACCGGAAGGGGCCGGAGCCGATGGTTTCGCGGATCTGCTGGAAGGGGTCGGTGCGGGCGATGCGCTCGGGCATCATGAAGGCGACCGGGTTCACCGGGCTGGCCAGTGCCTGGAACAGCAGCGGGAAGGGCTTCTTCAGCCGGAAGCGGATGGTGCGGTCATCGGGCGCAGACACCTCCTCCAGCGCGCGCTCCAGCTGCTGGCCCGAGGGGTTGCGCTTCATCCAACGCCCGATGGAGGCGACGCAGTCGGCGGCGCGCACCGCCTCGCCATCATGCCATTTCAGCCCGTCGCGCAGGGTGATGGTGACCGTCAGGCGATCGTCGCTGACCGTGTGCCCGCTGGCCATCTGCGGCTGCGGGCGGAACTGCGCGTCCATGCCGTAGAGCGTGTCGTAGACCAGGAAGCCGTGGTTGCGGGTGACGTTCGCCGTGGTCCAGATCGGGTCCAGGCTGGTGAGGTTGGCCTGCGGCACGAAGCGCAGCGGCCGCGCCGCCTGGCCATGGCCGAGGCGGGGCGCGGCCAGCGTGGCGGCGGAGGCGGAAAGAAGGAAGGCACGGCGGTCCATGCGGAACGTCCCCGGCAAGGTTGTCGGCGGAAGCCTGACATGTCGGATGAACGGACGGCAAGGCTGTCGCTCAGGGTTCCGGCGTTGCAGCGGGAGACGGGTGCGCAGGCGCGCGAGGATGTGCACGACCTTGTGAAGGAGGTGCGGCTGAACCCGGAGGGAGGGTTGCTGCGGATTGAGGTTCGGGGCGCCTTAGCGGCGATGCTGGCGCTGGGCCAGGGAGTGGAAACGCCGAAAGCCCGTCCAGAGGATCTCTGGACGGACTTCTCGAACACCTATGTTATGTATCGTTGGATGCGGGGACAGGATTTGAACCTGT
This sequence comes from Sabulicella flocculans, assembly GCF_045449635.1. NCBI lineage: Bacteria > Pseudomonadati > Pseudomonadota > Alphaproteobacteria > Acetobacterales > Acetobacteraceae > Sabulicella > Sabulicella flocculans. The sequence continues at coordinate 100 of NZ_JBJJBR010000010.1, read as the reverse complement.
GACCTTCAGGTTATGAGCCTGACGAGCTACCGGGCTGCTCCACCCCGCGGGGGTGTGGGTGTTGGGGGTGGTGGGGTGGCCTGGCGCTGACCGACTCTCC
>NZ_JBJJBR010000009.1:0-125213 GCF_045449635.1 Sabulicella flocculans | reverse complement strand
CAGGAAACAGCTCAGCCAACCCATCAAACCAGGTCAGCCAACCAGCCACCCCCAGCAAAACCACCAACCAACCAGTCCGCCTCACTCAGCAAGACCAGTCCGCCGCCGGTGAACGGGGATATACGGGCCTCCGGGGCCGCCGTCAAACCGCAAATCCATGCAAAAAATGCATGGCTTCAGGGCGAACTATGACAATCCGAGGTCATTGACCTTGCAAGACTCGCCGCGGCCCCTCGGTTCCGGCCGCTTCACCCAGCGCGATGTCACGCCGGACCCGCGAAGCCACCCCCATCACCTGCCAGCGGCCGCCGATCTCCGCCAGCAGCGGCGCGCCCGATGCGCCGCGTGTTCCGGCGCAGTCATGCGTCACCGCCCCGTTGGCGGCGCCGATGATGCGGCAGCCGGTGTCGGCCAGCAGGCGCTCAGGCATGTCCTGCTGGTAGCCGCCCAGGACCAGGGGCGTGCGTTCCGGCGGGCGTCCAGCCCAGACCGGCAGCACCGGCGCCCGCAGCGGCGCCTCTAGCAGCAGCACCGCCCAGTCCGCGCTGACCGGGGAGGGCACGCCCAGCACGAAGCCCTCGCCCACCCGGAAGTCCACCACGCGGGCCTGGGCGGCAGCCCGGCCGCGGTCATAGCCCAGCAGGAAATGGACGGAGGCGGGCTGCACGAACTTGCCGGTCCTCGCCACCAGGCAGTGGGCGGCGGTCAGCACCAGGCGCGGGGCGACCAGCGTGCCCGTGCAGCGGCCGCCCACCTCCGTCTGCACCCGTCCCAGGGATGTCCACGGCGCCCGCGAGACCTCCACCGGACGGCGGGGGTCATTCTCCCCCAGCCCCGGCAGCTCGGAGCGCGGCAGGGGCTTCTGCGCCATCGCGGAACCGGCCATCACGGCCAGGGCGAGGGACAGCGCCGCGCCCTTCATGCCAGCAGCTCGGCCACCAGCCGCGGCACTTCCAGCGAGGCCGGGCCGCGGCGGTGCTCACGGAAGGCAGGGGACACCTCGGTGGTCATGGGGTTCACCTCGATCGAACGCGCGGCGGGCGGGATGGTGCGCACGAAGCCGGCCGCTGGCCAGACCTGGCCGGACGTCCCGATGCTGACGAAGACGTCGCAGGCGGCCAGGGCGGCCTCGATCTCCGCCATGTGCAGCGGCATCTCGCCGAACCAGACCACGTGCGGCCGCAGGCGCCCCGCCGCCCCGCAGGCTGGGCAGGCGTCGGCGGGGCGGATGTCATCCTCCCAGCGGCTGTCGGCGCCGCAGGACAGGCAGCGGGCGCGCTTCAGCTCGCCATGCATGTGCAGCAGGCGGCGGCTGCCGGCGCGTTCGTGCAGGTCGTCCACGTTCTGCGTGACCAGCAGGACGTCGCCGCGGGTCCACTCGCGCTCCAGCTGGGCCAGGGCGTGGTGCGCCGGGTTGGGGGCGACGCGCCGCAGCTGGGCGCGCCGCGCGTCGTAGAAGCCCTGCACCCGCGCCGGGTCGGCGGCGAAGGCTTCGGGCGTCGCCACATCCTCCAGCCGCACCTGCGCCCAGATGCCGCCGAGGTCGCGGAAGGTGGCGAGGCCGGACTCCGCCGAGATCCCGGCCCCGGTGAGGATGACGAGGTTCAATGCCGGTGGCCGCCCCCCGGCCCGCGCGCGCCGGCCGCCTGGACGGCCAGGCTGGTCTGCACCTCGCCCGCGCGCTCGAAGTGCAGGGTGACGGGCACGCTCTCCCCGGCGGCCAGCGGGCGGGACAGGCCAATCAGCATCAGGTGCAGGCCGCCCGGCGCCAGCGTCACAGGCTGGCCAGCCGGGATCTCGATGGCCGGGACCTGGCGCATGCGCATCACCTCGCCGTCGCGGATGTGGGTGTGCAGCTCCACCCGGCCGGCGGCGGGGCTGGCGGCGCCCACCAGCCGGTCTCCGGCGGGGGCGCGCAGCACCATGTAGCCGGCGCCGGTGGCCCCCTGCCCCGCCGCGCGGGTCCAGGGGGATTCCACCGAGACGGCGGGCTGCGCGAGGGCGGCCACCGGCAGCAGCGCGGGCAGGAAGAGGAGGGATCGGCGGTTCATCATCGGGGTCATCCTACGGGGTTGCGGCGCCCATGTGGCGCGCCTCGATGCGGCCAGCCTCGCGGGCCAGGCGGGCGGCGGCGCGGGCGGCCAAGGCTGGGTCGCCGGCGGTGCAGAGCTCGTGCAGACGGGTCAGCTCGGCCTCCAGCGGCGGGCGCTCGGCGATGGGCAGGGCGTGGACGGCCTCGCGCGCGCCTTCGGTGGCGCCGCGGCAGATCTCCGTCATCGCAGCCTCCATCTCGGCGGGGTCGCAGGCCAGGGCGGGCGCGGCGAGCGCGGCCAGGAACAGCACGGCGCGCATCAGCGCAGCACCAGCGTGGCGGCGGGTTGGCGGGAGCCGGCCTCGCCCGACCAATCGGCGCGGGCGCCGCCCTCGCAGAGCTGTGCCACGGCGAAGCGCAGCGTCCCGCCGGGGCGGTCGGGGGTGCGGACCAGCATGACGAACTCCTCGTAATGGGCATCCGGCAGGGGGCCGCCGCGCCAGGCGATGCTGGCCGGAGCCTCGCGGATCAGCCCGTGCGGGCCAGCGACGGGGCGGGCCAGGGGGCGGAGCTCCGTGGCGATCTCCCAGCCCGGCTTGGGCATGGGGCGCGCGGTGGCCACGCCCTCGGGCAGCGTGACCTCGATGGCCACCGTGGCGGCGCCGGCGCAGCCATGCGGCACCGCGAAGGCGATGCGCGCGAAGGCGTTGGCCGGGGCTTCGGCTGGCTGGAGGGTGACATGCGCGGCGGCCGGGGCGGCCAGCAGCAGCAGGGCGAGGGTCTGGCGGAGCATGGCGGGGCCTTTCAGAAGCGGTAGCGCAGCCCGGCGAAGGCGGCGCGGCCGATGCCAGGTTCGAAGATGGCGGAGTTGCCGGCGGCGACCGGGATCACCGAGGCGGAGGAGATGAAGCGCCGGTCCAGCAGGTTGCGCGCCTCCAGCGAGGCGGAGAGCCGGCCGTCGAGGAACTCGGCGCCGGCGCGCAGGCCCAGCAGGGCGTAGCTGGTGGTGCGGGTGGTGTTGGCGTTGTCCACGAAGAAGCCTTGCGGCACCCATTCGACATTGGGTGCCAGCCAAGCGCCGGAGGCGTGGCGCCAGCGGGCCTCGCCGCGCAGCAAGTGGCGGGGTGCGCCGGGCAACTGGTTGCCGCCGAAGCGGGCGTCGCCGTCGAAGCGGAAGTCACTCCAGGTGTAGGCGCCGCGCAGGGTCAGCGCGTCGCCTTCGGCCAACAGGGAGCGCGCCGCGGCGATGGTGCCGGCCAGCTCGATGCCCTGGTGCACCGTGCGCGGCACGTTGCGCGCGAGGGCGGAGCCGGCGGCGGGGCCCTGGATGAGCTGGATCTCGTTCTGCACGGCGGCGTGGTAGAAGGCGGCTTCGAAGCCCAGCGGACCGGCGGTGCCGCGGGCGCCGACCTCGGCGGTGCGGGCGCGCTGGTCCTTCACCAGGGAAAAGCCGCCGAGCGGGACCAGCGCCACCAGATCGGACAGGGTGGGCGGCTCGGTGCTCCAGGTCAGGTTGGCGAAGCCCTGCACCGTCTCGGTCGCCTGCCACAGCAGGCCGAGGCGCGGATTGGCGAAGTCGCCCTTCATCGCGCCGCCCAGCGCCGGGTTCAGCCGGTTCTCCGAGGCGCGGCGCACCGTCCCGCCGGAGAGGCCCGTGACCACCGCCAGCCGCGGCAGCACCCAAAGGCTGTTCTCCAGGAAGGCGTCGAGCGTCTGCGCCGTGTCCCAGGAGGAGAACGTCTGCGTGCCTCGCAGGCCGGCGAGGTTGACGAAGCGCCGGTTGTCGTTGGTGCCGAAGGCGAAGTTGGTGCCGGCCACCAGGCGGTTGCGCATGGTGGAAACCTGCCCATCCCAGGTCAGGCGGGCGAAGGCGTTGAAGTCGTTGGTCCGGTTGTCCACGAACTGGAAGATCGGGTGGTCGAGCTGGCGGGTGACCCAGGAGCCGCCGAACTCCAGCAGCGTGTCGGCATCCACCCGGACCGCGGTGCGGGTGCCGATGCGGGTGCTCTCGATGTTGCGCTGGTAGCGCAGCGCCAGGTTGGTGGCGTTGGCAGTGCGCGGGCTCCCCAGCGCCTGCTCGCGCGTCACCGCGCCGGGGATGAACTGGTGGATGCTGTTATGGGCGAGGAAGATGCGCGTCTCGGCATCGTCATTCCAGCGGTAGCCGATATTGGCGTTCAGCCGCTGGCTGTCGCCCTTGCCGTTCCGGCGGAAGCCGTCCTCCTGCCGGTGGGTGGCGCTGACCCAGGCATCGGCCGGGCCAGCAGCGGCGCCGTAGGCGAGCTGGGAGCGGAACAGGCCGAAGGACCCAGCCTCCAGCCGCACTTGCCCGCCGGGGCTGTCGCGGCCGGTGGGGGTGACGAAGTTGACCGCCCCGCCCAACGTGTTGGCGCCCAGGGCGAAGGCGTTGCCGCCGCGCAGCACCTCGACGCGCCCGAACGTCAGCGGGTCCAGCTCCTGGAAATCGCCGGAGCCGTCGGCCTGGTTCACCGGGATGCCATCCTGCAACAGGCGCACGCCGCGCAGGTGGAAGTTGCGGGCGAGCCCCGAGCCACGGATGGAGAGGCGGGAATCCTCGCCCCATTTGGGCTGCGCGAAGACGCCGGGCACCCATTCCAGCATGTCGCGCATGCCGGTGCTGGCGGGGCGGTCCAGGAAATCGCTGGCCGGGACGACGGTGTTGGCGCCGGGCGAGAGGTGCAGCCGGGCCTCCGCTTCGGCATTGCCGGGCGCGGCCAACGAGGGTCGGGCGCCGGTGACGGTGAGTTCGGGCAGGGTGGCGGTCTGCGCCCAGGCGGCGGGGGCGAGGGCCAGCAGCGGCAGGGCCGCGCGGATCGGGGACATGAACGGGGATTTCCAGGCAGGAACGCGCAGGGGCGCCCGCTTGGGACGGGCGCGCGGAGGGCGGGTTCAGGCCTGGGCGGGTGGGTCTCGCGGGGCGCCGGGCGGGGCGCGGGCGCGCGGGGCGGGGGTGGGCACGGGCTGCGGCGCCCATGCGGCAAGGGCGGCGTAGCGCACCGGCTGCCACAGCACCGGCGCCTCGGGCACCGCCACGGCCGGCAAGGCGTGGCAGGCGAGGCAGAAACCCGCCTCGGCCCCCTGCGGCGCGCCGTGGTCCGACAGGTCCAGCGTGCGGCGGCCCTCGCCGGTGCAGATCTCGATCAGCGAGAGCGGATCATGCGCCATGCCGCGCAGGCAATGGGCCAGCGCCGCGCCCGACTGGATGAACAGCAGGGCGGCCAGGATGGCCAGCAGGGCGGGGCGGCGCCGCGTCACGGCCGCAGGGGTATCAGGCGGCCAGGGGGTAGTCCACCTCGGGCGTGTAGTGCGACGCCTCCTTGCCCAGCACGGAGGAGAAGAGGGTGAAGTGCTCCACCGTCACCGGCGGGCAGCGGAACAGGCTGTGGGCCTGGAGGAAGGCGACCAGCTTGGGCACCGGCACCGCCGCCGCCCGGCCCAGCGTCACATGCGGGGCGAAGCGGCGCTTCTCCGGCGGGAAGCCGGCGCGCTGCAGGGCGGTCTCGATCTTGTTCTGCAGGTGGGCGAGGCCGGGGGTGCGCTCGGCCGTGACGTGCAGGGATTGCACCTGGCCGTTCTTCTCGAAGATGCCGGGCGCCAGCAGCCGCAGCTCGAAGGGCTTGGCGCGGATGGCGGAGAGCGCCTCGTCCACCTCCTCGGCGCGGAAGGGCGGCGTCTCGCCGATGAAGCGCAGCGTGAGGTGGTAGTTGGCGCGCGGCACCCACTTCATGCCGGGCAGCCCGCCGGCGAGGCCGGAAAGCTGGTCCTTCACATCCTCGGGCAGGTCGAGCGCGACGAAGAGACGCATGGCAGGACCCCCATCCGATTCCCCGCCGCTATCCTGCGGGGGGTGCCGCGGCACGGTCCAGCAAATCTTCCGTGAGGGGAAGGATTCGCCGGACCATCTCCTCAACGCCGCGGGCGTTGGGGTGGATGCCGTCGGCCTGGTTCAGCGCGCGCTCGCCGGCCACGCCGTCGAGGAAGAAGGGCATGAACAGCAGGTTCCGCTTCGCCGCAGCCTCGGTGAAGACGGCGTGGAAGGCGCGGCCGTAATCGGCGCCCAGGTTGGGGGGCGCGAACATGCCCGCCAGCAGCACCGGGATGCGCCGCGCCGCCAGCCGGTCGAGGATGCCATCCAGCGCCTGGGCCATGCGCGGCACCGGCAGGCCGCGCAGCCCGTCATTGGCGCCCAGCGCCAAGATGGCGGCGCGCGGGTTCTCCGCCAGCAGCCAGTCGAGGCGGGACAGGCCGCCGGCCATGGTGTCGCCGGAGACGCCGCCATTCACCACGCGCACGTTGCGCCCCTTCGCGCGCAGGGCGGCCTGGAGGCGGGGCACGAAGCCCTGGTCCTGCGGCAGGCCGTAGCCGGCGGTGAGGCTGTCGCCCAGGGCAAGCAGCGTCGTCGGCGCACCGGAACCCGCCCCCTGGGCCAGGGCGGAACCGGCGCCGGCCATCAGCGCCACCTGTTGCAGCGCAGCGCGCCGACCATATGAACCACCCATGAGCACTCCGGACCAGCCGATCATCGCCGCGCGCGACCTCACCTTCGAGGTGGGGGGCGCCGCGGGCCGGGTCAACATCCTGCGCGGCGTGTCACTGGAGGTGGCGCGGGGCGAGGCGCTGGGCATCGTCGGGCCGAGCGGCTCGGGCAAGACCTCCCTGCTCATGCTGCTGGCGGGGCTGGAGCAGGCGACGGGCGGCACGCTGCGCGTAGCCGGCCAGGACCTGGGCGCGATGGACGAGGAGGCCCTTGCCCGCTTCCGGCGTGAGCAGGTGGGCATCGTCTTCCAGGCCTTCCACCTGATCCCCACCATGACGGCGCTGGAGAACGTGGCGGTGCCGCTGGAATTCGCCGGCCGCGCTGACGCCTTCGACCGCGCGGCGGAGGCGCTGAAGCAGGTGGGGCTCGGCCATCGGCTGGGGCACTACCCGGGGCAGCTCTCGGGCGGCGAGCAGCAGCGCGTGGCGGTGGCCCGCGCCTTCGTCGCCGCTCCTGCCCTGCTGCTGGCCGACGAGCCGACCGGCAACCTGGACCGCGCCACCGGCCAGGCGGTGATGGAGCTGCTGTTCGGCCTGCGCGAGCAGCACGGCACGACCCTGGTCCTCATCACCCATGACCCGGCGCTGGCGGCGCGCTGCCCCCGGCAGGTGCGGATCGAGGACGGGCTGATCGCCGCCGATTCCGCCCTGCTGCCGGTCGCCGCCGAATGAGGAATGCGCTGCTGGGCTGGCGCCTGGCGCGGCGGGAGCTGCGCGGCGGGGTGAAGGGGCTGCGGCTGGTGCTGGCCTGCCTCGCGCTGGGGGTGGCGGCCATCGCCGCCGTCGGCACGCTGCGCGCGGGCATCGAGGCCGGGCTGCGCGAGGATGGTGCCCGCATCCTGGGCGGCGACCTGGAGATCCGCGGCGGCTACCAGCCGGTGCCGGCCGAGGTGCTGGGCTGGGCCACCGCGCGCGGCGCCCGCGTCTCGGAGGTGCGGCTGCTGCGCGCCATGCTGGTGGGCGCGGATGGCGAGCGCACGCTGGTGGAGCTGAAGGCGGCCGACGGCGCCTATCCCATGGTCGGCGCGCTGGTGACGGAGCCGCCCGATGCGCGCGGCCTGCTGGTGGAACCCGCCATCGCCGAGCGCCTGCGCCTGCGGCCCGGCGACGCGCTTCGTCTGGGCGAGAGCACCCTGCCCCTGGCCGGCATCATCGCCGACGAGCCCGACAAGGTGGCGACGCCGACCTTCTTCGGCCCGCGCGCCATCATCCCGCTGGAGGCGCTGCCGGCCACCGGCCTGATCCAGCCCGGCTCCCTCATCAACCATGAATACAGGCTGCTGCTGCCGGCGGGCACCGAGCCGCGCCGCTTCGCCGACGCGCTGCGCGCCGCCTTCCCCGGCGCACCCTGGCGGGTGCGGCTGGCCGACCAGGCGGAGCCGGGGGTGAACCGCTTCCTCGACCGCGCGGCGGCCTTCCTGACGCTGGCGGGGCTGACGGCGCTGCTGGTGGGGGGCATCGGCGTGGCGACAGGGGTGCGGGCCTGGCTGGCGGCGCGCAGCCGCACCATCGCCACGCTGCGCTGCCTGGGCGCGCCGGCGGGCGCCATCTTCGCCGCCTACCTGTGGCAGGTGGCGGTGCTGGGGGCGCTGGGCATCGTCATCGGGCTGGCAGCGGGCTGGGCGCTGACCTGGGCGGCGGCGCAGGCCCTGGCGGGGGCGCTGCCGGTGCCGCCGCGGCTGGGCTTCTACCCGGCGCCGCTGGCGCTGGCGGCGCTGTATGGCGCGCTGACCGCGCTGTGCTTCGCCCTGTGGCCGCTGGGCCGGGCCGGGCGCATTCCCGGCGCGGCGCTGTTCCGCGACGCCACGGCGGATGCCACGCGCTTCCCTGGCTGGGCGGTGCTGGCGGCCAATGCCGTGGCGGCGCTGGCGCTGGTGACGCTGGTGGTCGGCACCGCCGAGCAGCCCTTTTTCGCCGCGGCCTTCTGCGGCGGCGCGGCGCTGGCGATCGGCCTGTTCCACCTGGCCGGCGGCGCGCTGATGGCCGGCGCCCGGCGGGTGCGCGGCCTGCGGCGGCCGGAATGGCGCATGGGGCTGGCCAACCTGCACCGCCCCGGCGCCGGCACGCCGGTGATGCTGATGGCGCTCGGCCTGGGGCTGACGACGCTGGCGGCCATCGCGCAGATCCAGGGCAACCTGACGGCGGCGCTGAGTGACGAGATGCCGGCCCGCGCGCCCAACTTCTTCTTTATCGACATCCAGCCCGACCAGGTGGGCGAGTTCGACACCCTGGCCCGCGGCACCCCCGGCGTGGAGGAGGTGCGGCGCGTGCCGAGCCTGCGCGCGCGCATCGTCGCGGTGAAGGGCACGTCGGCCGAGCAATGGCGCACCACGCCCGAATCCGCCTGGGCGCTGCGCGGCGACCGCGGGCTGACCTACGCCGCCACCCCGCCGGAGGGGGCGCGCATCGTGCAGGGCCAATGGTGGCCGCGCGACTATGCCGGGCCGGTGCTGGTGAGCTTCGACGCCAACATCGCCAAGGGCTGGGGCGTGGGCATCGGCGACACGCTGACGGTGAACGTGCTGGGCCGCGACGTGGAGATGACCATCGCCAACCTGCGCGAGGTGAATTGGCGGTCCCTGGCCATGAACTTCACCCTGGTGGCTTCGCCGGGGCTGCTGTCGGCGGCGCCGCACACCCACATCGCCACCGTGCGCGGCGACCCGGCGCAGGATGGCGCCTTGCTGCGGCGGGTGACGGATGTGCTGCCCAATGTCTCCGGCATCCGCGTGCGCGAGGCGCTGGAGAAGGTGGCGGAGCTGCTGGGGCGCATCGGCACCGCGCTGACCGCGGTGGGCGGCGTCACGTTGCTGGCCGGCGCGCTGGTGCTGGCAGGCGCCGTCGCCGCCGGGCAGGCACGGCGGGTGCGCGAGGCGGTGGTGCTGAAGGTGCTGGGCGCCAGCCGGGCGCAGATCCGCCGCGCCTTCCTGGTGGAATTCGGCGTGCTGGGGGCCTTCGCCGGGCTGCTGGCGGCGCTGGCCGGCACCGCGGCGGCCTGGGGCGTGGTGCGCGGCATCATGGGGCAGGAGTTCGTCTTCCTGCCCGGGACGCTGCTGCTGACGGTGGCCGGCTGCATGGCGCTGGTGCTGGGCTTCGGCTACGCCGGCACGGCGCTGGCGCTGCGCGTGCGGCCGGCGCCCCTGCTGCGGAACGAATAGCGCACCTGTTGATTCAGGTTACGCAATGTCCATATGATGTGGACGCGGGCGAACGCCCGTCTTTCCCCTGGAGGAACTGACACCCATGGCCTTTCAACCCGAATCGCGGTGGACCAACCCGCTCGGGACGGCCCAGCAAGGTTGGGGCCGCACCGCCGCGGTGGACGCCGCCACCCTGGATGCCGGCCTGCGCGCCTACATGCTGCGCGTGTACAACTGGATGGCGTCCGGCCTGCTGCTGACCGGCATCGTCGCCTACCTGGTGGCGCACACGGGGCTGAGCGAGCTGTTCTACACCGTCGTGCGCACGCCGCGCGGCCTGGCGACGGCACCGACCATCCTGGGCTACGTGGCGATGTTCGCCCCGCTGGCCTTCGTGCTGGCGCTGAGCTTCGGCATCAACCGGATGAGCCGCACCACCGTGCAGGCGCTGTTCTGGCTGTTCGCCGCGGTGATGGGCGCCTCGATGGCCAACATCTTCGTGATCTACACGAAGTCGTCCATCGCCAGCACCTTCTTCATCACCTCGGCCATGTTCGCCTCGATGAGCCTCATCGGCTACACGACGAACCGGGACCTGTCGAAGATGGGCTCCATCCTGCTGATGGGCCTGATCGGCATCATCCTGGCCTCGGTGGTGAACATCTTCCTCGCCTCCTCGGCGCTGGCCTTCGCCATCTCCGTGATCGGCGTGGTGGTGTTCTGCGGGCTGACCGCCTTCGACACCCAGCGGATCAAGAACGACTACATCGAGTACAGCTACGCCGCCGGCACGGATGAGGCCGCCAAGCGCAGCGTGATGGACGCGCTGGGCCTGTACCTGAACTTCATCAACCTGTTCCAGCTGCTGCTGAGCTTCATGGGCGGCCGGAACCAGGAGTAAGCGCCGCACAAGCGCCAACGGCCCGGCGGGGAAACCCGCCGGGTTTCTTCATGCCCGCGTGGCGGCCGCGCTCAGTCCTCGGCGGCGGCCATCCGGCGGCTGCCGGCCAGGTCGTCGAGGATGGGGCAGTCCGGCCGGCCATCGCCGGCGCAATGGTCCGCCAGGTGGCGCAGCGAGGCGGCGACCGCCTGCATGGAACGCGCCTTCTCCTCCAGCGCCTCGACGTGGGACAGGGCGATGCGCCGCACGTCGGCGCTGTCGCGCCCCTCATCCTGCCACAGCGCCAGCAGCTGCTTCACCTCGGCCAGCGGGAAGGCCAGGTCCCGCGCGTGGCGGATGAAGCGCAGCACCGCCACGTTCTGCGGCGTGTAGGAACGGTAGTTGTTGGCCCGGCGCACCGGCTTGACCAAGCCGAGCGTTTCGTAGTGCCGGATCATCTTCGCGCTGACGCCGCTCTGGGCGGCGGCTTCGCCGATGTTCATCGCGGTGCCTCCTCTGCCGGCCTCCACCGCGCCAGCGCCAGCGCGTTGGCGAGCACGGAAACGGAGGACATTGCCATCACCAGCCCGGCAATGGCCGGGTTCAGCATGCCCAACGCGGCAAGCGGCAAAGCTGCTGCATTGTAACCGAACGCAAACAGCAGATTTCCATGAATCTTGCGGATGGTCCGGTCCGCGACCTGCAGGGCGGCGGGCACCAGCAGGGGGTCGGGGCGCAGCAGGGTGACCGGCGCGGCGGCGATGGCGGCCTCCGTCCCGCTGCCCATCGCCAGGCCCAGGTCGGCCTGGGCGAGGGCGGGGGCGTCGTTCACGCCGTCGCCCACCATGGCCACCCGCAGGCCCTGCGCCTGCCAGGCGCGCAGCCGCTCCAGCTTGGCTTCCGGCAGCAGGGGCGCCTCCACCTCCGTGATGCCCAGGCCGGCGGCCACCGCGCCGGCCGCGGCCTGGCTGTCGCCCGACAGCATGGCCACCCGCAGCCCGCGGGCGCGCAGCGCGGCCACCGCCGGGCCGGAATGCGGGCGCGGCGCGTCCTCGAAGGCCAGCAGGGCCAGCGCGCCGCCGCCCTCCTCGACCAGCCAGGACAGGGTGCGGCCCTGCGCCTCCTCCGTCGCCGCCTGGGCGGCGAACGGGTCGGTCAGCCCCGCCTCCTCCAGCAAGCGGCGGGAGCCGAGCAGCAGCGCCCGCCCCTCCACCTCGCCGCGCACGCCGCGGCCCGGCAGGGCGCGGAAGCCGGCCACCGGGGGCGGCGGCGGGGCGGCGGCCAGCACGGCGCGGGCCAGCGGGTGCTCGCTGCCCCCCTGCAGCGCCGCCGCCCAGGACAGCGCGCGCGGCTCTCTGGCGTGGAAGGCGGCCAGGCGGGGGTGGCCCTCGGTCAGGGTGCCGGTCTTGTCGAAGGCGACGACGTCCAGCCGGGCGCCGCGCTCCATCGCCTCAGCGTCGCGCCACAGGATGCCGGCGCGGGCGGCGGCGCCGGTGCCCGCCATCACGGCGGCGGGCGTCGCCAGCCCCAGCGCGCAGGGGCAGGCCACCACCAGCACGGCCACGGCGGGGATCAGCGCCCCCTCCCAGCCTGCCCCGGCCAGCAGCCAGCCCGCGAAGGTCAGCACCGCCAGCGCCACCACCACCGGCACGAACACCGCCGAGACGCGGTCCACCACCCGCTGCACCGGCGCGCGGGAGGATTGCGCCGCCCCCACCAGCGCCGCGACGCGCGACAGCGTCGTCTCGCTCCCTGTCGCGGTGACGCGCATCACCAGCCGGCCATCCAGCACGGTGGTGCCGGCGGACAGGGCGGCACCGGGGGCCTTGGCCACGGCGCGGCTCTCGCCGGTCAGGGCGGATTCGTCGGCGCCGGCCTCGCCCGCCTCCACCACGCCGTCGGCCGGCACGCGGCCGCCGGGGCGCACCGCCACGCGGTCGCCGGGGCGCAGCAGGGCGGCGGGCACCTCCTCCTCCTCTCCCGCCGCGTCCAGGCGCCAGGCGGTGCGCGGGCGCAGCGCCAGCAGGGCGCGGATGGCGGCCCCGGTGGCGCGCTTGGCCCGCCCTTCCAGCCACTTGCCCAGCAGCACGAAGGCGATGACCAGCGCCGCGCCCTCGAAATACAGGTGGTGCGGGTGGGGGTCGGCCAGCAGCCGCCACAGGGAGAAGAAGAAGGCGGCGTTGGTGCCCAGCGACACCAGCAGGTCCATGTTGCCGGTGCCGGCGCGCAGCGCGGCCCAGGCGCCGCGGTGGAAGCGCCAGCCCAGCCCGAACTGCATCGGCGCCGCCAGCGCCAGCTGCCACCAGGGTGCGGGCATCCAGTCCTGCCCCAGCGCCATGCCCAGCATGCCCCACAGGAAGGGCGCGGCCAGCAGGGCGGCCAGCGCCAGCTCGGCCTCGGCGCGGCCGAATCGGCGGGGGGCCGCGTCCTCCTCCGGGGCGTGGCGGTAGCCGGCGCGGGCCAGCGCGGCCTCCAGCAGCGCGGGGTCGGTGCCGGCGAGGACGCGGATGGCCACGCGGTTCGCCGCCAGGTTGGCCCGGGCCTCGCGCACGCCGGGCACCGCCAGCAGCGCCTTCTCCACCCGGGCGACGCAGGTGGCGCAGCTCATGCCCTCCAGCCGCCAGTCCAGGTCCTCCGTCCGCAACCCGTAGCCGGCGCGGGACAGGGCGGCGGCGACCGCGTCCAGCGGCGGCGCGCCCTCCAGCACCGCCGTCTCATCCGCGAGGTTGACGCGGGCGGGCGCCAGCTTGCCGAGGGCGCGCTCCACGCGGGTGGCGCAGGCGGCGCAGGTCATGCCGGAGATTGGGACGGTCAGTTCCATGTCCGCAACATCGTGTTTCCCCCGCAGGGAAGGTCAAGGCGGCTGGACAGGCGGGCCCGGCGCTTCCAGATGGGCAGCCATGCGCCTCACCCTCCCTGCCCTGTCCCTGCTGCTCGCGCTGCCGGCCGCCGCGCAGGCGCCGCAGGAAGGGTTCCGCGTGGTGAACCGCACCGGCGCGGACGCCACGGTGCTCAACGCCTCCCGCGCCGGGCGGGGCGAATGGGGGGCCAACCTGCTGCGCCCCGACCGGCCGCTGGCCGATGGCCAGGGCTTCCGCGTGGTGCCCAACGCCGAGGCCGGCTGCCGCTTCGACCTGCGGCTGGTGCTGGGCGACGGCCGCGAATCCGTGCTGCGGGACCAGGACATCTGCGCCCAGCGCACGCTGGAGATGGCGACCACCACCCGCGCCCCTGCGGCCGCCTCGGCAACGGCCCGCCAGCCGATGGCCGGCCCGGTGGGGCGCGAGGCGGCGCCGGCGCAGCCCAACCAGGCGGCGCGGCAGGTGTCCACCGGCACCGGTTTCCTGGTGGCGGATGGCCGGGTGATGACCAACCATCACGTCATCGACGCGTGCAACCGCGTCATCCTCCGCACCCCGGCCGGCCCGTGGCTGGAGGCGCGGCCGCCCGCGCGCAGCGACGCCGCGCTGGACCTGGCGGTGCTGAACGTGCCGGGGCTGGGCGGGCCGGCGCTGGCCTTCCGCGGTGGCCCGGCGGTGCGGCGCGGCGAGGGGGTGGTGGCCTACGGCTTCCCGCTGGCCGGGCTGCTGAGCAGCGACCCCAAGCTGACCCGCGGCGAGGTGAACGGGCTGCGCGGCCTGGGCGACAACCCCAGCCAGTACCAGATCAGCGCCGAGGTGCAGCCGGGCAACAGCGGCGGCCCGCTGGTCGACATGCAGGGCCACGTGGTCGGCGTGGTGGTGAGCAAGCTGAACGCCCAGGCGGTGAGCCGCCGCACCGGCGACATCGCGCAGAACGTGAACTTCGCCGTGCAGGGCGGCGTGGCGCGGGAGTTCCTGCGCCGCGCCGGGGTGGAGCCGCGCGTGGCCGAGAGCGCCGGCCCCGACCGCCCCACGGCGGATGTGGGGGAGATCGCCCACCGCTCGACGCTGTTCATCCGGTGCGAGCGGTAGCCGCCCCGCGCACCCCCTGCTAGCGTCCGGGCCAGCATCCCCAGGGACCGGACGCCCATGAACCGACGCGCCATCCTCGCCGCGCCCGCCCTCGCCGCGCCCTTGCTGGCCCAGGCGCAGGGCGCGCCGCGCATCGTGAGCGAGGACCACATGATTCCGGCGAAGGATGCCGGCCCCGCCGCCGGAACCGGCCAGGGCATCGAGCTGTTCCTCCGCAACAAGCGGCCCGAGGGCATGGCCGCCTTCACCCCCGGCCGCACCGTGCTGATGGTGCATGGCGCCACCTACCCGGCCCACACCGCCTTCGACCTGCCGCTCGGCGGGCTGTCCTGGATGGACTACATCGCCGGGCGCGGCTTCGACGTCTGGAGCCTGGACCTGCGCGGCTATGGCCGCTCCACCCGCCCCCCCGAGATGGCGCAGCCGCCGGAAGCCAACCCGCCGCTGGTGCGCGGCGAGACGGCGGTGACCGACATCGCCGCGGCTTCCGAGTTCATCCGCAACCGCCGCGGCATCGGGCGCTGCGTGCATTTCGGCTACTCCTGGGGCACGGCGCTGATGGGGCGCTATGCGGCCGGGAACGCGGCGGCGGTGGAGCGGCTGGTGCTCTACGCGCCGGTGTGGCTGCGCACCACCGCCTCCCTGGCCGACCCCGGCGGCGACCTCGGTGCCTATCGCTGGGTGACGCAGGAGCAGGCGCGGGCGCGGCGCGGCGCCGGGGTGCCGGAAGCGGCGCGCGCCACGCTGGTGCCCGCCGGCTGGTTCGAGCACTGGGCCGGCGTCACCTGGGCCACCGACCCTGAGGGGCTGCGGCGCAACCCGCAGGCGCTGCGCGCGCCCAACGGCTCCGTCGCCGATGGGCGGGAGTTCTGGGCCGCCGGCCGGCCCTTCTACGAGCCGCAGCGCATCACCGCCCCCACCCTGCTGGTGCTGGGCGAATGGGACCAGGACACGCCGCCCGCCATGGCGCAGGCCCTGTTCCCGCTGCTGTCCGCCTCGCCCGGCAAGCGGCTGGTGCTGCTGGGCGAGGGCACGCACGGCATGTGGATGGAGCGCAACCGCGGCGCGCTGTTCCAGGCGGTGCAGGTGTTCCTCGAGGAAGCCGCCTCGTGATGGCGTCCGGCCGGCCGGGCGGCGGCGAGGGCGTGGATCGGCCGCCCATGAACCCGACCATCTGCTTCGCCCACGTCGCCTACCAGTGCGGCGCCCGCTGGCAGGCGCGCGGCGCCCCCCTGCCCTTCTTCGAAGTGCGCTCCCTGCCCGAGCTGGAGGCGCGCATCGGCGAGGCCGACGTGCTGGTGGTTTCCGGCCTGTGGCGCAACACCCTGCCGGAACGCGCGCCGAAGCTGCGGCTGGTGCAGTCGCTCAGCGCCGGCACCGACCAGTATGACCGCGCGGTGTTCGCCCGGCATGGCATCAAGCTGACCTCCGCGGCGGGGGGCAACGCCGCGGCGGTCAGCGAGCACGCGCTGGCGATGCTGCTGGGCGTGACGCGCAACCTGTTCACCGCGCGCGACGACCAGCACCGCCGCCACTGGTCGGGCATGAAGGCCGACTTCGCGGTGCGCGAGGACGAGCTGGCCGGCAAGACCGCCGTGGTGGTGGGCACCGGGCGCATCGGCGGGCGCCTCATCCGCCTGCTGAAGGCGCTGGAGATGCGCGTCGTCGGCATCCGCCGCGACCCGTCTGCCGGCACGGAGGGCGCGGACGAGGTGCACGGCCTGGACGCGCTGCCGCAGGTGCTGCCGCGCGCCGACGCCGTGCTGCTGGTCTGCCCGCTGACGCCCGAGACCACGAACCTGATGGACGCCGCCCGGCTGGGCGCGCTGAAGCCCGGCGCCATCCTGGTGAACTGCGCCCGCGGCAAGGTGGTGGAGGAGGGCGCGCTGCTGGCCGCCCTGGATTCCGGCCGCCTTTCGGCCGCCGCGCTGGACGTGATGGTGGAGGAGCCGCTGCCGGCCGGCAGCCCGCTGTGGAGCCACCCGCGCGTCTTCCTCACGCCCCACACGGCCGGCGAGACGCGGCGCTACGAGGACAACGTGCTGGACATGCTGGAGGAGAACCTGCGCCGCCTGCAGGCCGGGCAGCCGCTGCTGAACCAGGTGGTGGGCTGAGCATGGAGGAGCGCATCCGCGCCATCCGCCAGGATGCGCGCTTCGCCGCCGCCTGCGCGGTGATGGCGCAGGAACACGACCGCACCGTGGACGACATCATCCGCCTGACGGAGATCCCCGCCCCGCCCTTCGGCGAGGGCCCGCGCGCCGCGGCCTACCTGGAGATGCTGCGCGCCCACGGGCTGGAGGATTGCGCGGAGGACGCGGTGGGCAACGTGATGGGCACCCGCCGCGGCTTCGGCAATGGCGAGGTGCTGGTGGTGGCCGCCCACCTGGACACCGTGTTCCCCGCCGGCACCGATGTGCGCGTGCGGCGCGAAGGCACGAAGCTCTTCGCCCCCGGGGTGGGGGACGACACGCGCTCCCTGGCCGTCAACCTCGCCTTCCTGCGCGCGATGGACCAGGCGGGCATCCGCACCCGCGCCGACATCCTGTTCCTGGGCGACGTGGGGGAGGAAGGGCTGGGCGACCTGCGCGGCGTGCGCCACTTCTTCGCGCAGCACCCGCGCCGCCACCAGGTGACGGGCTTCCTGACGGTGGACAGCCCGGAGGTGGAGCGCATCGTCACCGGCGGCATCGGCTCCAAGCGCTACCGCGTCACCTTCCGTGGGCCGGGCGGGCATTCCTTCGCCGCCTTCGGGCTGGTGAACCCGGTCTACGCCCTGGCCGACGCCGCGCGCGCCGTGGCCGCCATCAGGGCCCCGCGCGAGCCGGTGACGACGCATTGCGTCTCCGTGGTCGGCGGCGGCACCTCCATCAACGCCATCCCGGAGATGGCGACCATGGAGGTGGACCTGCGCTCCGCCTCCGCCGAGGTGCTGGCCCGCATCGAGGGCGAGTTCCTGCGCGCGGTGGACGCCGCGGTGGCGGCGGAGAACGCCGCGCGCTCCGGCGGGCTTGCCGTGGAGGTGGTGCCGGTCGGCGACCGGCCGGCGGGGCACACCCCCAACGGCTCGGCCTTCGCGCGGCTGGCGCAGGCGGCGGTGGCCAGCGAGGGCTACCAGCCCTCCTTTGAATGGTCCTCCACCGATGCCAACGTGCCGATGGCGCTCGGCGTGCCGGCGCTGCGCATCGGCTCGGGCGGCAAGGGCGGGCGGGCGCACAGCCTGGAGGAATGGATCGACGTGGAGGAGACGGAAAGCCTGCGCGGCATGCGCGCCTCCCTGCTGACCATCCTGGCGGCGGCGGGGATGGAGGCGGGCTGATGGCGCTGGTGGTCCGCATGGGCGACGTCGCGCCCTATTCCCCCGCCAACCACCACGGCACGCTGAACCACCGGCTGATCGGCCCGGAGACGGTGGGCGCCACCAGCATGGAGATGCTGCACGGCCGGCTGGAGCCGGGCGGGGCGGCGCTGCCGCACGCGCACCCCGGCATGGACCAGATATGCTTTCTCCTGGAAGGCCGCGCCCGCGTCTCCTGCCGCGGCGAGGTGGCGGAGATGGGGCCGGGCGACGCCTGCTTCTTCCCGCAGGGCGAGATGCACACCTTCGAGGTGCTGGGGGATACCGCCGTGCGCCTGCTGGTGGTCTATTCGCCCCCCTATGGAGAGGACCCCGCCAAGGTGGTCCGCCAGGGAGGATAGGATGATGCTGCGCCGTTCCCTGCTGGCCGTGCCGCTGGCCCGTCGGGGCCTCGCGGGCGGCATGGCCGCCCTGCCGGCCGGTCTGGGCCTCGCGGGCGGCATGGCCGCCCTGCCGGCCATGCCCGCCCTCGCGCAGGCGGAATGGCGGCCGGCGCGCCCCATCACCTTCGTGGTGCCCTTCGCCGCCGGCTCGGGCACCGACGCGGTGGCGCGCGTGCTGGCGCAGATGCTGGGCGCCGAGCTCGGCGGGGCCGCCATCACGGTGGACAACCGCGCCGGCGCCAACGGCACCATCGCCGCGCGGGCGGTGACGCAGGCGGCGCCGGACGGGCACACCCTGTTCGTCACCACCAACACCACCCACGCCGCCAATCCCTGGCTGATGCGCCGGCTGGACTACGACCCCATCAACGACTTCACCCCGGTGTCCCGCCTGGGCAACTTCGTGTTCTGGCTGACGGTCGGCCCCTCGGCCCCGGTGGGCAACTTGCGGGAGTTCCTGGCACTGGCGCGGACGCGGCAGGTGTCCTACGCCTCGGGCAACGGCACCGGCATCGTCGCCGGGGCCACGGTGGCGCGGATGGGCGGCGTGCAGATGCTCCACGTCCCCTACCGCTCCACGCCGCCGGCCATCACCGACGTCATCGCCGGGCGGGTGGATTCCATCGTGGTGGACCTGACGCCCACCCTGGGCCACGTGCGCGACGGGCGGCTGCGGGCGCTGGGCGTCACCTCCGGCCGGCGTTCCGTCCTGCTGCCGGAGGTGCCCACCCTGGCCGAGCAGGGGCTGGACGGCTTCGACCTGCTGAGCTTCTGCATCCTGCTGGGCCCGGCGCGCATGGACCCCGCCGCCCACGCGGCGCTGGCCGCCGCCACCGCCCGCGTCGGCGCCAACCCGGAATTCCGCCGGCGACTGGCGGAGCTGGGCTTCGACGCCGGCACCTCCACCCCGGCAGAGCTGGAAGCCTTCGTGCGCGCGCAGATCGCCGCCTGGGGCGAGATGATCCGCGGCGCCGGCATCGAGCCGGAATAGCCATGGCCCGGCGCCCGCACCGGCGGCGGCGCTGGCGCTGGGGGCGCGCCCTGCTGGGGGTGCTGGCGCTGCTGCTGGCGCTGCCCGCCCTGCTGGCCTGGCTGACGCTGCCCGGCGCGGTGGCGCGGCTGGAGGGGCACGGGCTGTCCGCCCCGGTGGCGCTGGCGTTCGACGAGCGCGCCATCCCCACCGTCACCGCGGCCAGCGAGGCCGACGCCGCCTTCGCCCTGGGCTGGCTGCACGCGCGCGAGCGCATGTTCCAGATGGAAACGATGCGCCGCGGCGCCGAAGGCCGGCTGGCCGAGACCCTCGGCGCTTCCGCCCTGCGGCTGGACCGGATGAGCCGCACCCTGGGCCTGCGGCCGCGCGCCGAGGCCGACCTCGCGGCGCTGGACGGCGAGACCCAGGCCCTGCTGCGCCGCTACGCCGACGGGGTGAACGCCCGCCTGGCCGAGCGCGGCCGCTTCGTGGCGCCCGAGTTCCTGCTGCTGGGCGCGCCCGAGCGGTGGGAGCCGGTGCACTCGCTGCTCTGGGCCAAGGTGATGGGGCTGTGGCTGTCGGGCAACTGGCAGGTGGAGCTGGAGCGCGCCGCCCTGGCGCCCCGCCTGCCGGAGGACCGCCTGTGGGACCTGTGGCCGGGCGGCGACGACGGCAGCGGCCGGGCGGACGTGGCCCGGCTTTCCCGCCCCGGGCTGGCCGAGGCCGCGCGCCGCGCCCTGGCCGCCGTGCCTGTGTTCCCGCGCGACGCGCCGCTGCCGGACAGCGCCTCCAACGCCTGGGCGGTGGCGCGCGGCGCCGGCGGCGCGCCCATGCTGGCGAGCGACCCGCACCTGGGCTACGGCGCGCCCACCCCCTGGTACCTGGCCCGCCTGGTGCTGCCGGACGATTCGCGCGCCGGCGCCACCGCGCCCGGCGTGCCCTTCCTGGTCATCGGGCGGAACCGCGACCTCGCCTGGGGCTTCACCACCACCCATTCCGACACCCAGGACGTCTTCGCCGGCGCCCCCGTGCTGCGCGAGCGCGAGGAAACCATCCGCAGCCGCGGCGGCGCCACCGAGACGCTGCGGGTGCGCGAAACCGCCCATGGCCCGGTGGTGGGCGAGGGGCTGTCGGTGCGCATGGCCAACCTGGAGCCGGGCGACACCGCCGCCGCCGGCCTGCTGCGGCTGAACCGCGCCCGCAGCGTGGCGGAGGCGCGGGCGGCCGCCGCCCTCATCACCTCGCCGCCGCAGAACCTGGTGGTGGCGGACCGCGCCGGGGGCATCGCCCTGTTCCTCACCGGGCGCACCCCGCTGCGCGCCGAGGGGCATGACGGCGCGCTTCCCTGGGCCGGCGAGGGCTGGCGCGGCTTCGTGCCCTTCGAGGAGATGCCGCACGTGGTCGCGCCGGCATCCGGCGTGGTGGCGAACGCCAACAACCGGGTGCAGCCCGAGGGGCACCCGGTCTTCCTCGGCCGCGACTGGCGCGGCGACTGGCGCTTCCGCCGCATCCACGCCCTGCTGGCCGAAGGGCCGCACGACCTGGCGCGCATGGCCGCCATCCAGCGCGACGCCGTTTCCCTGCCGGCGCGCGAGGCGCTGCCCTTCCTGAACGCCCTGCCGCGCGGCGACGGCGCGGTGGGCCGCGCCCAGGCGCTGCTGGCCGAGTGGGACGGCACCATGGCGCAGGGCCTGCCGCAGCCCCTGGTCTGGACCGAATGGACCCGCCGCTTCCGCGCCGCCCTGCTGCGCGGCCAGGGCGTGCCCGACGCCCCGGCCGGGATGGAGTTCCTGCGCCACGCCCTGGCCGACCCGGCCGCCCGCGCCTTCTGGTGCGCCGGCGACTGCCGCGCCCCCGCCGCGCTGGCGCTGGGCGAGGCGGTCGCCGCGCTGCAGGCCCGCTTCGGCCCCGACCCGGCCGCCTGGCGCTGGGGCGACGCCCACCTCGCGCGGTTCGAGCACCCGGTGCTGCGCTTCCTGCCCGGGCTGGGCCGCCTGGCCCGGCTGGAGGCCCCGGTGGACGGCGACAACGACACGGTGCGGCGCGAGGGCATGCGCGGCGAGGGCTACATCGCCGTGCACGGCGCCGGGCTGCGCTTCGCGGCCGACCTTTCGGCGGAAGGGGCGGTGCGGATGGAGGTCGCCACCGGGCAGTCGGGCCACCCGTTGTCGCGCCACTGGGGCGACATGCTGGGGGCCTGGGCGCGCTGATGCAGTCGGTGGTGATGGGGCTGCTGGCGGGGCTGGTGGGCTTCGCCTCCTCCTTCGCGGTGGTGCTGGCGGGGTTCGCGGCCATGGGGGCCAGCCCGGCGCAGGCGGCTTCCGGCCTCACCGTGCTGTGCGCGCTGATGGGGGGGCTGGGCATCGGGCTGTCGTGGCGGTTCCGCATGCCGGTTTCCGTGGCCTGGAGCACGCCCGGCGGCGCGCTGCTCGCGGCCTCGGCGGCGCCGGAGGGCGGCTTCCCGGCGGCGGTGGGCGCCTTCCTGGTGGCGGCGGGTCTGGTGGTGGCGGCGGGGCTGTTCCGCCCCTTCGCCCGCGCGGTGGAAGCCATACCCCGCCCCCTGGCCGCCGCCATGCTGGCCGGGGTGCTGCTGGACCTGTGCCTGGCGCCGGTGCGGGCGGTGGGCGGCATCCCGTGGCTGGCGCTGCCGGTGGTGGGGGCCTGGGCGGTGATGCTGCGCCTCAACCGGCTGTGGGCGGTGCCGGCGGCGGTGGCCGTGGCGGCGGCGGCCTTCCTGGCCGGGCCGGGCCTGCCGGCCGGGCTGGGCTGGAGCGCGCCGTCGCTGGAGTTCGTCCGGCCGGACTTCCACTGGGGCGCGGTGGTGGGCATCGCGCTGCCGCTGTTCCTGGTCACCATGGCCTCGCAGAACCTGCCCGGGCTGGCGGTGCTGCGGGCCAATGGCTACGCCGCGCCGCTGGGGCCGGCGCTGGTGGCCACCGGGGCGGGCTCCGCCGCCGGGGCCTTGTTCGGCGGGCAGCTGGTGAACCTCGCCGCCATCACCGCCGCGCTGTGCGCGGGGCCGGAGGCGCATCCGGACCCGGCTCGGCGCTGGGTGGCGGCGGTGGTGGCCGGCGCCGCCTACCTGGGCTTCGCGCTGCTGGCGGGCACGGCCACCGCCTTCGCCGCCGCGGCGCCGCCGCTGCTGATCCAGGCTGTGGCGGGGCTGGCGCTGCTGGGCGCCCTGGCCGGGGCGCTGCGCGCCGCCCTGGCCGAGGAGGCGACGCAGGTGCCGGCGGTGGCGTGCTTCCTGGTCGCCGCCTCGGGCCTCAGCGTGGCGGGCATCGGCGCGGCCTTCTGGGGGCTGCTGGCCGGCGGGGCGCTGTGGTGGGGGCTGGGGGCGGGGCGCGCCCCGCCCCGGTAGGGGCGGCTGGCCCGGCATGGGGTGGGCGTGACGCCGGCGCCCGGCGGGACTACGAAGGAGGCGACGTCCCTGAAGGATCACGGCGCATGATGACGCTGGAGGAGATGGCCGCTTCCGTGCCCGATGGGGCGCTGGTGGCCCTGCCGCCCGACAACTCCCTGCCCTCGGTGGCGCTGGCCAAGGCGCTGGTGCGGCGCGGGGCGCGCGACCTGCGCCTGCTGGGCGTGCCCGTCTCGGGCTTCGCGACCGACCTGCTGATCGGCGCCGGCTGCGTGGCGGAGGTGCAGACCTCCGCCTGCTCGCTGGGCGAGGCGGGCTTCGCGCCGCGCTTCACCGCCGCGGTCAAGGCCGGCGGCATCCGCGTGGTGGACGCCACCTGCCCGGCCATCCACGCCATGCTGCAGGCCAGCGAGAAGGGCGTGCCCTTCATGCCGCTGCGCGGCATCATCGGCAGCGACATCCTGCGCCACCGACCCGACTGGCAGGTGATCGAGGCACCCTTCACCGGGGAGCGCATCGTCTGCCTGCCCGCGCTGTCGCCCGACGTCGCCGCCTTCCACGCCGCCATGGCCGACGAGGCGGGCAATGTCTGGCTGGGCCGGCGGCGGGAATGCGCCACCCTGGCCCATGCCAGCCAGCGCGCCCTGGTGACGGTGGAGCGCGTGATGCCCGGCAACTTCCTGGAGGATGAGCGCCTGGCGCCCGGCACCATCAGCGCCACCTACGTCAGCGGCATCGCCCTGGCCGAGCGCGGGGCCCACCCGGTGGCGCTGCTGGACGAGTACGGCTTCGACGCCGCCTACGTGGCCGCCTACGCCCGCGCCGCCCGCACGCAGGAGGGCTTCGACGCCTGGGTGGCCGAGCACGTGTCCGGTGCCCGGAGGGCGGCATGAGCGCGGCGGCGGGCGGGGCCCTCGCCCCGGAGGAGCTGCTGGCCACCACCCTGGCGCGGCTGATCGTGGCGCGGCCGACGCGCCACGTCGCGGTCGGCGCGGCCTCGCCGATTCCGGCCGCCGCGTGCTGGCTGGCGGTGAAGCAGGGCGCGCCCCTGCGGCTGTCGCTGCTGCACAAGCGCTCGGGCAACCCGTTCACCGAGGGCTCGCGCGAGCTGTTCGACCTGACGGGGCAGGGACGGGTGGACCTGTTCTTCCTGGGCGGCGGCCAGATCGGCGGCAACGCCGACCTGAACCTGATCGGCACCGGCGAGTGGCCGGGGCGCGGGGTGCGCTTCCCGGGCTCCTTCGGCTCGGCCTTCATGTACTTCATGGCCGGGCGCACCATCCTGTTCCGCGAGGAGCACTCCCCGCGCGTGCTGGTGGAGCGGGTGGAGCACGTCTCGGCGCCCGGGGTCAGCGAGGCCGGCGTGTTCCGGCGCGGCCACGCCCAGGCGCTGGTGACCGGCCGCTGCGTGTTCGGCTTCGACCCCGCCCGCGCCCGCTTCACGCTGGACAGCGTGCACCCGGGCGAGACGGTGGATTCGGTGCGCGCCGCCACCGGCTTCGGCTTCGACGTGGCCCGTGACGTGCGCGAGACGCCGGCCCCCACGGCGGCCGAGCTGGCGCTGCTGCGCGGCCCGGTCTGCGACGAGATGATGGAGACCTACCCGGATTTCTGCGCCCGGGTGTTCGGCAGGAGGAGCGCGGCGTGATGGACGGCATGACGGTCAACGACGGCAAGGGGCTGGCCACCGGCCCCGGCGCCCTGGCGGGGCTGCGGGTGGTGGACCTGACGCGCGTGCTGGGCGGCCCCTACTGCACCATGATCCTCAGCGACCACGGCGCCGAGGTCATCAAGCTGGAGCCGCCGCAGGGCGACGAGGTGCGCGACTGGGGCCCGCCCTTCGACGGCCACGGCGACGCCTCCTACTTCGTGGGGGTCAACCGCAACAAGAAGTCGGTCGGGCTGGACCTGGCGAAGCCGGAGGGGCGCGAGGTGCTGCTGCGCCTGCTGGAAGGCGCCGACGTGCTGGTGGAGAACTTCAAGCCCGGCTCCATGGAGAAGTGGGGCCTGGGCTACGAGGCGGTGCTGAAGGCGCGCTTCCCCCGGCTGGTCCATTGCCGCGTCTCCGGCTTCGGCGGCGAGGGGCCGCTGGGCGGCTTCCCCGGCTACGACGCCATCGTGCAGGCGATGGTGGGGCTGATGAGCATCAACGGCACGGAGGATTCCGGCCCCACCCGCATGGGCACGCCCATCGTGGACATCGCCACCGGGCTGTACTCGGCCATCGCCATCCTGCTGGCGCTGCACGAGCGCGAGCGCTCCGGGCTGGGGCAATACTGCGACATGACGCTGCACGATTGCGGCATGGCGCTGCTGCACCCGCATGCCGCCAACTTCTTCCTGAACGGCAAGCGGCCGCGCGCCACCGGCAACCCGCACCCCAACCTGGCCCCCTACGCCAAGTTCCGCACCGCCACCGGCGAGATCTTCCTGGGCGTGGGCAACGACCCGACCTGGCGCAAGCTGTGCGGCTTCCTGGGGCTGGAAGCGCTGGCGCAGGACCCGCGCTTCGCCACCAACGGCGCGCGGGTGACCAACAAGCCGGCGCTGATGGCCATCCTGGAGGAGCGGCTGGCGCAGGAGGACGGGCACGCCTTCTGCCAGCGCATGCTGGCCGCCGGCCTGCCCGCCGGCCCGGTGCTGGGCGTGGACGAGGCCATGGCCGCCGCTCACACCGCCCACCGCCAGATGGTGACGGAGAAGGACGGCTTCCGCGGGCTGGGCACGCCCATCAAGCTGTCGCGCACGCCGGGCGGCACCCGCGCCGCCCCGCCGCGCTTCGGCGAGCACACGCGCTCCGTGCTCGCGGCCAAGGGCTTCTCGGAGGAGGAGATCGCGCGGCTGGCGGAAGCCGGGGTGCTGGTGGAGGCACGCCGCAGATGACCGGATGGCGGGGCGGCGCCGGCCAGGGCATGAGGATGGGCGATGCGTGCCTCCTTCCCCGCCCTGCTCGGCGCGGCCCTGCTGCTGGCGGCGCCGGCCCTGGCGCAGCCGCGCGGGCGGGCGGGGGCGCCGCCCTCCGCCGCGCCGCGCTGCCTGGGCCCCGGTGCGCTGGAACTGCCCCGGATCTGGATCACGCCGGAGGCCGGGCGCTTCGGCTATCGCGTCATGGTGGTGAACAGCGGGCCGCGACCGCGGCGCTTCACCGTGGCGCTGGGCTTCGCCAACCTCTCGCCGCCGCCGGGCGCCGGGCAGCCGCTGCTGCTGCAGCCGCGTCAGGCCCAGGTGGTGCCGCTGGGCGTGCATGACCGGCGCGCGACCGAGGAGCAGGTGATGTCCGTGCTGGCGGTGGCCTGCCTGCCGGGGTGATGGCGAAATCGTCATCTATCACCGGGCATCCTTTCAGCGTCGTCATCGGTTGCATCCCTGCCGGGTTGGAGAAGATGCCGATGTTCATGCGACGTGATTCCCTTCTCATCGACCTGCCGGAGCCCAAGGACGCCGACCCCGACGCGGGCGCCGCCCTGAACGAGATCCTGGGCGGGCAGTTCGGCGAGATGTCCACCCTGAACAACTACATGTTCCAGAGCTTCAACTTCCGCGACAAGACGAAGCTCAAGCCCTTCCACTCGCTGGTGGCGAGCATCACCGCGGAGGAGCTGGGCCATGTGGAGCTGGTGACCACCGGCATCTCCCTGCTGAACAACGGCCCGCCTTCCAAGGCGCCGACGGCGCACCCGGCGGACGCGCCCTACGCCCACATGCGCAAGGCGCGCGACGTCGCCGGCTTCGCCATGGGCGCCGGCGCCGGCCTGCCCTTTGATTCCAACGGGCGGCCCTGGAACGCCACCTTCACCTTCCACACCGGCAACCTAGTGCTGGACCTGCTGCACAACTTCTTCCTCGAATGCGGCGCGCGCATGCACAAGCTGCGCGTCTACGAGATGCAGACCGACCCGGTGGGCCGCGAGGTGCTGGGCTACCTGCTGGTGCGCGGCTCCGTGCACGCCCAGGCCTTCGCGCTGGCGCTGAAGAAGCTGACCGGCGTGGAGATGACCAACCTGCTGCCGGTGCCCAACATCACCCACGACAACATCCCCGAGGCGCGCAAGTTCGAGGTGGAGGGGCGGCACCGCGTCCTCTACCGCTTCAGCGACCGCGACTACGCCGACATCGCGGGCATCTGGAGCGAGGACGAGACCACCTACGACAAGACCGGCCCGCTGGAGGTGGTGGACCTGCCGCCCGATCCCGGCCCGGACAGCCTGAAGGCGATGGAAGGCTCGGCCTCCAGCTTCACCCCCGACTACGCGCCGGAGGAGATCCTGGAGATCGCCCGCAAGCTCTACGGCAAGGCCAAGGGCTGAACGCGGCTTCGCGCCCGCGCCCGGCCATGGCATCATGGCCGGGACAGGGCGACGGGAGGGCGCGATGGCCGGCGTGTACTGGTATGACGGGCAGTGGTTCACCGAGGAGCCCAAGATTCTCGGCCCGATGGACCACGCCTTCTGGCTCGCCTCCGTGGTGTTCGACGGGGCGCGGGCCATCACCGGCTGGGCGCCCGACCTCGACCGCCACTGCGCGCGCGCCGTGCGCTCGGCGCGCGTGATGGGCATGAAGCCCGGCAAGTCGCCCGAGGAGATCGAGGCGCTGTGCCGCGAGGGCATCCGCCGCATGGGGCCGGACGCCACCCTCTACGTCCGGCCGATGTTCTTCGTGCGCAACGGCCTGGGCGCCGCCCGGCCGGACCCGGACAGCACCGACTTCATCCTTTCGGTGTATGACGCGCCGCTGCCCGGCTTCACCGGCTTCAGCGCCATGCTGACGCCGTTCCGCCGCCCGGCCACCGACATGGCGCCGACCGACGCCAAGGCCGCCTGCCTGTATCCCAACGGCGCGCGGGCCAGCGCCTGGGCGAACGAGCGCGGGGCCGACCAGGCCATCCTGTGCGACGCCGCCGGCAACCTGGCCGAGTTCGCCAGCTCCAACCTGTGGCTGGCCAAGGACGGCGTCGTGGTCACGCCGGCGCCCAACTTCACCTTCCTGAACGGCATCACCCGCCAGCGCGTGCTGGCCCTGCTGCGCGAAGCCGGCGTCACGGTGGAGGAACGCGCGGTGCGCCCGGAGGAGCTGGACGGCGCCGACGAGGTCTGGAGCACCGGCAACTACGGCAAAGTGCAGCCCTGCACGGCGGTGAACGGCCGCGCCCTGCCGGTGGGGCCCTTCGCCACCCAGGCGCGCGACCTTTACTTCGCCTGGATGCGGGCGCAGCCGCGCCTCGTTTCCCACGCCGCGGCGGCGGAGTGACGGCGATGGGGCTGAAGTTCGACGACGTCACCGTGGGCGAGGGGCCGATGGCGCTCGCCGGCAAGACCGTGACGGTGCACTACACCGGCTGGCTGCACGACCCGCAGGCGGAAGGCGCGCGCGGGCGCAAGTTCGACAGCTCGCTGGACCGCAACGACCCCTTCGTGTTCCCGCTGGGCGCCGGCCACGTGATCGCCGGGTGGGACCGCGGGGTAGCCGGCATGCGCGTGGGCGGCCGGCGCATCCTGACCATCCCGCCCGAGATGGGCTACGGCGCGCGCGGCGCCGGCGGCGTCATCCCGCCCAACGCCACCCTGGTGTTCGAGGTGGAGCTGCTGGGGGTGGGCTGAGGCGCCCGCTTCAAGCGCCCGGGGAATCCCGCTAACCCTGTCCGCTTCCCGAGGAGCGGCAAGGAGTCGGCATGACCTGGGTGGATGGCGTGCTGCTGCTGGTGATGGTGCTCTCGGCCATCCTGGCCTTCCTGCGCGGCTTCGTGCGCGAGGTGCTGGGCATCGCCGCCTGGATCGGCGCCGCCTTCGCCGGCTTCGCCCTGCGCGGCCTGGTCCGTCCCTTCATGGACGAGCTGGTCCAGGCCGACTGGCTGGCCGACGGGCTTTCGGTGGCCGCCATCTTCCTGGTGGTGCTGATCTTGCTGAAGCTGGTCATCCACGTGCTGGCCGGCAGCGTCCAGGCCTCGCCGCTGGGCGGGGTGGACCGCTCGCTGGGCGCGGTGTTCGGCTTGGCGCGGGGCTTCTTCATCGCCATATGCGCCTACGCGTTGGCGGGACTGCTGGAGCCCGACACCGCGCAATGGCCGGCCCCGGTCCGCGAAGCCCGGAGCCTGCCGCATGCCGCCGATGGCGCGCGCTGGGTTGTGGGTCTCCTGCCGGAGGAGTATCGCCCGCGCATCGCCGCCCCGCCGGAGCGCCGCGTGCCCAGGCAGGAGGACCTGCTGCGCCCGCCCGCCCGGAACCGGACCTGAAGGGCCACGCCACCCATGTCCCTCCCCCTTTCCGACGACGACAAGTTCCACGAGGAATGCGGCGTCATGGGCGTCTGGAACGCCAAGGACGCCGCCGCCCTGGTGGCGCTGGGCCTGCACGCCCTGCAGCACCGCGGGCAGGAGGCCTCGGGCATCGTCACCCTCGATGACGGCGGCGGTTTCCACGCCCACAAGGGGCTGGGGCTGGTGGGCGACATCTTCGGCGACGCCAAGGTGATGGCCGGCCTGCCCGGCCCGGCCGCGGTGGGCCACAACCGCTACGCCACCACGGGCGAGACGGCGATCCGCAACGTCCAGCCGCTGTTCGCCGATTTCGAGTTCGGCGGCTTCGCGGTGGCGCACAACGGCAACCTCACCAATGCCGCGCAGCTGCGCCGGGCCCTGGTGCGCCGCGGCTGCCTGTTCCAGTCCACCACCGATTCGGAGGTGTTCGTCCACCTCATCGCCATCAGCCTGTATTCCAACGTGCTCGACCGGCTGATCGACGCGCTGAAGCAGGTGCAGGGCGCCTATTCCCTGGTGGGGCTGCACAACGGCGCGCTGGTCGGCGCGCGGGACCCGCTGGGGGTGCGCCCCCTGGTGCTGGGCCGGCTGAACGACGGCTGGGTGCTGGCGAGCGAGACCTGCGCGCTGGACATCGTGGGCGCCGAGTTCGTGCGCGACGTCGAGCCGGGCGAGATCGTCGTCATCGACGATGCCGGCGTGAAGAGCATCAAGCCCTTCACCCCCGCCCCGGAGCGCTTCTGCATCTTCGAGTACATCTACTTCGCCCGCCCGGATTCGGTGGTGGAGGGCACGCCGGTCTACGACACCCGCAAGCGCATCGGCGCCGAGCTGGCGCGCGAGAGCCACGTGGGGGCCGACCTGGTGGTGCCGGTGCCGGATTCCGGCGTGCCGGCCGCCATGGGCTACGCCGCCGAGGCCGGCATCCCGTTCGAGCTGGGCATCATCCGCAACCACTATGTCGGCCGCACCTTCATCGAGCCGACCGATCAGATCCGCCACCTGGGCGTGAAGCTGAAGCACAGCGCCAACCGCCCGGCGCTGGAAGGCAAGCGCGTCATCCTGGTGGATGACAGCATCGTGCGCGGCACCACCAGCAAGAAGATCGTGGAGATGGTGCGCCAGGCCGGCGCGGCGGAGGTGCACATGCGCATCTCCTCGCCGCCCACCACTCATTCCTGCTTCTACGGCATCGACACGCCGGACCGCGCCCACCTGCTGGCCGCGCAGCACGACGTGGCGGAGATGGCGAAGCTGATCGGCGTGGACAGCCTGGCCTTCATCTCGCTCGATGGCCTGTACCGCGCGCTGAACCGACCGGGGCGCGACGCCGCCAACCCCGGCTACTGCGACGCCTGCTTCACCGGCGACTACGCCATCCCGCTGACCGACTGGCCCACCAACGAGGAGCAGCGGGCCAAGCTGTTGCAGCCCAGCCTGTGAGCCGCCCGGTCGCCCTGGTCACCGGCGCCTCGCGCGGCATCGGGCGCGCCGCGGCGCTGGCGCTGGCCGCGCGCGGCTTCCACGTGGTCGCCACCGCCCGCACCGTCGGCGCGCTGGAGGAGCTGGACGACGCCATCCGCGCCCGCACCGGCGACGGGGCCACGCTGCTGCCGCTGGACCTGGTGAAGGAAGCCGAGCAGGTGGACGCCATCGGCCCCTCCCTGCTGGAGCGCTTCGGCCGGCTGGACGCGCTGGTGCACGCCGCCGGCCTGCTGCCGAAGCTGACGCCGGTGGCGCACATCATGCCCAAGGACTGGGCCGACAGCCTGGCGGTGAACGTCACCGCCTGCTGGCGCCTCATCCGCTCCACCGACCCGCTGCTGCGCGCAGCCCCCGCCGGCCGCGCCGTCATCCTCACCGACGCGCGGGCGGGCGAGCCGCTGGCCTATTGGGGCCTGTACGGCGCCGCCAAGGCCGCGCAGCACCACCTGGCCGCCACCTGGGCGCAGGAGGTGGCGAACACCCCCCTGCGCGTGCTGCTGCACGACCCCGGCCCCACCGCCACCTACCTGCGCCGCGTCGCCATGCCGGGCGAGGACGCCGCCACCCTCAGGACGGCCGAGGCGGCCGGGGAGCGCATCGCGGAACTGATCGGCGGGTGAACTACCGCCACGCCTTCCACGCCGGCAACCATGCCGACTGCCTGAAGCACGCGCTGCTGCACGCGCTGCTGCGCCTGCTGCTGCGCAAGCCGGCGCCGCTGCGGGTGCTGGACACCCATGCCGGCACCGGCCGCTACGACCTGGCGGCGGCGGAGGCGCAGCGCACCGGCGAGTGGCGCGCCGGCATCGGCCGGCTGGCCGAGGTGGCGGACGGCCCGCTGGCGGAGTGGCTGTCGCTGGTGCGCGCCGATGGCGGCTATCCCGGCTCGCCCGCGCTGGCGGCGGCGATGCTGCGCGCCGAGGACCGGCTGGTGCTGGTGGAGAAGCACCCGGAGGACCACGCCACCCTGCGCCGGCTGTTCCGCGCCGACCGCCGGGTGGCGGTGCACGCGCGCGACGGCTGGGAGGCGGCGCGCGCCCTGACCCCCTTCCCCGAGAAGCGCGGCCTGCTGCTGATGGACCCGCCCTTCGAGGCCGGCGACGACTTCGCGCGCATGGCGGCCACGATGGCGGAGGTGGCGCGCCGCGCGCGCGGCCACGTGCAGGCGGGCTGGTACCCCATCAAGGGCCGCGCGCCGGTGCGCGCCTTCCACCAGGCGCTGCGCGACGCCGGCCTGCGGGACCTGCTGGCCTGCGAGCTGCACCTGCGCGAGCCGACGGATGCGGCGCGGCTGAACGGCTCGGGGCTGGTGGTGATGAACCCCCCCTGGGGATTCGAGGCGGCGGCGAGGGACATCCTCGCCGCCCTGCACGCCCGCCTCGCCACCGGCGAGGCCGGGGGCGGCTGGGCGCTGGAACGGCTGGCGGCCGAGTAGCTCAGGCCGCCAGGGCTTCCTCGCCGTCCAGCGTGGCGGCGGTGGCGTGGACCACGGCGGCGATGCGCACGGCGGCCTGCACGGCTTCCTTGCCCACGCCGTGCTGGAGCAGCACCTTCTCGTGGCTCTCCATGCACATGCCGCAGCCGTTGATGGCGGAGACGGCGAGCGACCACAGCTCGAAATCCACCTTCTCCACGCCCGGCTTGGCCATCACGTTCATGCGCAGCTTGGCCGGCATGTTCGCGTAGTCGCCATGCACCAGGTGGGTGAAGCGGTAGTAGATGTTGTTCATGCCCATGATGGAGGCGGCGGCCTTGGCCGCGTCCAGCGCCTCGGACGAGAGCTGCGGGCCGAACTCCGCCAGCACGTGCTTGATGACGGTCGGGTTGCGGCTGGCCAGCGCCGAGACGACGAAGGTGCCGGCGCGTTGCTGCGGCGTCAGCGCCGGCTCGGCGCTCAGGCTGCCCAGGTTCAGCTTCTGGTCCTTGGCGTAGTCGGGCAGCAGGCTGCGGAGGGTCTCAAGGGACATCGGGGGCTCCAGGAAGGGCGGCGCGCGGGTTCCGGCACCGGGAGGCGCCGAGGAGGGACGGGGGGCCGGATGCCCCCCGTCCGGGAAGGGATTGGCCGGTCAGGCCGCCTTGTCGAACAGCTCCTGCGGCTTCAGGGCCTCCTCGCCCTTGTTCCAGTTGCAGGGGCACAGCTCGTCGGTCTGCAGCGCGTCGAGGATGCGCACCGTCTCCTGCGGGTTGCGGCCCACGTTCAGGCCGTTCACCGTCACGTGCTGGATGGTGCCCTCGGGGTCCACGATGTAGGTGACGCGCAGCGGCACGCCGGCCTGCTTGTCCAGCACGCCCAGGGCGGTCGCCAGCTCGCGCTTCACGTCCGCCAGCATGGGGAAGGGCAGGTCGCGGATGTCGGCGTTGTGCACGCGCCAGTTCAGGTGAACGAACTCGCTGTCGCAGGACACGCCGTAGACCACCGCGTCGCGGTCGGCGAACTCGCCGTTCAGCTTGCCGAAGGCGGCGATCTCGGTCGGGCAGACGAAGGTGAAGTCCTTGGGCCAGAAGAACACGATCTTCCACTTGCCCGGGTTGCTGTCCGAGGTGATCTCCTCGAAGGACTTGCCAGGGCCAGCCAGGCCCTCGGCGCCGCCCTTGACGGCGGTCAGGGCGAAGGCGGGGAAGGTGTCGCCGACGGTCAGCATGCAGGGGTCATCCTTGGGTTGGGGCGCGCCCGGGTGCGGGCCGCTGCCGAAGCAGTTAGACTTTCATGCTGCACTGCGCCAATGAAGAATTTTGCCCGTGATGATCGAAGGCCTCGATGATCCTGCCCTCCCCGCAGAACCTGCGCTACCTCGTCGCCCTGGCTGAGCACGGGCATTTCGGCCGCGCCGCCGAGGCCTGCGCGGTGACGCAATCCACCCTCTCGGCCGGCATCCTGGCGCTGGAGCGCCAGCTCGACGTCGCGCTGATCGAGCGCGGGCCGACCAAGCGCCCTGTCTTCACGCCGCTGGGGGTGGAGGTGACGGCGCGCGCCCGCGCCGCCCTGGCCGCGCTGGAGGGCGTGACGCAGGCCGCCGCCGCGGCGCGCGACCCCCTGGCCGGGCCGCTGCGCCTGGGGGTGATCCCCACCATCGGCCCCTTCCTGCTGCCGCGGCTGATGCCCGCGCTGCGCGCCCGCTTCCCCCGGCTGCGCCTGTGGCTGCGCGAGGACCAGACCGCCGCCCTGCTGCGCCAGCTGGAGGCCGGGCGGCTGGACCTGCTGCTGCTGGCCCTGCCCTGCGACTGCGAGGGGGCGGAGGTGGAGCCCCTGGGGCCCGACCCCTTCCTGCTGGCGGTGCCCCCCGGCCACCGCCTCGCCGCGCTGGAGGAGGTGCCGCCCGGCGCGCTGTCGGCCGAGCGGGTGCTGCTGCTGGAGGACGGCCATTGCCTTCGCGCCCAGGCGCAGGAAAGCTGCGGCCTGCCCCGCGGCCTGGGCGGCGGCGAGGGCTTCGCCGCCACCTCGCTGCACACGCTGGTGCAGATGGTGGCCAGCGGCCTGGGCGTGACCATCCTGCCGCGCCTGGCGGTGGAAGGCGGGGTGCTGGGCGGCACCGACCTGGTGACCCGCCCGCTGGCCGGCGGCGCCCCCGGGCGCACCCTCGCGCTCGCCTGGCGGCCGCATTCGCCGCGCGCGGCCGAGTTCCGGGCCCTGGCCCCGGCGGTGGCGCAGGGCCTACACTAGCCGCATGGACCTCGGACGCATCCTCGGCGCGGTGCTGAACGGCGCCGCCGCCCGCCCCGCGCGCCGCCGCCCGGCCGCGCGGCGCGGCGCCCTGCCCTTCGGCCTGACTCAGACGGAGGCGCGGCAGATCGGCCGCGTGGTCGGCGCCCTGGCCGGCGTCGCCGCCGACGCGCTGAGCCGCCCCGCCCCGGCCCCGGCCCCCGCGCCAGCACCCGTTCCCCCGGTGCAGCGCGCCCCCGCCCCGGCCCGCCGCCTGCCCGAGACCGCCGCCCCCCGCCCCGTCGCCGCCGCCGAGACCAGCGAGGCGCTGCTGATGCTGCGCGCCATGATCGCCGCCGCCCGCGCCGATGGCGCGCTGGACCGGGCGGAGCGCGCCGCCATCGCCGCGCAGCTCGACGCCGCCGGGCTGACCGCGGCGGAGCGCGACCGCGTGCTGGCCGATTTCGACGCCCCCGCCACCGCGGCGGAGCTGGCGCGGGAGGCGCGCGACCCGATGCTGGCGGCCCAGCTCTACGCCGCCGCCTGCGCCGGCGCCGGCGAGGTCAGCGCCGCCGAGCGCGCCTGGCTGGACGGGCTGGGCGCGGCGCTGAAGCTGGATGCCCGCGCCCGCCAGGCCATCGAGGCGCGGCTGGGCTAGATCATGATCCGCAAACGCGGACCATGATCCAGCCTTTGCTGAGAGGACGGTTCACCGCCTTGATGACTCCATCAAGGCGGATCGTGCTCTAGAGGTCGCGCGCCGCGAAGCCGTTGTCCGTCGCCTCGCGCGCCTCGGCCTCCAGCGGGCCGTCGCCCAGGCGCAGCAGCACCCAGCCGCCCGGCACGCCCCGCCGGCGGGGCGACAGCGCGGTGGGCGCGATCACCTGCGCCGGGCGCCCGGCGATGCGCGCCGCCACGTGCAGGTGGCCGGACAGCACCGCCTCGATGCCCAGCCGGCCCATCGCCTCCAGCGCCAGGTCGGCGCGGCGGGGGCGCTGCCGGCGGGCGAAGCCGGGGGGATGGCGCAGCGGGTGGTGGCACACCAGCAGGCATCGCCGCCCGCCCATCGCCGCCACCCGCCCGCGCAGCGTGGCCAGCTGCGCGCGGGACACGCCGCCGGCCGACCAGTCCAGGTGCGCCTGCAGCCGCCGGACGCTGTCCAGCCCCAGCACCGCCCAGGAGCCGATGACCAGCTCGCCGTCGGCCACCGGCAGCCCAGCCTCGGTCCAGGCGGCGCGGGGGCTGGTGAAGCGCCGCCACAGGTCGCCGCGCGGGATGTCGTGGTTGCCCGGCACCACCAGCACCGGGCGCTCCAGCCCGGCCAGGAAGCCGCGCGCGGCCGCGAACTCGGCGGCGCGGGCGCGGCGCGTCAGGTCGCCCGCCACCAGCAGCGCCGCGGGGTCCTGGGCCAGGATGTCGGCGCGCAGGGCGGCCGCGCCCTCCGGCGTGCCTTCGCCGAAATGCAGGTCGGCCAGCAGACCCAGGCGGATCATGCGCGTGGCAGCACGCGCAGCGCGCCGGGCTTCAGGCGATAGCGCAGCGGCGGGGCCACGGTGCGCATCTCGCCATCCAGGGAGACGCGCATGCGGCGCGCCCGCCCATGCACCACGAAGCGCGGCGCGTGCAGCGTCACCACGCCCGAATCCTCGCCCAGGCGCCCGCGGAACCAGGCCCAGGCCTGGCGCAGCCGCGCCAGCGGGCCCAGCGCCCGCACCAGCTGCATGGTCAGGGCCGGCGCCTCGCCCGGCTCGGGCAGCGTCACCACCGCGGCCAGGCCGGTGGCGCGCGAATCCGGGCCGACCGGCACCGTCACGTCGCGCCAGGGCGCGCGGAACAGCACGCGCAGCCCCGCCTTCAGCAAGGGCCACCAGGAGCCGCCCTCGCGCTGCATCTCGCGGAAGCGCAGCATGCGCGCCGGCCGGCCGATCAGGCTCTGGTACAGCAGGGGCTCGCCGTTCAGCAGGGCGGCCGCCATGGGCTCGGGCGGGCCGGGGCGGTACAGGGCGGCGGCGGCCACCGGGTCATCCGGCAGGCCCAGCCGGGTGCAGACACGGTTCATGGTGCCGCCCGGCAGCGGCGCGAAGGGCAGGCCGGCGGCCATCAGCCGCTTGGCGAAGCCGCGCAGGGTGCCGTCGCCGCCGCAGATGAACACGGCCTCCGCCCCCTGCGCCGCCGCCCATTGCGCGTCCAGGTCGCCATCCGGCAGGGGCAGCGGGTCGAAGCCGCCCGCGCGCATCGCCGCCTCGATGGCGGCGCGCGGCGCTTCCATCTGCGCCAGGCGCCCGGCCCGGGTGTTGAGGATGAGCGCAGCCTTCATGGCAAGCGAAAGGGGCCGGCCCCGTGCGGGAACCGGCCCCTTCCCGTCAGCCGCGCATCAGCGGTTGGTGGTGCCCAGGGCGCGGCTGACCGCGGTGCCGCGCGGGTTCACCGCCGTGCCGTCGCGCTGCGAGGGGTAGGCGCCGGAGGTGTTGGTGCCCGCCGCGCGGTCGAAGGCGCGGGTGGCCTCGGTGCCCGCGGGGTTGGCCCGGGTGCCGTCGGCCTGCTGCGGATACGCGCCGGAGGTGTTGGTGCCAGCGGCGCGGTCGAGGGCACGCGAGGCCTCGGTGCCCGGCGGGTTGCCGCGGCGGCCGTCGCCGGGGTCGGTGCAGGCGGCGGTGCCGAGCGCGAGGACGCCGAGCGGCAGGAGGAACAGGTGACGCATGGTGGCTTTCCTTCCGGTGTTGATCCGAACGCCCCGGGGAACGCCGCCCGTCGCCTTCCGGTTGCGGGCAACCGCAAGCTTGCGGGGCACGTTGCCGGCGCACGGGCATCCCGCCCGGCGGAAAGGACCCATCAGATGCGCGGCATCCTCCTGTGGCTCATCGGCATCCCCATTCCCATCATCCTGCTGCTGTGGCTGTTCGGCGTCCTGGGCTGAGGCCAGGCCCGCGCCGGGCGGGCACGCGGGCGCCCGTCAGCCGCCGCTGCGGGCGATCTCCGCGTCCAGCTCCGCGCCCAGCAGGATGACGTAGGTGGAGACGTAGAACCACATCAGCAGCGCCACCGCCGCGCCCAGCGCGCCGTAGGTGGCGTCGTAGCCCGCGAAGTTGCCGACGTAGAGCGAGAACAGCGACGAGCCCGCCGCCCACAGCACCGTCGCCGACACCGCGCCGGGCCCGAACAGCCGCCAGCCCTCCGGCGGGTGCGCCGGGCCGAAGCGGTACAGCACCGAGATCGCCACCAGCACGAAGCCCAGCAGCAGCGTCATGGAGGCGAAGCGCACCAGGAAGGCGGAGATGACGTCCAGCTCCAGCAGGTCCAGCACCTTGGGCAGCCCGACCAGCAGCGCGATGCCCACCGCCACCGCCACCACCGCCCCCAGCGTCACCCCGAAGGCGGTGCCGTAGTAGGCCAGCACCCCGCGCTCCTCCGCCTGGCTGTGCGCCAAGTTCAGCGCCCCCATCATGGCGCGGATGCCGGAGGAGGCCGACCACAGCGCGATGGCGAGCGAAACCAGGAACTTCGCCCCCAGCGTCGGCCGCGGCTGCGAGACGAGGTCGTGCACGCGGCCGGCGATCAGGAAGAAGGTGCTCTCGGGCACCACGCGGCGCAGCACGTCCAGCTGCGGCTCCACCGTCACCGGGTCGAACCACAGCCCGTACACCGTCACCAGCAGCGACAGCGCCGGGAACAGCGCCAGCATGGCGTAGAAGGCGCAGCCGGCGGAGGTGAGCGAGATCTTGTCCGAGGTCGCGACCGCCCAGGCGCGGCGCCACACGCCGGGCCGCCGCTGCTCCGCCAAAGCGAGGTCGCTCATCTTGTCCGGCCCCCTGGATGCGCGAAAGGGTGGCGCGTCGCCGCGCCACCCCGTTCCGCCACGCCCGCGTTACGAGCGGCGCAGCGAGCCGTAGTCGAAGGCCGGGCGGGACTGCAGCTGCTCCTTGGTCGCGCCGGGCAGCATGATGCGCTCGCGCTCGCCGTTCCACTGCAGGTCGGTCATCGGCACCGCCACCAGCCGCGCGCCGATGCCCAGGAAGCCGCCGACCGAGACGATGGCCGTGGGCGTGGTGCCGGTCATGATGATGTCGTCCACCTCGCCGATCGCCTCGTTGCGGTCGTTGTAGACGCGCGAGCCGATGATCTGCGAGACGCGCTGCCGCTCGGAGAAGATGCCGGCCATGGCGCCGCCCGTCATCGCGCCGGTGGTGGCGACGTTGGCGCGGCCATCGGTCGCCGGCGCGGTGGTGGCGCTGCGCGCGGCGTCGCCGGCGCGGTCCGCCGCGCGGCCCAGCGCGGTGCCCGGCGGGTTGGCCGGCGTGCCATCGCTCTGGCTCGGGTAGGCGCCGGAGGTGTTGGTGCCCGCCGCGCGGTCCAGCGCGCGGGTCGCCGCCGTGCCGGGCGGGTTGCCGGGGGTGCCGTCAGGGCTGTTCGGCGCCACGGAGCGCGCGGCGTTGTTGGCGCCATCCGTCGCGCGGTCCGCCGCGCGGCCCAGCGCGGTGCCCGGCGGGTTGCCGGGGGTGCCGTCGCTCTGGCTCGGATAGGCGCCGGAGGTGTTGGTGCCCGCCGCGCGGTCCAGCGCGCGGGTCGCTGCCGTGCCGGGCGGGTTGCCGGGGGTGCCGTCGGGGGCGCGCTGCACCATCGGCGCGGGGGCGGCGGTGCCGGTGCTGTTGTTGGCGGCCTGGCCGAAGGCCAGCATGGGCGCCACCAGCGCGCCGGCGAGCACGGTCATGCCCAGGGTGGTGTGCATCTTGTTCATGTCTGCGTCTCCTTTCCGTGGAAGCATCAGCCGCGGCGGAACATCGCCGCGACCACGAAGCCGGCCAGGGCCGCCAGCGCCAGCGCCAGCAACGGCTGCTCGCGCACGCGCTCGCTCACCTGCTCGCCGCGCTCGCCCAGGCGCTCGCGCACCGTGTGGTAGGTCGCCTCGGCCTGGTCGGCGGCCTGGCTCAGCGCGGGCGTCACGCGCTCGTTCATCAGGGTCTCGACCTTGGCGCGCAGCGCCGCGATCTCGGCCTGGGCGTCCGCGGCCAGGGCGCTGGCCCTGTCCTGGGCCTGGGCCATCACGCCCTTGCCTTCGTCCGTCATGTCGCCCTGGGTGGCGCTTTCCATCTGTCGGTTCCTTCGGTCGGGTGGACAGGAAACGGGGCGCGCGCCCCGGCGGTTTCAGCCGAGGTGGCTTTCCAGCAGCCAGGCGGCCTTGTCGTGCACCTCGATGCGCTTCACGAGCATGTCGTGCGTGGCCAGGTCGTCCGCCTCGTCGGCGTCCAGCGCCAGCTCCTTGGCGCGCGCGGCCATGGCGCGGTTGTCGCCGGCCAGCAGGCGCACCGCGTCCTCGGTGGCGTGCACCTCCTTGGCCTCGTCCAGCGAGGCCAGGCCCAGCATGTCGGCCAGGGAGACAGGCGCCTCCTCGCCCAGGGCGCGCAGCCGCTCGGCGATCTCGTCCACCGCCTTGAACAGCTCCTCGTACTGCTCCTCCGTCAGCTTGTGCACGCCGAAGAAGTTCCCCCCGCGGGCGTTCCAGTGGCAGCCCTGGGTCTTGGCGAGCAGCACGTAGGTGTCGGCCAGGAAGCCCTTCAGCTTCGCGGGGACGTCGTCGTTCTTGAGGGCCATGTCCATCTCTCCGGTCCTGGGGTGGGTTCGGCCCCGAAACGCACCCATCGCGGGAAGCGTTGCAGGCTTCGCCATGGCGCCCTTCCGACCCTACGAGCCCCGTCCCCGCCTCGCGCTCGGCGCGCGGCTCCTCATCGTCGGCGGCGTCATCGCCGTGCTGTGGCTGGGCCAGGAGGTGCTGGCGCCGCTGGCGCTGGCGCTGCTGCTCACCATCGCCTGCCTTCCGGTGGCCGCCTTCCTGGAGCGCCACGGCCTGCCGCGGGTGCCGGCGGTGCTGCTGGTGCTGCTGATGGTGCTGGCGCTGATCGGCGGGGTCGCCTGGGTGGTGGGCACCCAGGCGCTGGCCCTGGCGGCCGAGCTGCCCGCCTACGAAGGCACGCTGCGCGCCAAGCTGGCGTCCATCGCCTCCTCCTCCGGGCCCATCCAAGGCGTGATGGATCTGTTCGAGCGCCTGTCCTCCGGCCTGTCGCCGACGGAGGCGCCGCCGGCGGCGACGGTGGCGGTGGCGGCCGGCGCCTCCTCTCCCTTCGCCGCGCTGCTGGCCGCGGTGCACGTGGTGCTGGCGCCGCTGGCCACCGTGCTGATCACCCTGCTGCTGATGGGCTTCCTGCTGGTGCAGCGCGAGGACCTGCGCGACCGCGTGCTGCGCCTGGCCGGCACGCAGGAGCTGCACCGCACCACCGGCGCCATGCTGGACGCCACCGACCGGGTGGGCCGCTTCCTGCTGACCCAGGCGATGACCAACGCCGCCTTCGGCCTGCTGATGGGCGCCGGGCTGTGGGCGCTGGGCCTGCCCAACGCGCCGCTGTGGGGCGCGCTGTGCTTCACCCTGCGCTTCATCCCCTACCTGGGCGCGCCGCTGTCCGTGGTGTTCCCCATGATGCTGGCCTTCGCCACCACGGAAGGCTGGTGGACGGTGCTGGGCATCGTGGCGCTGTTCGTGGCGGTGGACGGCATCATCACCTACGTGCTGGAGCCGCTGCTGTTCGGCCACACCATCGGCGTCACCCCCATCGCGCTGGTGCTGTCCACCGCGTTCTGGGCGGTGCTGTGGGGCCCGCTGGGGCTGATCCTGGCGCCGGCGCTGACGGCGTGCATCGTCATCCTGGGCCGGCACGTGCCCGGCTTCGGCTTCCTGGACGTGCTGCTGGGCGACGCGCCGCCGCTGCCGCTGCCCGCGCGCTTCCTGTCGCGCCTGCTGGCCGGCGACGGCGAGGGCGCCGCCAGCCTGCTGGACGCCGAGGCCGCGGCGTCGGGCGAGCGCGAGGCGCTGGAAACCCTGGCCCTGCCCGCCATCGCGCAGGTGGAGGCCGACCGCGGCCAGGACGGCTTCGGCCCCGCCGTGGCGTTGCGCGCCGCGCGCACCCTGCTGCGCGTGCTGGAGGAGCGCGACGAGGAGCCGGCCGAGCCCAGCCTGGCGGTGCGCCCGGTGGCCGGCGCGCTGGACCACGCCGCCGCCGCCGCCGTGGCCCTGCTGCTGGCCGAGGACGGCCACGCCCCCACGCTGGAGGCGCGGCGCGCCCAGGCCGTGGTGCTGGTGATGGCCAGCGCCGCGGCGCGCCCGCGGCTGGAGCGCGCCCTGCGCGCCGCCCGCGCCCTGGCGCCGCGCGTCATCCTGCTGGCCGCCACGGAGGAGGCCGAGGCCGCCATCGCCGGCGCCCACCCCTTCCTGCCCGGCATGGACCGCCTGCGCGAGGAACTGGCCCCGCTGCGCCCGGAGGAGGAGGACCAGCCGCCCGCGCGCGCCGCGGAGTAGGCGTCAGCCGCGGATGGCCGCCGCGCCGATGCGCAGCGTGGCGCGCAGCCCCTCGGGGTGCCACTCGAAGCGCGCCTCACCGTCCAGCGGCCCGCCCATGTTGGCGTCCACCAGTCGGGTGCCGAAGCCGGGCTCGGGGTCGGGCGGCGGCGGCGGCCCGCCGGCTTCCTTCCATTCCAGCACCGCCCCGCCATCTTCCGCGCGCCGCCAGCGCACCGCCACGTGGCCGCCGGGGCGCGACAGCGCGCCGTACTTGGCGGCGTTGGTGGCCATCTCGTGCAGCACCATGGTCAGCGGCTGCGCGGCCTCGGTGGATAGGCGCAGCGGCGGGCCGTCCAGGATTGCGGCGCCGCCGAAGGCCTCCAGCTCGCCCTGCACCAGCTCGCCGATCTCCGCGCCCACCCAGCGCTCGCGCGCCAGCACGGTGTGCACGCGGGCCATGGCGCTGATGCGCCCTTCCAGCGCCTCAACCAGCCCCTGGGCATCGCCGCGCGATTCCGCGAGCGACAGCCGCGCCAGGGAGCGCACCACCGCCAGCGCGTTCTTGGCCCGGTGGTCCACCTCGCGCGAGAGCAGGCGCTCCGCCTCCTCGGCCTGCTTGCGGGCGGAGATGTCCAGCACCGCGGAGGTCACGCCCAGCAGCGTGCCCGATTCGTCGCGCACCGGGCGGTAGGCGCACAGGAAGGTGCGCCCCTGCAGCCGCAGCTCCACCTCCTCCGCCGGCTGGCCGGTGTCCAGCACGGTGCGCATCAGCGGCAGCACCAGGGGGGCGGCGGCGGGGTTCATCTCCTCCAGGGTGCGGCCGGGATACTCCTCCGGCCGGCGGCCATCCTGGTCGGCCAGCCGGCGGTTGGCCGCCACGAAGCGCAGGTCGCGGTCCAGCAGGGCCATGCCGACCGGGGCGTTCTCGTAGGTGGCGCGCAGGCGCCCGGCGGCCTCGGCGGCCTCGGCCTGGGCCTGGCGCAGCGCGTCCACCTCCACGCCCACGCCCACCCAGCCGCCCTGCGGCAGCCGGCGGGCGCGCAGCGCGTGCCAGCGGAACTCGCCGCTGGCGGCGTGGCGGATGCGCGCCTCGGCCAGGAAGTCGCCCGCGCCGCTGCGGGCGGCGGTGGTCCAGGCGGCCACGAAGGCGTCCAGGTCCTCCGGGTGGAAGGTGGCCTGCCAGGCCCCCTCCAGCGCGGCGCCGGGCGGCAGGCCGGTGTAGTCGTGCCACCAGCGGTTCAGCCAGGTGACGCGCCCCGCCGCGTCCGCGGTCATCACGATCTGCGGCGACAGGTCCAGCAGGGCGGACAGGCGCTGCTCGCTGGCGGCCTGGGCGGCCTCGCGGCGCTGCACCTCCTCGGCCATGGCGTCGAAGGCGGCGGCCAGGCGGGCGAATTCACGGCCGCCGCCGATGGCGCCCACCCGCGCCCCCCAATCCTGCCGGCCCCAGCGGCCGGCCGCGGCGAGCAACGCCTTCACCGGCCGCTCGATGGCCGCGCCGAAGGCCCAGACCGCCAGGGAGAAGGTCAGCAGCAGGGAGCCGAGGATGGCCAGCATCACGAGGCGGTCGCGCGCCGCGGCGTCGCGCAGCACCCGGCCGGCGTCCAGCCCCAGCGTGATGAACAGCCCCTGCGGCGGCTCCGTCACCGGGACCACGGCGGCCACCCGGCGCACCCCGTCCAGCGCCGGGGCGTCGACTACCGTGGCCTCCCGCCGCTCCAGCAGGGCCATGGCGAAGGGCGGCAGCGGCCGGCCCACGAAGCCCTCGGGGTTGAGCGAGCGCGCGAGGATGGTGCCCTCGCGGTCGGCGATGGTGGAGGAGGAGCCCTCGGGCAGTTGCAGGGATTGCAGGTCGGCGACCAGCCAGGGGATGGACAGGCCCAGCACCAGCACCCCGCGCACCGCCTCCGCCGCGTCGAGCAGGGGCGCCGCGAGGTGGATGGTCGCCGCGCCCGAGGCGCGGCCGGTGGCGTAGGTGCCGACCACGAAGCCGCGGCTGCGCAGCACCTCGCCGAAGTACCAGCGGTCGCGCACGTTCACCCCCTCCATGCCCTGCGGGATGGAGGAGCAGACCGACTGGCCCTCGAGGTCGAACACGTTGGCGATGGTGTAGCGCGGGTAGGCCTGCACCAGCCGGCCCAGGAAGGCGTTGCACTCCTCGCCGGGGCGCAGGCGCCGGACGGCCTCGTGCGCCGCCATGGCGGCCAGCACCTGCCGCGCGCCTTCGATGGTGCGGACCTGCTGCCCGGCCACCAGCCGCGCCAGGCGCTGCGCCTGCTCCGCCACCATCCCCGTACGCGCCGCCCGCGCCTCGCGTTCCATCCACACCTGCACCAGCGCGGCGGGAATGAGGGCGACGAGGATGAGCAGCAGGGCTCGGAGGGCGAGGGGCAAGGACGTCCAGGGGCGCTTATGGGTGAAGGGGCATGTTTGCACGGGATGACGGCGGCGTCACGCGGCCTGCCCGGCCGCCCAGCCGCTCGCCCAGGCCCATTGGAAGTTGTAGCCGCCCAGCCAGCCGGTGACGTCCACCGCCTCGCCCACCACGAACAGGCCAGGCAGGTGACGGGCCTGCAACGAACGCTGGTCCAGCGCGGCGGTGTCCACGCCGCCGGCAGCGACCTCCGCCTTGGCGTAGCCCTCCGTGCCGTCGGGGTGCAGGGTCCAGCCGTTCAGCCGCTGCGCCAGTTCGCGCAGGGCGCGGTCGGGCAGGTCGGCCAGGCGCTGGCCGGGGGCCGCCAGGGCGGCGGCCAGGCGGGCGGGCAGGCGCGCGGCCAGGGTGGGGCGCAGCTCCGCCCGGCCGCCCTGGCGCTTGGCCGCCAGCAGCCATTCCTCGGCCCGCAGCCCGGGCAGCAGGTCCAGCGACAGCGCCCCGCCGGGCGCCCAGTAGGAGGATGCCTGCAGGATGGCCGGCCCTGACAGGCCGCGATGGGTGAACAGCATCGCCTCGGCGAAGCGCGGCCCTGCGGCGGCGGCGATGA
Organism: Sabulicella flocculans; assembly: GCF_045449635.1. Taxonomy (NCBI): domain Bacteria; kingdom Pseudomonadati; phylum Pseudomonadota; class Alphaproteobacteria; order Acetobacterales; family Acetobacteraceae; genus Sabulicella; species Sabulicella flocculans. Next base: position 80,893 of record NZ_JBJJBR010000009.1, on the reverse strand, counting down.
CGGGCAGCGCCACCCCGGCCAGCGGGCGCATCATCTCCAGCGCCGCGCCGCCGAAGGCCAGCGGCACCAGGGCCGGGCGGTGCGGCACCACCGGCAGGCCGAAGCGCGCCGCGGCCTCGGCGGCGAAGGCGGTGGCGCCCAACTTGGGGATGGCCGGGCCGCCGGTGGCCAGCACCAGCGATTCCGCCCTCACCTCGCCGCGGTCGGTGCCGATGCGGAAGTGGCCATCGGCGTGGTCCAGCGCGGTGACGCGCACCCCGCAGCGCACCCGCGCGCCCGCGGCGGCGCATTCGGCCAGCAGCATCGCCACGATGTCGCGCGCCGAGCGGTCGCAGAACAGCTGGCCCAGCGTCTTCTCGTGGAAGGGGATGGCGTGGCGGCGCACCAGCGCCACGAAGTCGGCCGGGCGGTAGCGCGCCAGGGCCGAGCGCGCGAAGCGCCCGTTGGCCGACAGGAAGCGCGCCGGGTCCGCGCCGTCCAGGTTGGTGAAGTTGCAGCGCCCGCCGCCGCTGATCAGGATCTTGCGCCCCGGCTCGGGCGCGTGGTCCAGCACCAGCACCCGCCGCCCGCGCGCCCCGGCGGCGGCGGCGGCCATCAGCCCGGCCGCGCCGGCGCCGAGGACGCAGACCTCCGTCAGCTCCATCCGGCGTCGCGGAACGGCTGGACCATGGCCACCGGGGCGTCGGGGCGGAAGGCGGCGTACATGCCGCGGCTCGGCGCCACGTCCGGCAGCGGGTGGGGGCGGCGCAGCACGCGGTCGAAGCCGGCCTGGGCCAGCAGGGCGCGCACCAGGGGCGGGTTGGGGCCCCACCAGCTGGTCGGGTCGTCCGCCAGTTCGCGCCCCGGGTAGAACACCATGGCGGGGCGCTCGTGCTCCGCCGCGTCCTCGTGCGTTTCCAGCAGGCAGAGCAGGCGCGTCACCTCCCCCAGCGCCGCGACCACGGGGATGGGGTCGCGCAGGTGGTAGAACACGCCCAGGAACAGCGTGACGTCGAAGGGCTCCAGCCCCGCCGGCAGCTCGGTGGGGTCCAGCCGCCGCGCTTCGGGCACCAGGCCGGTGGCGGCGCAGGCCAGGTCGAAGGCGGCGCGGCCGCGGAACCAGGGGTGGTCCCAGGTGAAGCTGTCGGTGGCCAGCACCCGCGCCGCGCCCCGCCGCAGCGCCGCCAGGGAGAAGCCGCCGTTCCAGGCGCCGATGTCCAGCACCGACAGCCCGCCCAGCGCCAGCGGGCCGAACAGCGCCTCCTCCTCCGCCGCCATGATGTCAGGCGTCTTGACGCCGGGCGTCACGATGCCCGGGCGCAGCGCGATGCTGTGGAACCAGTGGTGCCCGGCCACCGCGGCACGGAGGGTCTCGTCGTCCATCGGCCGCACCCTAGACCGGAACGGCGCTGCGCCGCACCATGCCCCCATGCACGTCCTCATCCTGGGTGCCGGCGTCGTCGGGCTGGCCACCGCGCACGTCCTGGCGAGCGAGGGCCATCGCGTCACCGTGCTGGACGCCGAGCGCGCGCCGGGGCGCGGGGCCTCCTTCGCCAACGGGGGGCAGCTTTCCTACTCCTACGTCGCGCCCTTCGCCGGGCCGGGCGTGGCCGGCAAGGTGCCGGGCTGGCTGCTGGACCCGGACGGGCCGCTGCGCTTCCGCCCCGCCTTCGACCCGCACCAGTGGAAGTGGCTGTGGGCCTTCCTGCGCGCCTGCAACGCCCCCCGGGCCGAGCGCACCACGGCGGCGCTGCTCTCGCTCGCCGCGCTGTCGCGCAGCCTGACGCGCGAGGTGGTGGCCCTGCCGGACATGAAGTTCGACTTCGCCCCGGCCGGCAAGCTGGTGCTGCAGCCCGACGCCGCCGCCATGGCCGGCGCGGTGCGCCAGATGGAGGTGCAGGCCCGGCTGGGCAGCGTGCAGCGCGCCCTGGACCGCGAGGGCTGCCTGGCGGTGGAGCCGGCGCTGCGCCACCTGGCGCACCGCATCCACGGCGGCATCTGGACCGAAAGCGAGGAAGCCGGCGACGCCCGCCTGTTCTGCGAGGCGCTGGCGGCGCGGCTGGCGCAGGGCAACCGCGCCGTCGCCTTCCGCATGGGCGTGCGCGCGCGCCAGATCATCCGCGCCGAGGGGCGGGTGCGCGGCGTGCTGTCGGACGAGGGCGTGCACGAGGCGGACGCCGTGGTGCTGGCGCTGGGCAACGGCGCCCGCGCCCTGGCCGGCCCGCTGGGGCTGGACCTGCCGATCTACCCCCTCAAGGGCTATTCCCTGACGCTGGACGTGCTGGAGGAGGCGGAGGCGCCGCGCGTCTCCATCACCGACAGCGCGGCCAAGATCGTCTATGCCCGGCTGGGCCGGCGGCTGCGCGTGGCCGGCATGGCCGACCTGGTGGGGCACGACCCGCGCATGGAGGAAGGCCGGCTGACCACCCTGGTGCGCCAGGCCCGCGCCGCCTTCCCCCGCGCCAGCGACTGGCGCGAGCTGCGGCCCTGGGCCGGGCTGCGGCCGGCCACCCCCACCGGGCTGCCGCTGGTGGGCGCCGCGCCGGGCGTGCCGGGGCTGTGGCTGAACCTGGGCCAGGGCAGCCTGGGCTTCACCCTCGCCATGGGCAGCGCCGCCGTGCTGGCGGCCCGGCTGGAGGGGCGGGAGCCGCCCATCCCGGACGGCGATTTCCGCCTGGGTTGACCGGGGGGGAAGGCCCTGCCAATGGGGGCGCGCCCCTGCCACCGGCGGGTGCTCCGACCGGGGGTGTCCGGTTCCCCAATCAAAGCGACAAGAGGCCGAACCACGCCATGCGCGACAAGGGCGAATACCTGTTCACCTCGGAGAGCGTCTCCGAAGGCCACCCCGACAAGGTGGCGGACCGCATCTCCGACACGGTGCTGGACACCTTCCTGGCCGAGGACCCCTACGCCCGCGTGGCGTGCGAGACGCTGGTGACGACCAACCGCATCGTCATCGCCGGCGAGACGCGCGGGCCCGGCTCCATCACGCCCGAGCTGCTGATGCACAAGGCCCGCCTGGCCGTGCAGGACATCGGCTACGAGCAGGACGGCTTCGACTGGCGCCACGCCCAGGTCGAGTGCCACCTGCACGCCCAGTCCGCCCACATCGCCCAGGGCGTGGACGCCGCCGGCAACAAGGACGAGGGCGCGGGCGACCAGGGCATCATGTTCGGCTACGCCTGCACCGAGACGCCGGACCTGATGCCCGCGCCGCTGTACTACGCGCACCTGATCCTGCGCCGCATCAGCGAGATGCGCCGCGCCGACGACGTGGCGGTGAAGGGCCTGCTGCCCGACGCCAAGAGCCAGGTCACGCTGCGCTACGTGGACGGCAAGCCGGTGGGCGCCACCTCCATCGTGCTGTCCACCCAGCACGTCGAGGGCATGGACCAGGCGCAGATCAAGGCGATGGTGCGCCCCATCATCGAGACCTCGCTGCCGCAGGGCTGGATGTGCCCGGAGGCCGAGCTCTACGTGAACCCGACCGGCACCTTCGTCATCGGCGGGCCGGACGGCGATTGCGGCCTCACGGGGCGCAAGATCATCGTGGACACCTATGGCGGCGCGGCCCCGCACGGCGGCGGCGCGTTCTCCGGCAAGGACCCGACGAAGGTGGACCGCTCGGCCGCCTATGCGGCGCGCTACGTGGCCAAGAACGTGGTCGCCGCCGGCCTGGCCGAGAAGTGCACCATCCAGGTGAGCTACGCCATCGGCGTGTCCAAGCCGCTGTCGGTCTATTTCGACCTGCACGGCACCGGCAAGGACGTGGACGAGGCGAAGCTGGCCAAGGTGGTGGACGGGCTGGTGAACCTGTCGCCCCGCGGGATCCGCGAGCACCTGCACCTGAACCGCCCCATCTACGTGCCCACCAGCTCCTACGGCCATTTCGGCCGCACGCCGGACGCCGAGAAGGGCACCTTCACCTGGGAGAAGACCGACCTGGTGGAGGAGCTGAAGCGCGCCTTCGGGCGCTGATCCCCACCACGACTTCCAGCCTGCGCTTCGCTTGGCTGGAAGTCGCCGCGGGGGCCCCAATTGATGGCGCCGGCCTTGTTGGGCCGTCTCCGTCAGCCCGGCGAAGCCGGGCCTCCGACCGGGGCCTTCCGGTGATGGGTCACGGACCATTCAGGGCGGGGCGCAGGTCCCGCCCTTCTCCGTTTGGGGACTTCGCATGACCACCATGCCCGAGGGCGTGCCGCACCGCCTCTACGGCCGCCGCCGCGGCCACCCGCTGCGGCCGCGCCAGGAACGGCTGCTGGCCGAAACCTTGCCCCGGCTGCGCTTCGACCCCGCCCTGCGTCCCCTCCCCGCCCCCCTGTGGCTGGAGGTCGGCTTCGGCGGCGGCGAGCACGCGCTGGAGCAGCACGCCGCCCACCCGGATGTCACCTACATCGCCGCCGAGGTGTTCGAGAACGGCCTGTGCTCCCTGCTCTCGCGCCTGGTGCCCGAGGGCGGCGAGGCCGACGCCCCGCTGCCGCCGCGCCTGCACCTGTGGCCGCATGACGCGCGCGAGCTGCTGGCCGCCCTGCCCGATGCCAGCCTGGACCGGCTGTTCCTGATGTTCCCCGACCCCTGGCCGAAGTCGCGCCACGCCAAGCGCCGCTTCGTGCATCCCGCCATGCTGCCGGTGCTGGCGCGGGTGCTGCGCCCGGGCGCTGAGTGGCGCATCGCCTCCGACGACCCGACCTACCAAGGCTGGGTGGAGGAGGTGATGGGCGCGCAGGACCTGTTCGCACGCGTTTCCCGCGCCGAGGCACGGCCCGCTGGCTGGCCCGCCACCCGCTACGAGGCCAAGGCCCTGCGCGAGGGGCGCACCCCCTTCTACTGGGTGTTCCGCCGCCGCTGACTCAGGCGGCGCGGCGCGCCACCGGCGTCCAGCGCGCCAGCTCGGCCGTCACGAATTCCAGCATCCGCGCCGGCGTCATCGCGCCGAGCGAGACCAGCCCCAGCGCGTCCATGCGCTCGCGCACCGCGGGCTCGGCCATCGCCGCCTGGCACACCTCGTTGATGCGCGCGCGCGTCGGCTCCGGCAGGCTGGCCGGCGCGGCCAGCAGGAACCAGTTGGAGCACACCACGCCCGGGAACCCGGCCTCCGGCATGGCGGGCACGGCGGGAAACAGCGGGATGCGCGCCTCGCTGGTGAAGGCCAGGGCGCGCAGGGTGCCCTGGCGCACCGCCCCCGCATGGGCGCCGATGGTGTCCCACAGGGAGGACAGGTCGCCTGCCAGCACCGCCGCCTGCGCCTCCGGCGCGCCGCGATAGGGCACGTGCAGCAGGCGCACCCCCACCTCCTGCTCCAGCAGCAGCGCGGCCAGGTGGCCCATGGAGCCGACGCCGCTGTTGCCGAAGGAGATGGCATCGGGCCGCGCCCGCGCCGCCGCCACGTAGGCGCGCATGTCCGCATGGGGCGAATCGCCGCGCACCGCGCAGGTGATGGGCGCGCCGCCGAACATGGTGACGTAGCCGAAGCTGTCCGGCCGGTAGGCGATGTTGGGCAGGATGGCCGGCGCCACCGCCAGCGGCCCGGTGTTGGTGATGAGCAGCGTGTGCCCGTCCGTCGCCTGCAGCGCCGCCGCTGTGCCGACGGAGCCGCCGGCGCCCGGCCGCGACTCCAGCAGGAAGGGCTGGCCGAAGGCGCGCTCCAGCCGCTCGTTCATCAGGCGCATCACCACGTCCGTGGTGCCGCCGGGCGAATAGGGGTTGATGACGCGCACCGGCCGCGTGGGCCAGGCGGGCTGGGCGCGTGCGGCGGCCGGTGCCGCCAGCGCGGCGAGGAGGAGGCGGCGGGACGGCGTCATCGGCGAGGGCTCCGGGCGGGACGGCCAGGGTGGCAGCCGCCCGGGCGGCGCCACAAGCGCGGCGGGGGCCGCCCGAGGCCCCGCCGGCCCGGCGATGCCCAGCCTATGGGCAGGCTGCCCGCAACGCTGCCGCGTCGCCGCGCCATTCGCCCAGCCGCAGCCCCCAGGCCGGGGCCAGCCGGCGCAGCGCCGGGTCCTCCGTCAGCAGGACGTCGCCCGGCAGGGTGGCGGCCTCCTCCTCGGGCGGCGGTGCGCCGGGGCGGTCCAGCAGGGCCCAGGTGCCGGCGTGGTCGGTCCAGGGGCGGTCGCCCAGCGGGCGCAGCGCCGCCACCCGCCGGCCGGGCACGCCGTCGCGCAGCAGCGCCGCCACCTGCGGCCGCGGCAGCAGCGAGAGGTCCAGCCACAGCCGCGGGACGCGCGGCCCCGCCCCGCCGCGCTCGGCCAGGGAGCGCGCCAGGGCGGGGGCGGCGGCGGCGGCCCCGGCGGCGTCCAGCCCCAGCCCGGCCAGCACCTCCTCCGGCAGTGGCCGGGCCCAGCCGGCCTCGATGGCGGCGGGCAGGCCGGCCGCGTCCAGGACGTGCAGGTGGAAGGTGGCGGCGGCGCCGTGCGCGGCGCGCAGCCGGTCCGCCGCCGCGGCGTCGGGCACCAGCACGGCGCGCGCCGCTTCCAGCACCTCGCCGGTCGCCGCGCCCTCGGCGCGCAGCAGCACCACGGCGGGCACCGCGCCCAGCACGGCCAGGGGCGGCGCTTCCCCGGCCACCGCCAGCACGCGGTCGAACAGCCGCGCGCGGGCCGGCAGCCGCGCCTGGTCCAGGAAGGGGAAGCGCGCGGCCAGCGCCTCGTCCTCCGGCGGCGCCGGGCCGCACAGGGTCACGGCGTAGTCGGCGGCCAGGGCGCCGGCCAGGGCGGCGTCGGGCCGCTCGGCCAGCAGGGCCAGCCGGGGCAGGCGGCGCGGCGGGGCACGGCGGGGCGCCAGCGCCTCCAGCGCGTCCCAGGCGCGGGCGGCCACGCCGTCCCAGGACCATTCGCGGGCACGGCGCAGGCCGTGCGCCGCCAGCTCGGCCCGGCCCTCCGGATCCTCCAGCCAGCGGCGCAGCAGGGTGGCCAGGGCGGGGGCGTCGCCGGGCGGGAATTGCGCGTCGGGGCGCGGCGCCAGTTCCGGCAGGGCGCCGGCGCGGGCCACCAGCACCGGCGCGCCGCAGGCCATCGCCTCCGCCGCCGGCAGGCCGTAGCCCTCGCCCAGCGAGGGGATGACCACCAGCGCGGCGCCGGCATACAGGGCGGGCAGCGCGTCGTCCGGCACGAAGGGCAGCGCCACCGCCTCCCCTTCCGCAAGCCCAGCGGCGGCGAAGCGCGCGCGCAGCCCGGCGGGGTCGGCGTGGCCGATGCACAGCGGGTGGCGGCGGCGCAGCGCGGGCGGCAGCAGGGCGAAGCCGCGCACCAGCGTGGCGTCGTCCTTGCGCGGGTCGCCGGCGCCCAGGAACAGCACGCAGCCGGGATGGGGCGAGGCCGCCCCCGGCTCCGGCGGGCGGAAGCGGGCGGCCGGCGCGCCGCCGATGACGGCCACGCGCTCCGGCGGCTGCGGCAGGAAGCGGCGCGCCTCGCCGCGCGTGTGCTCGCTGTTGCACAGCAGCAGGTCGCAGGCGGCGGCCTCGGCCAGGCAGGCGGCGTACCAGGGGCGCAGCCCGTTCGCCCCCCACAGCCCGTCGAGGTAGAGCGGCCGCAGCGAAAGCGGCAGCAGGTCGTGCAGGGTGGCGGCGGTGGCGACGCGCCCGCGCTCCGCCGGCCAGGTGGTGACGGCGTCGGTGTCCCAGCCCTCGAAGATGCTGCCCAGGTGCAGGGCGTCGGGCTGCGCGGCCAGCACCGCCTCGGCCCGCAGCAGGGCGGCGGCGCGGCGCAGCGCGTGCTGCGGCGCGCGGCCCGCCGCGGTGCCGGCGGGCGCCGTCCAGCGCACGGATTGCGCGGGGCCGAACTCCGCCAGCAGCTCCGCCGCGCTCCCGGCCAGGCCGGTGTTCACCAGCACCAGCGGGTCGTGCCCGCGCGGGTGGCGCAGCAGGGCGCGCGCCAGTTCCAGGGTGTAGCGGCCCAGCCCGCCGCGCCGCGCCCCGCCCTGCGCCCCCTGGAGGTCAAGCAGCAGCCTCACCGGCCCAGCAGCCGCGCCGCCGGGCCGGACAGCGGGGCGCCCGCCGGGGCCGCGGCCTCCAACGCCGCCAGGCGGGCGGCCAGGGGCAGCGGCGGCGCGGTGGCCTCCAGCAGTGCCAGCCGTCCCTCCAGGTCGTCGTCGCGCGCCCAGCGCAGCAGCAGGGGGCGGCGGCCTTCCAACGGCAGGGCGTGCTCGCCGGGCTCCAGGCGCAGGCGGCGCGGCACCGCCTCTCCCTCCAGGCCCAGCAGCAGGTGCAGCGGCGCCGGGGCGGCGAAGCGCAGCGTGCCGTCGCCCGGCAGCAGCGCCGCCCAGCCGGCGGCATCCTCCGGGCCCAGAGGCCCGGCCGGCAGGGGCGCGGCCTCGGCGGGCAGGTGGCGCAGGACGCGCAGCCCGGCGCGGATGGGCCGCGGGTCGCCGCCCGGCGGCGGGTGCAGCGGGCCCATCACGCGCAGCACCAGCGTGCCCGCCCCGCCCGGCCAGGGGCAGGACAGCGCGGCGCCTGGGCGCAGCGGCGCGGGCGCGCCGTCCTCGCCCAGCGCCACCAGGTTGCCTTCCGCCCAGGGCCGCGCCTCCAGCTCGGCCAGGATGCGCCCGGGCGGCGCCTCCACGTGCAGGGTGGCGGCGGGGCCGATCACCCAGGCCACCCCGTCCTCCGGCGCCACCAGCCCGGCGCCGAGGGCGGATTCGGGCAGGGCGGGCTCGGGCCCCAGCACGGGCGGCGGCGGCAGCGGGCGCGGCAGGGCCGGGCGCGCCACCGCCTCGCGCAGCGCCGCCAGCACCTCCTCGCCCACCTCGGCCCAGCCGCGCGGGCGGAAGCCGTCGCGCAGGCGGGCGCGCTCGGCGGCCAGCGCCGCCGGGTCCTCCGCCCAGGCGCGCACGGCCTGCGCCACCTGCCGGGCCGAGAAGGGATCCAGCGCCCCGGCGAAGCCGCCCGCGGCCTCCGGCGTCGCGCCCGTCATCGCCGCCAGGCAGGGGGTGCCGAGCGCGAGGGACTCGCCCACCGGCAGCCCCCAGCCCTCGGTGAAGGAGGGGAACACGGTGAAGGCGGCCGCTTGGTAAAGGGCCGCCAGCTCGGGGTCCGACACGCCGGGCAGCAGGCGGATCCGCCCGCCCAGGAAGCCGGTCGCCTCCAGCTGGGCCAGCAGATCGCCGACGCGCCAGCCGGGCTTGCCCACCAGCACCAGCGGCGGCGGGGCGAAGCCGTCCTCCAGCAGCAGCTTCCAGGCCTGGAACAGCACCAGGTGGTTCTTGCGGCTTTCCAGCGTGCCGACGCACAGCACGAAGGGCCGGCCGCGCAGGTCACGCGCCGCCTCCGGCCAGCCCGCGGGCTCCGCCCCGGTCAGCCGGTGGGCCAGCGGCACGGCGCGCACCGGCACCTCCGCCGCCGCCCGCGCCGCCAGCGCCGCCCGCATGCCCGCCGCCGAATGCTCCGAGATGGCGAGGGCGAAGTCCCAGCGCCGCGCGCCGGAGGCGAGCGAGCGCCCGAACGCCGCGGCGTTGGCGGCGTCGGCGTGCTCCGGGTGGGTCAGGGGAATCATGTCGTAGGCCAGCATGCCCAGGCGCAGCCCGGCGGCGCGCAGCCGGTCCAGCAGCGGCCCGTCCCCGGCGTGGAACCAGAAGGCGCCCAGCGTCATGTACAGCCGCGCCGAGGGCAGGTGCGCCGGGGCGGCGGAATCCAGCGCCGCGTCCACCAGCGCGCGGGCCACGGCGGGGTCGTGCGCGCCGGATTCGGCGTGGCGCAGCACCGCGTCCAGCGCCGCGTCCTCCAGCGCCCAGATGGGGCCCAGCGGCCCGTCCAGCATCACGAAGCGCGCCTCGCCCGGGGCGTGGTCCAGCAGGTGGCGGCAGATGCCCATCTGCACGCGCTGGATGCCGGTGGCGCGCCCGGTGCCGTGCAGCATGGACAGCAGGTCGGAGATGTCGAGCAGGAAGGGCCCGCCCGGCGAGCCTTCCAGCGGGGCGTCGCCGCCGGCGGCGCGCAGGCGCTGCCAGGCGTCGCGCCGCGGCCGCGCCTCGAAGGCGGCGCGCAGCCCCGCGAGGTCGGGCGGGGCGGCCGGCGGGGCCGCGGCGCGGCGCGGCGCCCCCGGGCGCAGCCCCAGCGCCGCCAGCTCCTCCGCCGCGTGGTTGGGCGGGGCCAGCGCGTCCGACAGCTCGTAGGCCTGGCGCGCCTCCGCCATGCGGCCCTGCAGCTTCAGCGCGTGGCCCAGTTGCAGCGGGATGTCGTGGTCCGCCGGACGCAGCGCCATGGCGCGGCGATAGGCGGTCTCGGCCGCGCGGGGGTCGCCGCCATCCTTCAGCATGTGCCCCAGCTGCACGAGGATCGGCGCGTCCTCCGGCGCGCGTTCCAGGTGGGCGCGGTAATGCGCCGCGGCGGCGGCCAGGTCGCCGCGGTCGCGCGCGGCGTCGGCCAGGGCCAGCGGGTCCGGCGGCGGGGGCTGCGGCGGCGGCGGCGGCGGCGGGCGGAAGCGCGCGAGCAGGGAGCGGATCACGCGCGGAGCCTAGCGCAAGCTCAGCGCCATGCCACCTCGGGCAGGTTCGCCACCGGGAAGCGCGCCACGCTCAGCCGGCGGGCGCGCAGCTCCACCGGCATCTCCAGCCGGGGCGGGCCGCCGCCCGGCGGCACCCGCGCGCCCAGCTGCGCCGCGATGGCCAGCGGCCCAGCCACCTGCGGCGCCAGCAGCCCGGCCTCGCGCATGGCCGCCACCCAGTCGCCGGGGGCGTGCAGCGTCAGCTGGCCGCGGCCTTCCGGCTGCAAGGCGGCGTCCAGCGTCAGCGTCGCCTGGGCCTCGGCCCGCGCCTCGCCGCGCCGCGCCTCCGCCTGCAGCAGCCGCAGCCGGCCGCCGCCGGCGCGGAAGGCGGCCGGGGTGCCGGCGGGGTTCTCCAGCGCCAGCAGCAGGGAGAAGCCGTCCAGCCGCACCGGGCCCAGCCGGGTGGCGTCGGCCGTCAGCTGGGCGTGCCCGTCGCGCCAGCGCAGGGCGATGCGGCGCGATTCCAGGCCGGGCGCCACCAGGGCCTCGGCGTTCCACAGCAGGTCCTCCGCCTCCAGCCCGGCCAGGCCCTCCAGCGCCTGCGCTTGCACCGGCACGCGCTGCGCCCCGGCCAGGGCGGCCAGCTCCCCCTCCGCGCGCAGGCGCAGGTGGCGGGGGGTGCGCGGGTCCAGCGCCACGCGCAGGGTCCCGGCCTCCAGCCCCAGGCCCAGCGGGTTGCGGGCGCTGAAGCCCGGCAGCGCCACCTCCGGCCGCCAGGGCAGCGGGCCGCGCTCCGGCGCGCCGTGCGCCACCTGCCAGCCCTCGGCGCGGCGCGCCTCGGCCCAGGCCAGCACGCCGCGCTCCAGCCGGTTCAGCGCCACCTGCCAGGCGAAGGCCGCCCCGCCGCCCAGCAGCAGGAGGACCAGCAGGAACAGGGACCATTTTCTTGCCATCACGCCGGGGTTAGACCCGCAGGCGATGGACCCGTCCAGCCCGCTGCACGTCTTCGCCTACGGCTCGCTCATCTGGCGGCCGGGCTTTCCCTTCGCGGCGCGCGAGCCGGCGCTGCTGCGCGGCTTCCACCGCCGCTTCTGCCTGTGGAGCCGCCTGTACCGCGGCACGCCCGAGCGCCCGGGGCTGGTGCTGGGGCTGGACCGCGGCGGCTCCTGCCACGGCGTCGCCTTCACCGTGGCGCCGGGGGACGTGGCCGCCACCCGCGCCTACCTGCGCGAGCGCGAGAACCCGCGCGGCGAGAACGTGTACCATGAGCGCATGCTACCGGTGCGCCTCGCCTCCGGCGGCGTGGTGCGCGCGCTGTGCTACGTGGCCGACCGCCGCCACCCCGCCTATGCCCGCCCCTGCGCCGAGACGGCGGCGCGCGTCATCGCCGCGGGGGTCGGCCAGGCGGGCTCCAACCGCGACTACCTGCTGAACACCCTGGCCATGCTGCGCGAGATGGGGCTGCGCGACGCCGCGCTGGAGGGCATCGCCGGGCGGCTGGAAAGCGCGCCTTAACCCGCGGGGCCGCAAGCTGCGGCGCATGGACACCCCCGCCCCCGAGGAAGCGCGCGAGGCCCGCGCCCGCTGCGCCCGCCTGCTGGCGGAGCTGCACCGCCTGCACCTGGCCATGGCGCAGGAGGCGCGGGGCCTGAAGCGCTTCACCGCCGCCGGCCGCAGCAGCGTGGAGAGCGAGACGGTGGCCGAACTTCTGGAGCAGTACATGTCCGCCTCCGACGCCTTCCTGGAGAACATGCGCGGCCGGATGGAATCCCGCCTGGGCGTGCTGCGCCGGGGCGAGCCGCAGCTGGCCGGCCGCGACGCCGCGGCGGCGCCGGGGCACGGCGCCTTCTGGCTGGTGTTCTCCCGCCTGTGCGCGGTGCTGCGGCGCATCGAGCGCCGGGTGGCCGGATAATCCTTGCGCGGCGCGGCCGCCCGTTGCATCCCTGGGCGGAACGGACGGGGAAGGAAACGGGATGCCGCGTGACGGCGAGCCGGCGGCGACCAGCGTGCGCGAGGCGGTGTTCGACCTGCTGCGCCGCCTGGGCCTCACCACGGTGTTCGGCAACCCCGGCTCCACCGAGCTGCCCTTCCTGGACCGCTGGCCGGCGGATTTCCGCTACGAGCTCTGCCTCGCCGAAGCGGTGGCGGTGGCGATGGCCGACGGCCACGCGCGCGCCACCGGGCGGGCGGCGCTGTGCAACCTCCATTCGGCGGTGGGCATCGGCCACGCCATGGGCAACCTGTTCACCGCCTTCCGCAACCAGGCGCCGGTGGTGGTCACGGTGGGCCAGCAGGCGCGCTCCCTGCTGCCGGGCAACCCCTTCCTGGGCGCCACCGACGCCGCCGCCTTCCCGCGCCCCTACGTGAAGTGGTCGGTGGAGCCGGCGCGGGCGGAGGACGTGCCGCGCGCCATCGCCCAGGCGCACGCCATCGCCATGCAGCACCCGCGCGGGCCGGTGATGGTGTCCATCCCCATGGATGACTGGGCGCGCCCCGCCGCCGCCGTGCCGCCGCGGACCCACCGCAACGACATGGCGCCCGACCCGGCGGGGCTGGCCGAATGCGCCGCCGCCCTGGCCGCCGCCGCCCGCCCCGTGCTGGTCGCCGGGGCGGAGGTGGACGCCGAGGGCGCCGGCCCCGCCCTGGTGGCCCTGGCGGAGAAGCTGCGCGCCCCCGTGCTGGCCGCGCCCTTCGCCGCGCGGGTCTGCTTCCCCGAGGACCATCCGCTGTTCGCCGGCTTCCTGCCGGCGGCGCCGGGCGCCATCGGCGCGGCGCTGGCCCCCTTCGACGCGGTGCTGGTGGCCGGCGCGCCGGTGTTCACCTTCCACGTGGCCGGCGAATGCGCGGCCTTCGCCGGCCCCGCCCCAATCTTCCAGATGACCACGGATGGCGAGTCCGCGGCGGCGGCCGGCGCCGGCACCGCCCTGCTCGGCTCGCTGCGGCTGGGCCTGCCGGCGCTGGCGGCGCTGCTGCCGGACGCCACCCGCCCGCCCCCCGCCCCGCGCCCGCCCGCCCCCGCGCCGGAGGCGGGCGACCCGCTGCGCGCCGAATGGCTGTTCGCCGCCATCCGCCGCCGCCTGCCGCCCGGTGCCGTGGTGGTGGAGGAGGCGCCCTCCCACCGCCCGGCCATCCAGCGCCACCTGCCCATCACCGAATGGGGCGGCTTCCTCACCATGGCCTCTGGCGGGCTGGGCCACGGGCTGCCCGCCGCCATGGGGGTGGCGCTGGCCGGGCGGCGCGTCGTCGCGGTCATCGGCGACGGCTCCATGCTCTACTGCATCCAGGCGCTGTGGAACGCGGCGCAGGGGCGGCTGCCGGTCACGGTTGTCGTGGTCAACAACGGCGGCTACGGCGCCATGCGCTCCTTCTCCGGCGTGCTGGGCGTCACCGGCGCCCCGGGCATCGACGTGCCGGGGGTCGGCTTCGCCGACATCGCCCGCGGCTTCGGCGTGCCGGCCCGCCGCTGCGACACCCCGGCCGCGGTCGAGGCGGCGCTGGCCGAGGGGCTGGCGCTGGACGGCCCGCTGCTGCTGGACGTGCCGGTGGACCCGGCCATCCCCCACCTCTACGCGAAGGCGCATTGACCATGGACCGGCGCTCCCTGCTCGCCCTGCCGCTGCTGGCCCCGGCGCTCGCCGCCGCCCAGGGGGGCTGGCCCGCCCGCCCCATCCGCATCGTGGTGCCCTTCCCGCCCGGCGGGCTGGCCGACCTGCTGGCCCGCCCACTGGCGCTGCGGCTGCAATCCGCGCTGGGCCAGCCGGTGGTGGTGGAGAACCGGCCCGGCGCCGGCGGCAACATCGGCGCCGACGCCGTGGCCAAGGCGGCGCCGGACGGCGCCACCTGGCTGCTGGGGTCCATCGGCCCGCTGGCGGCCAACCCCTTCCTGTTCGCCAACATGCCCTTCGACCCGCGCACCGCCTTCGCGCCCTGCGTGCAGCTCATCAGCACGCCCAAGGTCATCGCGGTGAACGCCAGCCGCCCGTGGCGCGACCTGCCCGCCCTGCTGGCCGACGCCCGCGCCCGGCCCGGCGCCATCCGCGGCGGCTCGGCCGGCAACGGCTCCTCCCTGCACATCGCCCTGGCGCTGCTGAACCGGCTGGCGGGGGTGGAGATCACCCACGTCCCCTACCGGGGCGCCGCGCCGGCGGTCACCGACCTGGTGGCCGGCACGCTGGACCTCATCATCGACAACACCCCCAACATCCTGCCCCAGCTGCGCGAGGGCACGGTGCGCCCGCTGGCGGTGGCCACCGCCGCCCGCCTGCCCGTGCTGCCCGAGGTGCCGACGGCGGAGGAGGCCGGGCTGCCCGGCTTCGTGTTCGGCACCTGGTTCGGCCTGGCCGCCCCCGCCCGCACCCCGCCCGACATCGTCGCCCGCATGGCCGAGGCGGTGAGCGCCGCCCTGCGCGAGCCGGAGATCGGCCCCCGCCTGGCCGAGACCGGCGCGGTGGTGGGCGGCGGCACCCCCGAGCAGTTCGCCGCCTTCATCGCCGCGCAGGTGGCGGTGCTGGAACCCCTGATCCGCGAGGCGCGCATCCGCGCCGATTGACCGCGCCCGCGCGCCGGGGCACCCCCGGCGCATGGACGCGCACCTGCTGAGGCAGTCGGATTCCCCCTTCCACGACCTGCTGGGCATCGAGATGGCCGAATGGCGGGAAGGCCACGCCCGGCTGCTGTGCCGCGCCGGGCCGCAGCACGCCAACCGCGGCGGCATCGTGCATGGCGGCGTCATGCTGGCCCTGCTGGACCAGGTGAACGCCTTCGCCGGGCTGTTCTGCACCGTGCCCGGCCACCGCCGCTCCGCCGTGACGCTGGACCTGGATGCGCGCTTCACCGCCCCGGGCCGCATCGGCGCGCTGCTGGTGGCGGAAGGCACGCTGGTGACGGCTGGGCGCGCCGTGTTCTTCGCCCGCGGCGAGGTGCGCGACGAGGACGGGACGCTGCTGGCCTTCGGCGGCTCCACCCACCGCTTCCGGCCCGGCTCTCACGACCCGGCGGGGGTTCCGGCGTAGCCGGGCACCGCGACGCGGAACTCCGCCCCCGCCCCGGGCTCGCTGGCGATGCGCAGGCTGCCGCGGTGGCGCTGGAGGATGTGCTTGACGATGGCCAGCCCCAGCCCGGTGTTGCCGGTGCCGCGCCCGCGCGCCTTGTCCACCCGGTAGAAGCGCTCCGTCAGCCGCGGGATGTGCTCCCGCGCGAAGCCCGGGCCGTCATCCACCACCGTGAAGCCCACCTGCGCCGCCTCGGCGAAGCCGCGCAGCTCCACCCGGGTGGCGGCGTGGCGCAGCGCGTTGTCCAGCAGGTTGCGCGCCACCTGCGCCATCTGGTCGGCATCGGCGGGGTGGGCCACCAGCCCGTCCGGCACCTCCAGCGCCAGGGCGATGCCGCGGCGGGCGAACAGCGGTTCCAGCGCCGCCGCCTCCGCCCGCAGCACGGCGTCCAGCGGCACGGCGGCGGTGGGCGGCAGGTGCTCGGTGGCCTCCACGCGCGACAGGCCGAGCAGGTCCTCGATCAGGCGCCGCATGCGCTCGCCCTGCTCGGCCATGATGCCCAGGAAGCGGTGCTGCGCCGCCGGGTCGTCGGCGGCGGGGCCGCGCAGCGTCTCGATGAAGCCCATGATGGAGGCCAGCGGCGTGCGCAGCTCGTGCGAGGCGTTGGTGACGAACTCCGCCCGCCGCCGCTCGGCCGCGCGCGGCGCCGAGCGGTCCGCCAGCACCAGCAGCAGCCGCCCGCCATCCGGCAGCGGCGGGTCCAGCGGCACCAGCTGGGCCAGGCATTCGCGCAGGCCCGGCAGCGCCACCTCGGCCTCCTGCGCGCCCTCGCCGCCCAGGGCGCGGTCGGCGGCGCCGGCCAGGGCGGGGTGGCGCAGCAGGGCGGGCAGGTCCTCGCCCAGCAGGCGGGCGGCGGCGGGGTTGGCGCGCAGCGGGGCGCAGGCGCCGTCCAGCACCACCACCGGGTCCGGCAGGGCGGCGATGGTGGCCTCCCCGGCCAGGCGCGCGCGCTCCAGCGCGGTGCGCTGGGCGGCGCGGGCGCGCTCCACCCGCGCCAGGGCGCCTTCCATCGGCAGCAGGGTCGGCAGCGGCGCGGGGCCGCCGCGGCCGGCGACCAGGTGCGCCTCCAGCCGCGCCACGGCGGCGCCCCAGCGCAGCGCCAGGGCGGCGGCGGCCAGCACGGCGGCCAGGGCCGCCCCCGGCCAGCCCAGCAGCGCGTGGCCCAGCGCGCCCAGGGCGGCCGGCGCCAGCAACGCCGCGCCGGCCAGCAGGGCGGCGCGGCGGTTCATGCCCGCATCAGCTGCCCGCGCCGGCCGGCGCGGCCTGGACCAGCTGCGGATCGGCGCCGGGGCGCAGGGCGAAGACCGCCAGGCCCCGCGCCAGCACGCCGTTCTCGCGCAGCTGGATGGGGCCGTCGGCGCCCATGAAGGGCTCGCCCAGCGGCGGCGCGCCGGCCCGCGCGGCGCGCGCGGCCAGGGCGGCGCCGTCATAGGCCACGCCCGCGGTGCGCGGCGGGGCGGCGCCGAAGGCCCCGGCATAGGCGGCCTCGAAGCGGCCCCGCCCGGCAGGGTCGGGGCCGGGGAACAGCGCGCCGGCCAGGGCGGGCTCGTTGCCCAGCCCGGGTTCCGTGGCCCACAGGCTGGTGCCCAGCAGGCGCGGCGGGCGTCCGCCGAAGGCGGTGGCCAGGGCCGGGGCGGCCTGCCGGGCGAAGGCGCCGCCGCCGCCCAGCAGCACGGCGTCGGGCAATTGCGCCGCCAGCGCCTCGGCGGCGCCGGCCAGGTCGCCGCCGCGGGCGGCGGTGAACTGGATGACGGGCGGCGGCAGCCCGGCCTCGGCGGCGGCGCGGCGCATCGCGTCGGCCAGGCGCTGGCCGAAGGCGTCCTCCGGCGCCAGCAGGGCGAAGCGCCGCGCGCCCTGGCCCAGGGCGGCCTGCATTACCCGCCGCGCCTGCTGGGTGGGGGTGATGCCCAGCACCCAGGTGGCCGGCCCGGCCTGCGCCTCGTCCGAGGTGAAGGCGAACACCGGCAGCTGCCCGCCGGTGGCGGCGGAGACGGCGGCGGTTTCCTGCAGGGTCAGCGGCCCGGCGACGGCGCGCGCGCCCTCCGCCACCGCCTGCCGCGCCGCGTCGGCGGCGCCGGCGGAGGAGGAGCGGGTGTCGCGCGGCAGGAACTCCACGCCGCGGTCGCCGCCCTCGAACAGGGCCAGGGTGGCCGCGTTCTGCATCGCCTCGCCCAGCGGGGCCTGCGGGCCCGACAGCGGCAGCAGCAGCGCCACCCGGCTGCGCGGCGCCGCGGCGTCGCCCGGCATGGGCGGCGGCGCCCAGCGCGCCTGCGGGCCGGTGGCGGGGAAGCCCGGCCCCTGGGGTTGCGGCGCGCAGCCGATCAGGGCCAGGAAGCCCAGTAGCCATGGCAGACGACGCATCACCCCACCCCCCTTCCGGCGGCCTGACCCTGGTGGCCACGCCGATCGGCAACCTGGACGACGTTCCGGCCCGCGCGCTCCAGGCGCTGCGCGCGGCCGACTCCGTGCTGTGCGAGGATACACGGGTGACGGCCAAACTGCTCGCGCGGCACGGCGTTGCCGCGCGCCTGCACGCCCTGCACGACCACAACGAGGAAGCGGAGGCCGTGCGCCTCGTCAAGCGCATGCAGGAGGGCGCGCGGCTGGCGCTGGTGAGCGACGCCGGCACGCCGCTGGTGAGCGACCCCGGCTTCCGCCTGGTGCGCGCGGCGATCGCCGCCGGGGTGCCGGTGACCGGCGTGCCCGGCCCCAACGCCGCCCTGCTGGCGCTGACCCTGAGCGGCCTGCCGCCCCACCCCTTCCTGTTCGCGGGCTTCCTGCCGGCCAGGGAGGCCGCCCGCGCCGCCGAGGTCGCGCGGCTGCGGGCGCTGGAAGGGGCGGGCCTGTCCGCCACCCTGGTGTTCTACGAGGCGCCGCACCGCGCCGCCGAGGCGCTGGCCGCCCTGCGCGACGGGCTGGGCCCCGCCCGCCCCGCCGCCCTGGCGCGTGAGCTGACCAAGACCTTCGAGGAAGTGCGCCGCGGCACGCTGGACGCCCTGGCCGAAGGCGCCCTGGCCGACCCGCCGCGCGGCGAGGTGGTGCTGCTGGTCGGCCCCGCCCCGCCCCCCGAGGCGCCGCCGGAGGCCGAACTGGACGCCCTGCTGCGCCGTGCCATGGAAACCATGAGCCGCCGCGACGCCGCCGCCCACGTGGCCGCCGCCACCGGGCTGCCGCGCAAGCAGGTCTATGCCCGCGCCCTGGAAATGTGACAGGCGCATGGCGCTATGGGCAATTCCCAGGCTGCGCGATGCGCCGCGATGGGCAAGAACCCCCGGGATTTTCAGGATGACGGGGCATGGACCAGGGACCGGGCGCATTTTTCCTCGATGAGACGACGACCAGCCGGGTGCCGCAGCCCGGCCCGGCGCTGGCGCGCCTGTTCGCCGCGCCGATGCGGCCGGGCGCGCTGCGCTGGATCGGCCTGCGCCCGGCCCGCCGCGCCCCGGTGCAGGCGGTGGAGCGCGCCTTGCTGGTGCCCGGCACCGGGCTGGAGGGCGACCGCTACGCCGGCACCGGCCGCGCCGGCCGGCAGGTGACGCTCATCGCCGCGGAGGACCTGGCGGCCGTGGGCGCCTTCCTCGGCCGCGCCGTGGCGCCGGAGGAAGTGCGCCGCAACCTGCTGGTGGCGGGGGTGAACCTGCACGCGCTGAAGGGCCGCCGCTTCCGCATCGGCGCCGCCCTGCTGGAGTGGAGCGCCGAGTGCCACCCGTGCTCGCGCATGGAGGAGGCGCTGGGGGTGGGCGGCTACAACGCCCTGCGCATGCGCGGCGGCATCTGCGCCCGGGTGCTGGTGGGCGGCGCCATCGCCTGCGGGGACGTGGTCGAAGCGGCCTGAGCGGGGCTTGGACGCCCCAGGCTTCGGGCCTAGCCTCGCCGCCTCACTCCATGCATCCGGGGAAGGAAGCGGCGTTGGCGAACAAGGTGAAGCAGGCTTGGCAAGCGGGCCAGGCGGTGGTGAACGGCTGGCTGGCGGTGCCCAACGCCTTCGTGGCCGAGATGTACAGCCAGTGCGGCTGGGACAGCGTGACGGTGGACATGCAGCACGGCGTGCAGGACTACCTGTCCTGCGTCGCGTGCTTCCAGGGCATCGCCGCCTCCGGTTCGGGCGCCGTGCCGATGGTGCGGGTGCCGTGGAACGAGCCCGGCATCATCGGCAAGGTGCTGGATGCCGGCGCCTACGGCGTGATCTGCCCGATGGTGAACACCGAGGCCGAGGCCCGCGCCCTGGTGCAGTATTCCAAGTATCCGCCCAAGGGCACGCGCTCCAACGGGCCGATCCGCGCCGGGGCCTATGGCTCCGCCGGCGCCTACCAGCAGACGGCGAATGACGAGATCCTGGTCATCCCGATGATCGAGACCAAGCAGGCCATCGAGAACATCGACGCCATCCTGGCGGTCGAGGGCATCGACGGCATCTACATCGGCCCGTCCGACCTGTCCTTCTCCTACGGCAAGACGCCGAAGCTGGACGTGGAGGACCCGGAGGTCCTCGACATCTACAAGATGCTGCTGGACAAGACGGGCCAGCGCGGCATCGCGGCCGGGCTGCACAACGGCACCGCCGAGTACGCCCACCGGATGATCGGCATGGGCTTCAAGCTGGTGACCATCGCCAACGAGGTCGGGCTGATGGTCAACGCCGCCAAGCAGGCGGTGAAGGTGGCGCGGGGGTGAATCCCCACCGCAGTTTTCCGTCGCCGCTGTGCGGCGGCGGAAAACCGCGGCGGGGGCCCCGGGGGCAGGCGCACGCTACGCCTGAGGGTGGCCGCCGGATGGGGGGGCGGCCGCGCGGCTTCGCGCGCTCCGGGCCGTGCCTGGTCCTGGGGGGCCTGCTCCGCGCCAGGGCGAAGCCCCGGCGCGACCGCCAGGTGGAGGGGGCGCTGACGGGGAGGGAGCGCCCTTCGATGCCGCCCGCGATGGGCGGGCGGCGGCGAGGGCACGGAGGAAAGGCAGCCCCCGCCGGGGGCTGCGGGGTCAGAACTTGAAGGAGATGGAGCCCAGCGCGCGGGCGTTGCACACGTCCTGCCGGCCCGCGCAGTCGCCGCGGCTGATGGAGGTGTCATAGTAGCCGACGGAGGCGGAGATGGTGCCGATCCCCTCGATGGCGAACTCACGCGAGATGGCGACCGACCACCACGCATAGTCCGGCGTGCCGAAGCGCACGTTGCGCTGGATCCACTGGTGGCCGATGCGCCCGCCCAGCGTCAGGTCCCAGATGCCCGTCTTCCAGTCCGCGCCGCCTTCCAGGTAGTAGCCGTCGCCGGAGGAGCCGAAGAAGTTGGGCGAGTAGTTGAACTGGCCCAGCAGGTTCACCGGCCCGACCTCGCGCGAGACCTTCAGCTGCGCCTCGGCGTAGTTCAGCCCGAACTGGCCCGGCGCCCGGTCGTAGCCCGGGTAGGTGTACCAGATGCCGCCGACGTCGAAGTTGAAGTCCAGCGCGGTAAAGCGGTAGCCGCCGAACAGGTCCACCTCCTGCCGGGCGTCGGTGCCGAGGAAGCGGACATTGGACAGGAAGCCGCCGATGTAGAAGCCGGAGGAATGCGCGACCTCGGCGTTCAGCTGGGTGGCGAAGCGCGAACGCGTCTGGCTGATGCCGCGGAACAGGTAGTCGCTGGCGGCGGTGCCGGTGACGGTGGCGGTCAGCCCCGTGTCACCCAGGGCGACCTGGGCCTGCGCCGGCTGCGCCAGCGCGAAGGCGCCGAGGGCGGTGGAGGCGAGGAGGAACTTGCGCATGGGCCGGTCACTTTCCGCTGATGCCAACGCTGGGTGCGTTGCAACAAGAGAGCCACGAAGCTTGCCGCTTGCCCAGGGCCATGCCCACAGACAAATCATGATCACGCGCAACCGTGGCTTTCTTGCCACATCTGCCCAGGCGCTAGGCACACCCTAGACACGCAGGTCGAGCAGCGAACCGCGCGGCACCGGAGTGGCCGGGGCGGGCGGCACGGCTTCCAGCTTGCGCTGGGCCGCCACCTCCGTCGCCTGGAACGGGGCGTCGGCTCGCTGCGCCGGGGCCGCCCCTTGCGCGGGGCGAGCACGGGAGATCTCTTGCGTGAAGGCCGCGAGGCTGTTGCTGCTGATCATGCGCGCCACTCTCCAGCGAAGGGATGAAGGCTTGCTGAATCCGGCGGCGATCAGGCGATTGGCGGACATGCCCCAGGCTGGGGCATGTCTCGTTAATATGTCAATGAAAAATTAATCAGACGCGAAGCGCCTCGACTCCCGGCAAGGCCTTGCCCTCCAGCCATTCCAGGAAGGCGCCGCCGGCGGTGGAGACGTAGCTCATCCGCTCCGCCACGCCGGCATGGCGCAGGGCGCTGACGGTGTCGCCGCCGCCGCCCACGCTGGTCAGGCTGCCGGCCTCGGTCAGCCGTGCCACCTCCTGCGCCACCGCCACCGTCGCGGCGTCGAAGGGCGCGATCTCGAAGGCGCCGAAGGGGCCATTCCACACCAGCGTCTTCGCGGTGCGCAGCGCCTCCACCACGGCGGCCACCGTCGCCGGGCCGACATCCAGCGCCATGCGCCCCGCCGGCACCGCGTCCAGCCCCACCACCTCGTGCGGGCTGTGGGCAGCGAAGCCATCGGCGGCGACGAGGTCGAGCGGGAGCATGATGGTGCAGCCCTTGCCCTGGGCCTCGGCCATGATCTGCCGGGCGGTGTCGTGCATCTCGGCTTCCTGCAGCGACTTGCCCACCGCGTGGCCCTGGGCGGCCAGGAAGGTATTGGCCATGGCGCCGCCGATCACCAGCACGTCCACCTTGCCGGACAAGTTGCCCAGCAGGTCCAGCTTGGTGGAAACCTTGGCGCCGCCGACGATCGCCACCACCGGGCGCTGCGGGGTGCCCAGCGCCTTGTCCAGCGCCTCAAGCTCCTGCTGCATCAGCCGGCCGGCATAGGCGGGAATCAGGCGCGCCACGCCCTCGGTGGAAGCATGGGCGCGGTGGGCGGCGGAGAAGGCGTCGCTGACGAAGGCATCGGCCAGCTTGGCCAGGCCCTGCGCCAGGGCGGGGTCGTTCTTCTCCTCGCCCTTGTGGAAGCGGGTGTTCTCCAGCAGCAGCGCCTCGCCATCCTTCAACGCGGCGGCGGCGGCCTCGGCCTCGGGGCCCACGCAGTCATCGGCGAAGGCGACGGGCTGGCCCAGCGCCTCGCCCAGCGCGGCCTGCATGGGCTTCAGCGACATCTCCGGCACGCGTTGGCCCTTGGGCCGGTCGAAATGCGAGCAGATGATGACGCGCGCGCCCTTCTCCAGCAGCTCCTTCACCGTGGGCACCAGGCGGGTGATGCGCGTCATGTCGGTGATGCGCCCGTCCTTCACCGGCAGGTTCAGGTCGGCGCGCAGCAGCACGCGCTTGCCGCGCGCGTCCAGGTCATCGAGGGTGCGGAAGGCGGGCATTGATAGTAAGCTCCCTAGTTCTTGGAGTTCAACACATGAGATGGAAATTATTACTGCTATTCTTTTTCGTCGTCGGAGGCGTAATAATCTTAATGAATATGGGGAAAGGCATAAACGAGTCACACCAAAATGTGCTTTCTCAAAACAACTCTACTGTTGCCACGTCTACAGAATCATCTGCTCGTGAGGTCACGCCAGATGACCTTGGAAATCGCTTAGCACACGGAGCAGAACGCTTATGCGAACAACGAATGCGAGTACCGGAAGCGCTCGCAGCAATACGGAGGCGCGGAAAAGATCCAGTATCATACTGCGACTGCGTTAGTGCAGAATCTCGATATATCGGCCGCGAACTCAACCAACTTATTATTCAGGGTCGAGATCGCGGCATCGAACTGTATGAACAGGCCTCTCAGCCAGATTACATATTTTCTTTGGCTCGGACTGCTTTTGAGAACTGCTTCTTTAGGCCGTGAACTAGAGCTTCCCGAACAGGGCAGCGGTGTCCGACATCCGGTTCGAGAAGCCCCACTCATTGTCGTACCAGCCCATCACGCGCACCAGCTTGCCGCCATCCAGGCTCTGGGTCTGGGTGGCGTCGAAGGTGCAGGAATGCGGGTTGGTGTTGAAGTCCACCGACACCAGCGGCGCCGTCTCGTAGCCCAGGATGCCCTTCAGCGCGCCCTGCGAGGCTTCCAGCATCGCCGCGTTCACCTGGTCCTTGGTCACGCCATCGGTGGCGAGGTTCACGTCCAGGCTGACCAGCGAGACATTGGGCGTCGGCACGCGGATGGCGGTGCCGTCCAGCTTGCCCGCCAGTTCCGGCAGCACCAGGCCCACGGCCTTGGCCGCGCCCGTGGAGGTCGGGATCATGGACACGGCGGCCGCACGCGCGCGCCGCAGGTCCTTGTGCAGCGTGTCCACTGTGTTCTGGTCGCCCGTGTAGGCGTGGATGGTGACCATGTAGCCGCGCAGCACGCCCCACTTGCCGTGCAGCACGTGCACCATCGGCGCCAGGCAGTTGGTGGTGCAGGAGGCGTTGGACACCACCGTCATGTCCTTGGTGAGGACCTGGTGGTTCACGCCGTAGACCACCGTCGCATCCACCTCGTCGGCCGGCGCCGAGATCAGCACCTTGCGCGCGCCCGCCGCCATCAGCGGCGCCGCCTTGGCCTTGGTGGTGAAGATGCCGGTGCACTCCAGCGCCACGTCCACGCCGCCGAAGGGCACGGCGGAAGGGTCGCGCGAGGCCGAGACCTTGATCGGCCCGTACTTGCGGCCGTTGCGGACGATGGTGATGCTGTCGCCCTCGACGCTCACCTCGCCGTCGAAGCGGCCATGCACGCTGTCATACTTGAACAGGTGGGCATTGGCCTCGACCGAGCCGAGGTCGTTGATGGCGACGCATTCCACGTCGGTGCGCCCGCTCTCGACCATGGCGCGCAGCACCAGGCGCCCGATGCGCCCGAAGCCGTTGATGGCAACCTTCACCGTCACTTGCTCACTCCCCCGATACGAGATTGCGCGCCGCCGCGACCACCGCGGCCGGCGTGATGCCGAAATGCTCGAACAGCTGGTCCGCCGGCGCCGAGGCGCCGAAGCCCGCCATGCCCACGAAGGCCGCGCGCTCGCCCAGCCACTGGTCCCAGCCGAAGCGCAGCGCCGCCTCCACGCCCACGCGCGGCGCGGTGCCCAGCACGGCGGCGCGGTATTCCGCATCCTGCCGCGCGAAGAGCTCCCAGCAGGGCATGGAGACGACGGCGGCGCGGATGCCCTGCTCCGCCAGCGCGGCGCGCGCGGCGACGGCGACCTGCACCTCCGATCCGGTGGCCAGGAGCGTCACCTGCCGCTCGCCGCCCTCGGCCTCCTCCAGCACATAGGCGCCGCGGGCCACCTTGTTCTCGCCTGCCTCGCCGCGCAGCGCCGGCAGGTTCTGCCGCGACAGCGCGAGCACGGAGGGCGCGGTGTCCAGCCGCAGCGCCATCTCCCACGCCTCGGCCGTCTCCATCGCATCCGCCGGGCGGAACACGTAGAGGTTGGGGATGGCGCGCAGGGAGGCGATGGTCTCCACCGGCTGGTGGGTCGGCCCATCCTCGCCCAGGCCGATGCTGTCATGCGTCAGCACGTGGATGACGCGCTGGTGCATCAGCGCGGCGAGGCGCAGCGCCGGGCGCAGGTAGTCGGCGAAGACCAGGAAGGTGCCGGAATAGGGGATGACGCCGCCATGCAGCGCCATGCCGTTCATCGCCGCCGCCATGCCGTGCTCGCGCACGCCCCAATGGACGAAGCGCCCGGCATAGTCGCCCGGCTTGACCGCCGGGATGCCCTTCACGTTGGTGTTGTTGGAGCCGGTGAGGTCGGCGCTGCCGCCCACCATCTCCGGCACCGCCGGCACCAGGGCCTCCAGCGCCTTCTGCCCGGCGATGCGGCTGGCGATCTTCGGGCGCCCCTCGGCGTGCTGCTGGCGCAGGGCGTTCAGCGCGTCGCTCCAGCCCTCGGGCAGCTTGCCGGCCATGGCGCGCTCGAAATCGGCGCGGCCCGGATGCTTGGCCAGGCGCTTGAGCCAGGAGCGGCGGGTGCCGGCGGAACGGCGCCCGGCCTCCTCCCAGCGCGCCTTGAGGCCGTCGGGCACGGTGAAGGGCTCGGCGTTCCAGCCCAGGGCGGACTTGGCGGCGGCGATCTCGTCCGCGCCCAGCGGCGCGCCGTGGCTGCTGGCGGTGCCCGCCTTCTTCGGCGCGGCGAAGCCGATGATGGTGCGGCAGGCAATCAGCGTCGGCTTCTTGGAGCGCATGGCTTGGGACATCGCCCCGGCCAGCTCCTGCTGGTCATGCCCGTCCACCCGGCGCACCGCCCAGCCATAGGCCTGGAAGCGCTTCAGCACGTCCTCGCTGAAGCTCAGCGCGGTGTCGCCGTCGATGGAGATGTGATTGTCGTCCCACAGCACCGTCAGCTTCTCCAGCTTCAGGTGCCCGGCCAGCGCCGCCGCCTCGTGAGAGATGCCTTCCTGCAGGTCGCCATCCGAGGCGATGACCCAGGTGCGGTGGTCCACCAGCGACTTGCCGAAGCGCGCGGCCAGCATGCGCTCGGCCAGCGCCATGCCGACGGCGGTGGAGATGCCCTGCCCCAGCGGGCCGGTGGTGGTCTCGATGGCCGGGTGCTCGCCGAATTCCGGGTGGCCGGCGGCGGGGGAATGCAGCTGGCGGAAGCGGCGCAGCTCCTCCATCCCCATGCCGGCATGGCCGGACAGGTGCAGCAGCGAATACAGCAGCATGGAGCCGTGGCCGGCGGACAGCACGAAGCGGTCGCGGTCCGGCCAGCGCGGGTCGGCGGCGTCGTATTTCAGGAACTTGGTCCACAGCACCGTCGCCACGTCGGCCATGCCCATGGGCATGCCGGGGTGGCCGGACTTCGCCGCCTCCACCGCATCCATCGCCAGCGCGCGGATGGCGTCGGCCATGCGGCGCTCCTCCGTGGCGGGGCGGGCGAGGATGGCGGCCTGGGCGGCCTGGGCGGGCGTCGGCTCCGCCCGGGGAAGGGTGTCGGGTTCGGTGGTGGCCAAGGGTGTTCCGGGCTCCGGCGATGGGCCGGGTTCTAGGCCGGGCCTCCCGGCGGGACAAGCCGGGTGGCCCGGCCGCCGGTCACTCCGGCGGCGTCATGGCCTTGATGAGGTCGAACACGCGCTTGCGGATGGCGGGGTCCTGGATGCGGTTGTAGGCGCGCACCAGCTCCAGCGTCTCGCGCTGCTGCATCAGGTCGGGCGGCAGGCCGTGGGAGGCCGGGCCGCCGAAGGGCTCCTGCCCCGGCTCGCTCACGCCATGGTTGCGCTGCGCGAAGGACACCGAGCCGCCGCCCATCGGCATGTCGTCGAAGAAGAAGGAGATGGGCACGTCCAGCACGCGCGACAGGTCATACAGGCGCGAGGCGCCGATGCGGTTCACCCCGCGCTCGTACTTCTGCACCTGCTGGAAGGTGAGGCCCAGCGCCTCGCCCAGGCGCTCCTGGCTCATGCCGAGCAGGGTGCGCCGCAGCCGCACGCGCGAGCCCACATGCACGTCGATCGGGCTGGGACGGTGCTCCCGCTCCGTGCCGCGCTCAAGGCCTTCCTCCGCCATCACCTGCCTCATCGTTGGTCCTCTCACCTTCGCTGGCGTTCAACCAGGGCTGGAGCCCAGCCCCTTCGGCCTTTCTGGCGCGTGCCTTACGACGACGGCGCGACCTCGCGCCGCCCTGACCCTCCTACACGGGGCATTTAGGATTAGTCAATAACTTTGAGTTGTCGCAAAAAATGGATATCGCCCGGCCCGCGAATTGCCGAGCAGTAAACGGCGCCGTGTTCATCCGGTTGCATCATTGTGTCGCAGGACCATCCAGAGCGCGAGCAACGCGACCAGCACCACCGTCCAACGTGCCAGGGCACCCGCGGGTGGCATCGGCAGCGCGCCGGGCAGCGGCACCTCCAGCGTGCCGGTCGCATTCAGGCCCAGGCGGGCGATGACGCGCCCGTGGGCGTCCACAACCGCACTTATCCCGGTCTGCGCCGCGCGGGCCAGGGGAATCCCTTCCTCCACCGCGCGCATCCGCGCCGCGGCGAAATGCTGGAAGGGCCCGGCCGACACCCCGAACCATGCGTCATTGGTCACGTTCAGCAGCCAGGCCGGCCGCTCGCCCGCCCAGACGCGGCCGGGAAAGATCACCTCGTAACAGATCAGCGGCGACACCGGCGGCAGCCCGGGCAGCGCCAGGGTGCGTGGCCCGGGCCCGGCGGAGAAGTCCACCCCGCCCGTCACCACCCGGATGGGCAGCAGCCCGCCCAGCGGCATGTACTCGCCGAAGGGCACCAGGTGGAACTTGTCGAACACCGCCCCCACCTGCCCGCCATCCGACAGCGCCACCAGGCTGTTCCACAGCGCGGAGAGCCGGCCGCGCGCGTCCCACTCGGCGCGCACCGTGCCGGCCAGCAGCGTGGCGCCCGGCGCCAGCGACTCGGCGGCGGCGGCGATGGCCTCGGGATCCTGCGCCAGCAGGAAGGGGCTGGCGGTTTCCGGCCAGATGGCCACCACGGGCTCCCCGCGCGTCGCGGCCCGTTCCGTCGCCTCCCGCGTCAACTCCAGGTAGCGGCGGAAGATGGGCAGGCGCTGCGCCTCGCTCCACTTGGTGTCCTGCGGCACGTTGCCCTGCACCAGCACCAGCCGCACCCCGGGCGCCGGCGGCTCCGGCTGGGACAGGCGCCAGGCGCCGAAGCCCCAGCACAGGGCCAGCGCCGCGGCCCCGCCGGCCCAGGCGCGGCGGCTGCGCCAGTGCGGCAGGGCGGCCAGCAGCGCTGTCGCAAAGGACAGGCCATAGGCGCCGACCACCGCCAGCGGTTGCAGCGGCAGCGCGTGGAAGGCCCAGGCGCTGCCCAGCAGGTTCCAGGGAAAGCCCCCCAGCGGCCCCTGGGCGCGCAGCCATTCGGCCACCGTCCAGGCCGCGGCGAAGCCCAGCCAGCGCCGCCAACCCGGCCGGGCGCGCCAAGCCACCAGGGCAGGAAGCACGCTGAACGCCGCCAGCGGCAGGGCGATGCCCGGCGCGGCCACCGGCACCAGCCACCACCAGCGCCCGATGTCGGTGAACAGCGAATGGGTCACCCAGTAGGTGCCCGCCACGTGGTGCCCCCAACCGAACAGGAAGCCCAGCCACGCCGCCCGCCGCCACGTCGCCGCCCGCCCCAGCAGGGAGAGAAAGGCCGGAAAGGTCAGCAGCAGCACCGGCAGGGCGTGCACCGGCGGCAGCGCCAGGGCCGAGGCGGCGCCCAGGCCCAGCGCCCAGGCCCAGGGGCGCCGGGCCATCATGCCAAGTTCTCCTGCAGCCAGCGCTCCGTGCGCGCCAGGTCGGGCGGGGTGGAGAGATGGAACCATTCGCCGTCATGCACGCAGCCATGCAGACGCCCGGCCGCCAGCGCCCGGTCGAACGGGCGGTTCAGGCTGAAGCGCCCGGGCGATTCGCCGTCCAGCAGGGACGGCGCCATCACCTGCACCCCGGCGAACAGGAAGGGTGCCAGCTCGCCCGGCTTCGGGCGGCGCAGGCGGCCCTGGCCGTCCAGGAAGAAGTCGCCGCGGCCGGCCTCGCCGCGCACCCGCGCGGTGGGCACCAGCAGCAGCAGCGCGTCCATCCGCGCCGGGTCGAAGCGGCGGAACAGCGCGTGCAGCGCCGGTTCCGGGCCGTCCAGCCAGAAGGCGTCGCCGTTCACCACGGCGAAGGGGCCGGGGCCCAGCAGCGGCAGGGCGCGCAGAAGGCCGCCGCCGGTTTCCAGCAGGTCGGGCTCCAGCTGCAGCCGGGTGCGCGGCGCGGCGGCGCGGGCGGCCAGCGCCGCCGCCACCTTTTCCGGCTTCCAGTGGGTGTTCACCACCGCGTCCTCCACCCCGGCCTCCGCCAGCCGGTCCAGCGCGTGGTCCAGCAGGCTGCGGCCCATCAGCGGCAGCAGCGGCTTGGCGGTGGCGGCGGTCAGCGGCCGCATCCGCGTGCCCAGCCCGGCGGCCAGCACCATGGCGCGCCTCATGCCGGGTTGCCGCGCAGCGCGGGGGGCACCTGGCGCACCATGAAGGCCGCCAGCGGCGCGCAGGCCGGGTGCTCCAGCGCGCGGGACAGGTGGGCCCAGACGCGCGGCCCGTGGGCCAGGTAGTGCCCCTTGCCGTCCCGCCGCGCCAGCCGCACCCACAGCCCGGCCACCCGCAGGTGGCGCTGCGCCGCCAGCGCCGCCATGGCCGCCGGGTCCGCCCCGCCGCCATAGGCCCGCACGGCGGCCTCGCGCACCGCGGGCGGGACGTCGCGTCGGGCGTCCTCCACCAGGGAGACGAGGTCGTACAGCCCGTTGCCCAGGGCGGCGTCCTGGAAGTCGATCACCGCCAGCCCCTCCCCCACCCGCAGCAGGTTGGCGGGAAAGAAGTCGCGGTGGACGAAGCCCTGCGCCGCGAAGGGCGCCAGCGTCTCCATCACGGCGGCGCGGAAGCTGGCGCGCACGTGGTCGGCCGGCGGGGCGCCGTAGATGGCGGGCCACCACCAGTCCAGGAAGGTGGCGGCGGCCGCCTGCTCCATCGCCGCCGTGTCCCAGGCCGGCAGGCCGGCGGGGGGCGGGGCGGCGTGCAGCCGCGCCAGCAGGCGGGCCGCTTCCCCGTACAGCGGCAGGGGGTCGGCCCCGGCATCCAGCGCCGCGGCCATCGTGCCCTGGCCGATCTCCTCCACGACCGCCGCCGCGCCCTCGCGCCCCAGCACGGCGGGGGCCGGGATGGCGTGCGCGCGCAGGTGCCCGGCCACCCGGCAGAAGGCGTCCATGTAGGCGGCGGTGGGGGTCTGCATCAGCAGGGCCGGCGAAGGGCCGCCATGCAGCCGGGCGTAGCGCTTAGAGGCGTCGCCGGGCAGCTCCTCCCGCACGGCGGCGGCGAAGCCGGTGCGCTCCAGCAGGGCGCTCACCATGCGCGCCCCTCCCAGCCCGACAGGGTGGCGCGTCGCCTGTCGCCGCCGGCATGGTCCAGCCGCACGCGCAGCGCGCCGGGCGGGGCCAGCGGGCCCAGCCGCCCGGGCCATTCCACCAGCGCGACGCCGGCAAGCGCGTCCTCCCAGCCCAGCTCATGCAGGGCGGCGGGGCCGTCCAGGCGATACAGGTCGAAGTGATGCGCCACCATGCCGCCGGGCATGTCATAGCTCTGCACCAGGGTGAAGGTGGGGCTGGGCACCTCCAGCGCCGGGTCGCCGGCCAGGGCGCGCAGCACGGCCCGCGCCAGCGCCGACTTGCCGGCGCCCAGCGGCCCGTCCAGCAGCACGGCATCGCCCGGCCGCAGCGCGCGGGCCAGCCGGGCCCCCAGCGCCGCCGTCGCGCCCTCGTCCTCCAGGGTCATCTCCATTCCGGGCTTGTCGCACGCCCTGGACGCGGTGGGCAAAGCCGTGCCATCCGGCGGCACATGAGCGAGACGGTCGAGACGGACATCTGCATCATCGGCGCCGGCCCCTGCGGCCTGTTCGCCGTGTTCGAGGCGGGCATGCTGAAGATGCGCTGCGCCGTGGTGGACACGCTGGAGGAGATCGGCGGCCAATGCGCCGCCCTGTACCCCGAGAAACCCATCTTCGACATCCCCGCCCACCCGCGCATCGCCGGCGCCGCGCTGATCGAGAAGCTGGCCGAGCAGGCCCTGCCCTTCGAGCCGCGCTACCTGCTGGGCCAGCGCGTCGAGGCGCTGGAGGGCGCGGCCGGCGCCTTCACCCTGCGCACCAGCGCGGGCACCGCCATCCGCTGCAAGGCGGTGGTGGTCGCCGCCGGGGCCGGCGCCTTCGGCCCCAACCGCCCGCCCCTGCCCGGCCTGGCCGAGTTCGAGGCGACGGGCGCCGTGCGCTACATGGTCACCAAGCGCGAGGAGTTCCGCGGGCGGCGCGTCGTCATCGCCGGCGGCGGGGACAGCGCGGTGGACTGGGCGCTGAGCCTGAAGGACATCGCCCGCGTCACCATGGTGCACCGGCGCGACAAGTTCCGCGCCGCCCCCGAATCCGCCCGCCAGCTGGCCGACGCCGCGGCGCGCGGCGAGATCGAGATGGCCATCCCCTACCAGCTGCACGCGCTGGAGGGCGAGGCCGGGCGGCTGGAGGCGGTGACGCTGGCCACCCTGAAGGGCGAGGAGCGCCGCGTGCCGGCCGACCACCTGCTGGCCTTCTTCGGCCTGTCCATGGAGCTCGGCCCGATCGCCGAATGGGGCCTGGGCATCGAGCACAAGCACGTGCGCGTGGACCCCGCGACCTGCGCGACGGACATCCCCGGCGTGCACGCCATCGGCGACGTCGCCACCTATCCCGGCAAGCTGAAGCTGATCCTGCAGGGCTTCAGCGAGGCGGCGATGGCCATGCACGCCATCCACCCCCTGGTCTTCCCCGGCGAGGCGCTGCACTTCGAATACTCCACCTCCAAGGGCGTGCCCGTCGCCTGAGGCCCGCCCCTTGAGGGAGGACAGCCCGGCCGCCGAGCGCAACCGCGGCCCCATCGCCGAGGCGCTGGCGCCGCTGCTGCCCCCAGGCGGCACCGTGCTGGAGGTCGCCAGCGGCACCGGCCAGCACGCCGCCCTGCTGGCGCGCCGCTTCCCGGCGCTGTGCTGGCAGCCCAGCGAGGCCGACCCGGCGGCGCTGGCGCCGCTGGCCGCGCGGGTGCGCGACGCCGCCCTGCCCAACCTGCGGCCCCCGCTGCGGCTGGACGTGCTGTCCGACGCCCTGCCCGCCGCCGCGGCGACGCTGTGCATCAACCTGCTGCACATCGCGCCCTGGGCGGCCACGCAAGCCCTGGTGGCCAAGGCGCCGGGCGCGCTGCTGCTGCTGTACGGCCCCTTCCTGCGCGCGGGCCTGCCCACCGCCCCCTCCAACCTCGCCTTCGACGCCGAGCTGCGCGGGCGCGACCCTGGCTGGGGCCTGCGCCGGCTGGAGGACGTGGCGGCGGAGGCAGCGCACCACGGCTGGCGGCCGCCGGCGGTCACGGAGATGCCAGCCAACAACCTGCTGCTCAGCTTCCGCCGCTGACCGAGGCCGCCCATTCCGCATAGGGCGTGGTGCGCGCCATGCGGCGGTTGAAATCAGGCGCGCCATCCGGCCACCACACCGGCCCGCGCTCGCCCAGCGCCACCTTGGCGGCATCCACCGCCTGCCCGGCGGCGGCCAGCGCGGCGCGGTCGCCGGCCCGGCGGGCGGCGCCCACGGCGCGCCGCGCCGCCATCAGCGCCCGGACGTGGCGGGCGCGCTCCTCCTCGGGCAGATGCGGGTTGGCGGCGCGCCACAGCCGGCCGCGCACCAGGATGTAGCGCCCGTCCGGCGTGACGGGCGGCCCCTCAGAGGACGAGGCCGCCATTCACGTGCAGCACCTGGCCGGTGACGTAGCCGGCTTCCTCCGAGCACAGGAAGCGCACGGCGGCCGCCATCTCCGCCGGGGTCCCCAGCCGGCCCATCGGCACCCGCGCCGCCACCGCCTGGCGCTGCGCCTCGGTGAAGGCGGCGTGCGCGCCGGGGTCCTTCTGGGCGTAGCCCGGCGCGACGGCGTTCACCGTCACCTGCGGCGCCCATTCCATCGCGAAGGCGCGCAGCAGCGCCTCCACCCCCGCCTTGGCCGCCGCGGTGGCCGGGAAGTTGGCCGCGTCGTGCCGGTACAGGTGCGCCACGAAGGAGGAGACGGCCACCAGCCGCGGGTGGGTGCCGGCGCGCAGGTGCGGCCCGGCGGCGCGGGCCAGCCGGTGGAAGGCCCACAGCACGGTGTCCAGGCTGCGCGCCAGCGCCGCGTCCGCCAGCTCGCCGGCCGGGGTGCGGTCGGCGAAGCCGGCGTTGCTCACCACCACGTCCAGCCCGCCCAGCCGCTCGGCCGCGGCGTCCACCAGCCCGCCCGGGGCCTCGGGCTCCGCCAGGTCGGCCAGCACGGGGAAGGCCTCGGCGCCCTTGGCCTGCGCCTCGCGCGCCACGGCGCGCAGCGCGTCCTCGCTGCGGCGGGCGTGCAGCACCATCGCCACCCCCGGCCCGGCCAGGGCGCGCGCGGTGGCGGCGCCGATGCCCGACGACGCGCCGGTGATGAGGATCCGGCGGGTCACAGCGGCGCGCGCGTGACGGCGCCCAGCGCCATGTTCGCTTCCCAGATGCGCGCCTGCACGTCGCTGCCGCCGCGCGCCAGCACGCGCCTCTCGTGCATGGCGCGGTAGGCCTCGGCGGATGCGCGGTCGGCGAAGGCGTAGAGGCCGCCGGCCCGGCCCGCCTGGGCGTCCTCCGTCCAGATCTTCCACAGCAGCCCGGGCGTGTCGCGCGCGATGGACTGCGCAAGCGGCGCCAGCGCGGCGTCGCGCGCCGGGCCGAAGGGCGGCGGCGAGGCGAAATCCATCGCGAGGATCACCGGCATCGCCGGGCCATGCGATTCACGCCTCCGGTGCCCGCTTGCGATCGCATGGCGTCACCCCGCATAGGCCACGGTGCGCTGCGTCTGCTCGCCCAGCCCCTGCACGCCCAGGCGCATGGTCTGCCCGGGCTTGAGGAAGACCGGCTGCGGCTTCACCCCCAGCCCGACGCCCGGCGGCGTGCCGGTGAAGATGACGTCGCCCGGATGCAGGGTGATGAAGTGCGAGACGTAGGAGACGATGGTCTTCACGCCGAAGATCATCGTCTTGGTCGAGCCGTCCTGGCGCATCACGCCGTCCACCTCGCAGAACAGGCGGAGGTCCTGCGGGTCGGGCACCTCGTCCTTGGTGACCAGCCAGGGGCCGACGGGGCCGAAGGTGTCGCAGCCCTTGCCCTTGTCCCAGGCGCCGCCGCGCTCGATCTGCCACTCGCGCTCGCTCACGTCATTGCCCACGGCATAGCCCGCCACGTGGTCCAGCGCCTGCTCCTCGCTCACGCAGGTGGCGCGCGTGCCGATGATGATGCACAGCTCCACCTCCCAGTCGGTCTTCACCGAGTTCTTGGGGATGATGACGTCGTCGTTCGGCCCGCTGATGGCGCCGTTGGCCTTGAGGAAGACGATGGGCTCCTTGGGGATGGCCGCACCCGTCTCCGCCGCGTGGTCGGCGTAGTTCAGGCCGATGCAGATCAGCTGGGTGAAGCCGGCCACCGGCGGGCCCAGCCGCGTGGCGGCATCCACCACCGGCAGCGTCGCGGGGTCCAGCCTGGCGAGCTTGGCCAGCCCGTTGGGCGACAGCACCTCGCCCGCGATGTCGTGGCAGATGCCCGACAGGTCGCGGATGGTGCCGGAGGCATCCAGCATCCCCGGCTTCTCCTGGCCCTTCGGCCCGTGGCGCAGCAGCTTCATGTGGCGGTTTCTCCCGTTTCGCTGCGCCCGAAGGTGCCAGGAAGCGCTACAGCGTCCAACCCCCGTCGATCACGATGGCCTGGCCGGTGACGAAGGCGCTCTCCTCGCTGCACAGGTAGGTGACCAGGGCGGCGATCTCCTCCGGCTGGGCCAGACGGCCCATCGCCTGGCGGGCGACGAAGGCGGCGCGCGCGGCCGCCATCCCGCCGGCCTGCGCGGCATTGGCCGCCACGCGCTCCTCCCAGGACGGCGTCTCGACCGTGCCGGGGCAGATGCAGTTCACCCGCACGCCCTTGGTCACCACGTCCGCCGCCGCCGCGCGCGTCATGCCGATCACCGCCGCCTTGGTGGCGCCGTAGAGGAAGCGGTTGGGCGCGCCCTTGATGGAGGATGCGGCGGAGGACATGTTGACGATGGAGCCGCGCCCGCGCTCCAGCATCGCCGGCAGCGCCGCCTGCATCGCCTTCCACATGGCGCGCACGTTCAGGCCGAAGCCGAACTCCCACTCCGCATCGGTGCAGGAGAGCGCGTCGTTCTGGTGCACGAAGCCGGCGCAGTTGAACATGGCGTCGAAGGGGCCGCCGCGCTCCAGCGCGTCCTTCAGCGCGGCGTCGTCCATCACGTCCAGCGGGGCGATCTCCATGCCCTCCAGGCCGCGCAGCTTGTCGGCGTGCAGGTCGGTGGCCAGCACGTCGGCGCCCTCCTTCGCCATCATGATGGCCGCCGCGCGCCCGATGCCCTGCCCCGCCGCGCTGACGAAGACGCGCTTGCCCTGCAACCGTCCGGCCATGGCCGTTCCCTCCCCTTGGTTGGAAGGCAGCCTAGCGCCGGATCGCGGCCGGCGGGAACCATCGCTCAGCGCTGCGGCGGCGCGCTCGCCGTCGAGGGGTCTTCCGGCCAGTCGTGCTTGGGGTAGCGTCCGCGCATGTCCTTGCGCGCGTCCAGCCAGCCGCCCTTCCAGAACCCCGCCAGGTCGCGGGTGATGGCGATGGGCCGCCCGGCCGGCGAGAGCAGCGCCACCTGCAAGGGCACGCGCCCGCCCGCCAGCACCGGCAGCGACGCCATGCCGTAGAGGTGCTGCGCGCGGGCCTCCAGCGTCGGCACCTCCGCCGCGTAGTCCACCGCCGCGCTGCGCCCCGCCGGCAGGGCGATGCGCGCGGGCAGCAGCGCGTCCAACTTGCGGCGGGCCTCGTGCGGGGCCAGGACCTGCGCCACCTCCACGCCGCGCAATTCCGCCAGCTTGGTCATGCCGTGCAGGGAGGGGGCCAGCATTGCCGCGTCCAGTTCCCCCGGCCATTGGCCCGGTTCCAGCGCGCGCATCCGCGCCAGCCGGGCGCGCAGCTGCAGCGCGGCTTGCGTCCAGTCCAGGTCGCGGAACTCGCGCGCCGCCGCGGCCTCGGCCAGCGCCTGCGCCATCGCCGCGGGGTCGGCGCTGGGCAGCGGGGTTTCCTCCAGCACCAGCGGGCCGAACAGCCGCCGCCGCCGCGCCAGCACCGCGCCGGCGCGGGCGTCGAAGGCGGCGCCTTCCTCCACGCGGAAGCGCTCGGGGAAGCGCGCCTCCAGCGCCGCCAGGGTGATGGGCGCGGCCATGCGGATGCGCGCCTCCGTGCCCTTCAGCTCCAGCTCCGCCACCGCCAGCAGCCGCTCGCGCGACAGAGGGTCGCTCGCCGGCAGCCGGGCACCCTGGCCGGAAGCGAGGCGGAAGGCGCCGTCCATGCCCGCGCGCTTGAGGGCGATGCGGTCGGGGAAACCGGCGGCCAGCAGGGCGCCGGCATCGCCCTCGGCGCGCGTGGCGCCGTGCACGCCCAGGCGGCGGCGGTGCAGCGCAGCGGTGCGGCGGATGGCGCGCATCGCCACCGGGTCGGCGTCGTGGGCGTCCAGCCGCAAGGTGATGTCGGCGGGCGGCTCGCGGCCGCGCAGCGGGTCGCGCTCTTCCAGCAGCGCGGCGAGCTCCGCGGCCAGCGCGGCCTCGCCCTCATCGGCCACAGCGGCCATCATCCGCGCCAGCCGCGGGTGGGTGCCCAGCCGGGCCATGCGCTTGCCGGTGGTGGTGATGCGGCCATCGGCGTCCAGCGCATCCAGGTCCCGCAGCAGGGCGCGGGCGGCGGCCACCTGGCCGGCCGGCGGCGGGTCGAGGAAGGGCAGCGCCTCGGGCGGCGCGCCCCAGGCGGCGCAGTCCAGCACGAGTCCCGAAAGCTCGCTTTCCAGCACTTCCGGCCGGTCCTGCATCGCCATGCCGCGCTGCGTCGCCTCGCTCCACAGCCGCAGCGCCACGCCGGGCTCGGTGCGGCCGGCGCGGCCGGCGCGCTGCTCGGCGGCGGCACGGGAGATGCGGGCGGTGACCAGGCGCGTCAGCCCCGTGGCGCCGTCCAGCCGCGGCGTGCGGCGGAAGCCGCCATCCACCACGATGCGCACGCCCGGCACGGTCAGCGATGTCTCGGCGATGGAGGTGGCCAGCACCACCTTGCGCCGGCCGGGGATGGGGTTCAGCGCGCGGTCCTGCTCGGCCGGCGGCAGCTCGCCATGCAGGGGCAGCACGGCGGCGTCCAGCCCGCCCAGGCGCTCCATGGTGCGGCGGATCTCGCCCCAGCCGGGCAGGAAGGCCAGCACGTCGCCGCCCTCGCGCGCCATGACGTCGCGGATGGCGCGGGCCATCGCCTCGGGCAGGTCGCGCGGCTCGGTGACGTCGCGCTTGGCGTGCTCGATCCGCACGGGAAAGGCGCGGCCCTGGCTTTCCACCAGCGGCGCCTCCATCAGCCGGGCGAAGCCGGCGCCGTCCAGCGTGGCGGACATGGCCAGCAGCCGCAGCTCCGGCCGCAGCCCGCGCTGCAGGTCGAGGCACAGCGCCAGGCCGAGGTCGGTGTCCAGGTGGCGCTCATGCGCCTCGTCGAACAGCACGGCCGCCACGCCCTCCAGCCCGGGGTCGGACTGCATGCGGCGCACCAGCAGGCCTTCGGTGATGACCTCCACGCGGGTGGCGGCGCTGTGCGCGCGGTCCAGCCGGGTGGCGAGGCCGATTGTCTGGCCCGGCGCCTCGCCCAGCGTGTCGGCCATGCGGCGGGCGGCGGCGCGGGCGGCGACGCGGCGCGGCTCCAGCACCAGCAGCTTGCCGCCCTGCGCCCAGGGTTCCTCCAGCAGCGCCAGCGGCACGCGGGTGGTCTTGCCCGCGCCGGGCGGGGCCACCAGCACGGCGTTGCTGCCCGCGCGCAGGGCGTCGCGCAGGGCGGGCAGCGCCTCCTCGATCGGCAAAGGGTCCATGCGGCGCTGCCTAGAGCATCACGCCGCGTCGCCCAAACCTCCGGCCGCGGGTTCGGGTGATGGACGCTGGTTGCGCCCGCGGGCCCGCCGGCCCAGGGGCGGGACACGGCGCACAGCCGCGCGCGTGGCGCCGGCCCTGCCACTGTGGCAGCACGATGGGCATGAAGCGCTTCCTCGCCGCCACCCTCCCCGTCCTGCTGGCCGCCGGCCCGGCGGTGGCGCAGCCCAGCCTGAACGACATCCTGCCCAACCTGGCCGGTGGCGGGGTGGGGTTCATGGGTGAGTACCTCGGCTCCCGCCACACCAGTTTCGGCTTCGCGCCGACCGCGCGCGTGGCCCTGGGCGGCGAGCGCTTCGTCGGCCTCTACGGGCCGTTCCTGGAATCCAACGTCATCGACAACCGCTTCATCCAGGCTGGCCCGGCGGCGGTGGTGCGGCTCGGCCGTTCGAACGCCGAGGACACGCGCGTGCGCGCCCTGGGCGACCTGGACATGGCGCTGGAACTCGGCGGGCGGGTCAGCCTCTCCTACGTCAACACCCAGGGCGTCCCGTTCCGGGCGCGGGCCGGGCTGACGGTGACGGGCGATTCCACCGGGCGCTACGGCGGCGTGCAGTTCCTGCCCTCGGCCAGCATCTGGGTGCCGCTGTCGCACACCGTCTTCGTCGGCGCCGGGGTGGCGGCGCGCTTCGGCTCCGCCTCGCAGAACAACTACTATTTCGGCGTCAGCCCGCAGGGGGCGGCGGCCAGCGGCCTGGCGCCCTTCCGCCCCGGCAGCGGGCTGACCCATGTCACCGCCTGGCCCTCCGTGGTGTGGCGGGTGACGGATTCCTGGGCGGTGGGCGTGGGCTTCGCCTACACCCGCCTGGGCGACGGCGTGTCCGGCAGCCCCATCGTCCGCGTCGGCTCGCGCGACAGCTGGGTGGGCGGGGTGGGCGTGGCCTACACCTGGTAGCCTGCCGTCAGGACAGCAGCGAGCGGCCTGTCATCGCCGCCGGCTGCGCCACGCCCAGCAGCGCCAGCAGGGTGGGCGCGATGTCGGCCAGCCGGCCATCGCGCAGCGCCACGCCGGGCGGGCCGCCCATCAGCAGCACCGGCACGCGGTTGGTGGTGTGGGCGGTGTGCGGGCCGCCGGTGGCGGGGTCCTTCATCAGCTCGGCATTGCCGTGGTCGGCCGTCACCAGCAGCGCGCCGCCCGTGGCGGCGATGGCCGCGGCGATGGCGCCCAGCCCCGCATCCACCGCCTCGCAGGCCGCCGTCGCGGCCGCCAGGCTGCCGGTGTGGCCCACCATGTCGGCATTGGCGAAGTTCAGCACGATGAGGTCGAAGCGCCCCTCGCCGATGGCGGCCACGGCCTTCGCCGCCAGTTCCGGCGCGCTCATCTCCGGCTGCAGGTCGTAGGTGGCGACCTTGGGCGAGGGCACCATGATGCGTTCCTCTCCCGGATAGGGCGTTTCCTCGCCGCCGTTGAGGAACCAGGTGACGTGCGGGTACTTCTCCGTTTCCGCCATGCGCAGCTGGGTGCGGCCGGCGGCGCTGACGGCGGCGCCCAGGATGTCCGCCATGGATTGCGGCGGGAACAGCGTCGCCATGTGGGCGTTCAGCTCGCGCGAATACTCCACCATGCCCAGCGCCGCCGCCACGCGCGCCGTGCGCGGGCGGGCGAAGCCGGCGAAGGCGGGGTCCAGCAGGGCGTGCAGGATCTCGCGCACGCGGTCGGCGCGGAAGTTGAAGCACAGCACGCCGTCGCCATCGGCGATGCCCGCGTGGCCGGGCAGCACGGTGGCGGGGATGAACTCGTCGGTCACGTCCTTCGCATGGGCGGCGGCAATGGCGGAGGCGGCGTCCGGCGCCCGCTCGCCCTCCCCCAGCACCAGGGCGCGCCAGGCTTTCTCCACGCGCTCCCAGCGGTTGTCGCGGTCCATCGCCCAGTAGCGGCCCGTCACCGTGGCCAGCCGCGCGCCGGCCGGCAGCTTCGCCGCGAAATCCGCGAGAAAGCCGGGGGCGGAGCGCGGCGGCGTGTCGCGCCCATCGGTGAAGGCGTGGATAGCCACGGGGATGCCCGCTTCCGCCAGCACGCGGGCCAGCGCCACCGCCTGGTCCTGGTGGGCATGCACCCCGCCGGGCGAGAGCAGCCCCAGCAGGTGCGCCGTGCCGCCGGAGGCGCGCATCGCCGCGATGAAGCCGCGCAGCGGCGCCATGCCCGCCAGCGAGCCATCGGCGATGGCGGCGTCAATCCGCGGCAGGTCCTGCATCACCACCCGCCCGGCGCCGATGTTGAGGTGCCCGACCTCGCTGTTGCCCATCTGCCCCGGCGGCAGCCCGACATCGAGGCCGGAGGTGTCGAGGAAGGCGCGCGGCCCCGCGGCCCAGAGGCGGTCGAAATGCGGCGTGGCGGCCTGGCGCACGGCGTTGTCGGCCGCGTCCTCGCGCCAGCCCCAGCCATCGAGGATTGCCAGCATCACGGGCGTCTTGCTCATGCCCGCGTGCCTACTTCAGCAAGGTGTCCAGGTCCACCTCGCCCGGGATGGCGCCGTCCAGCATCAGGTGGGCCAGGCCATGCAC
This sequence comes from Sabulicella flocculans, assembly GCF_045449635.1. Taxonomy (NCBI): domain Bacteria; kingdom Pseudomonadati; phylum Pseudomonadota; class Alphaproteobacteria; order Acetobacterales; family Acetobacteraceae; genus Sabulicella; species Sabulicella flocculans. The sequence goes on along the minus strand of NZ_JBJJBR010000009.1, from coordinate 40,452 downwards.
CAGCGCCCATGCGCGGATGCCGGCCTCCCGCCCGCCCGCCGCGCGGGCCAGGGCGGCGAAGGCGGCGTCGGCGGCGGCGCGCAGTTCAGGGTGCGCCCCGGCGCGGCACAGCAGCGGGCCGAACATCAGGCGGAAGCGGCCCGGGCGCTCCAGGGCGAAGCGCACATAGGCCAGTCCCTGGGCGCGGATGCCCGCCCCGGCCAGGGCGGCGCCGAACTGCGCGAAGTGGCGCGCCGCCAGGGCGGCCAGCAGCGCCTCCTTGTCCGCGAAGTGGCGATAGGCGGCGGCGGGCGAGACGCCGGCCCGGCGGGCGGCCTCGCGCAGCGACACCTCGCCGGCTTCCAGCAGGGCGTCGGCGGCGTCGAGCAGGGCGGCGCGCAGGTCGCCGTGATGGTAGGGACGGGCAGATGTTGACACTGCTCACATATCCATGGTCAAGTGAACACCGTCAACATAAGGGGCGCGCCGCCCATGTCCACCGCCATCGCCCTGCACCTGCTGGCTGCCGCCCTGGCGTTGGCGGGCGTGCTGGCGGTGCTGGCGCTGCCCAAGGGCCGGGGCGCGCACCGCGCCTGGGGCTGGCTGGCGGCGGGCGGGATGATGGCCGCCGCCCTCACCTCCTTCGGCATCCCGCGGCTGGGGGCGCTGTCCTGGATCCACGCGCTGTCGGTGCTGACGCTGGTGAACCTGCCGCTGGCGGTGCGCGCCGCGCGCGCCGGCCGGATGCGCGAGCACCGGCGCCGCATGCTGGGCAGTGCCGGGGCGCTGCTGGTGGCCGGCGCCTTCGCCGTGGCGGCCCCCGGCCGCCTGCTTCACGCCTGGCTGCCGGGCTGAGCCGCCCGCAGCTCCGCCACCTCGCGCCGCAGCGCCTGCAGCTCCAGCAGGATCTGCCGCTGCTCCGCCCGCTCGGCGCTCTCGGCCGCCGCCTCGGCCGCCAGCTCGGGCGCGTGGCGCTCGTCGCGCAGGGCCTGGATGCTTTCCACGATGACGCCGATGAACAGGTTCAGCACCACGAAGGTGCTGATGACGATGAAGGGCATGAAGAACAGCCAGGCCAGCGGCTGCGCCTCCATCGCCGGCTTCACGATGTTGGCCCAGTCGTCCAGCGTCATCAGCTGAAACAAGGTGAAGAAGGAGGCGCCGAGGTCGCCGAACTGCTCCTCCATCACGCCGCCGTACAGCTTGGTGGCCATCACCGCGAAGACGTAGAAGATCAGCCCCATCAGCAGCACGATGGAGCCCATGCCGGGCAGGGCCCGCAGCATCGCCTCCACCACGTTGCGCAGCGACGGCACCACGGAGATCAGCCGCAGCACGCGCAGCACCCGCAGCGCCCGCAGCACCGCCAGCGGGCCGGAGGCGGGCAGCCAGGCCACCAGCACCACCAGCAGGTCGAAGATGCCCCAGGGGTCGCGGAAGAAGCGGCCGCGGAAGGCGTAGATCCGCAGCGCCAGCTCCGCCGTGAACAGCCACAGCAGCGCCGCGTCCAGCGCCAGCAGCACGCCGCCCCAGCGCTCCATCACCGAGTCGCTGGTTTCCAGCCCCAGCGTCACGGCGTTCAGCAGGATCAGCGCCACCACGGCGCGCTGGAAGGGCGCGGACGTCGTCAGCCGCGCGGCGCGGGCGCGCGGCGACTCCCCGGCATCCGCCGCGGTCACGGCCTCCTGCATGATGTCTTTCTCCCGGATGACGCGGATGCAATGGCCCCCGCGCCCGCCGGGATCAAGTGGGGGGCCAGGCCCCCGGGTGCAGCCACAGCGTCAGCCCCCAGGCCAGCAGCCCGGCCACCCACACGCGCCGGGGGATCTCGCTCCAGGCCACGGGGCCCGCGGCGAAGGGCAGGATGGAGGTCCGGGCGGCCAGCGCCGCGAAGCCCTCGGGGTCCCGCGCGCGCAGCTTGGCGTCGATGGAGGGCATGCCCAGCAGCGCGGTCGCCAGGAAGGCGCCGAAGAACAGCGCGCCTTCCAGCGTGCCCTTCGCCAGCAGGTGCACCGCCGCCCAGATGGCGAAGCTCCACAGCATCGGGTGGCGGGTGATGCGCTGCACGCCGCGCACCGCCCCGCCCAGCGGCTGCCCCAGGCTGGTGGGGTTGGGCGAGAGCACGGAGGCGGCGAACAGCCAGAAGGCCGGCAGCATGGCCAGCGCCAGGGCCCACCGCGCCCCGGCCGGCAGGTTCCACAGCGGCGTCGGCGGCGCCGCGCGCCAGGCCAGCACCAGCGCGGTGATGGCCGCCACCGACAGCAGGGAGAACAGCAGGCGGAACCCCCCCTCGCCCAGCCGCCCCGCCAGCCGGCCCCGCAGCGGCGATCCGGCGATGCCGACATGCACCCCGACCCAGAGCAGCGCGGCGAGGAGGAGGGGCGTCATGCCGACAGCCTGCCCTGCCGGCGCTTGCGCGTCATCTTCACTTTCCAACCCTGGGCAATTGGGGTCTGCTGCGCCCGGAAACATCCAACGGAGTCCGTCATGACCCCCCAGAAACTCGCTGCCGAGGCCATCGGGACCGCCTGGCTGGTGCTCGGCGGCTGCGGTTCCGCCGTGCTGGCGGCCGCCTTCCCGGATGTCGGCATCGGGCTGCTCGGCGTGTCGCTGGCCTTCGGCCTGACGGTGCTCACCATGGCCTTCGCCATCGGCCACATCTCCGGCTGCCACCTGAACCCGGCCGTCACCCTCGGGCTGGTCGCCGCCGGGCGCTTCCCGTCCGGCGAGGCCCTGCCCTACATCGCCGCGCAGGTCGTCGGCGGCATCCTGGGGGCGGCCATCCTCTACGGCATCGCCTCCGGCAAGCCGGGGTTCGAGCTGGGGGGCTTCGCCGCCAACGGCTTCGGCGCCAACTCGCCCGGCGGCTACGGGCTGGGATCCGCCTTCCTGGCCGAACTGGCGATGACCGGCTTCTTCCTGCTGGTGATCCTGGGCGCCACCTCCCGCCGGGCGCCGGCCTCGCTGGCGCCGGTGGCCATCGGGCTGTGCCTGACGCTGATCCACCTGGTGTCCATCCCGGTCACCAACACCTCGGTGAACCCGGCGCGCTCCACCTCGCAGGCGGTGTTCGTCGGCGGCTGGGCCATCGCGCAGCTGTGGCTGTTCTGGGTGGCGCCCATCCTCGGCGCCGTGGGCGCGGGCCTGCTGCACCGCTGGCTGGACCGCGACGCGCCCGAGCCGGCCGACAGCGCCCGCGTGGCGGTGGAGCAGCGCGGGTGATGCTGCGCCGCGCGCTCCTGCTCCTCGCGCTGCTGCTGCCGGCGGCGGCGGGCGCGGCGGAGCTGGTGGTCATGACCTCGGGCGGCTTCAACGCCCCCTACCAGGCCCTGGCCCCGGCCTTCGAGCGCGCGACGGGGCACCGCCTCGTCACCGTGCAGGGCGCCTCCATGGGGGCGGCGCCCGACGCCATCCCCAACCGGCTGGGCCGGGGCGAGGCCGCCGACGTGGTCATCCTGGCGCGCGAGGCGCTGGACGCCCTGGCCGCCGCCGGCCACGTCCGCCCCGGCTCGCGCACCGACCTGGTGGAGAGCCGCATCGGCGCCGCCGTGCGCGCCGGCGCCCCGCGCTGGGACATCGCGACGGAGGAAGGGCTGCGCCGGGCGCTGGAGGAGGCGCCCTCCGTCGCCTACAGCGCCTCCGCCTCCGGCGAGTACCTGTCGCGCGAGCTGTTCGCCCGCCTCGGCCTGGCCGAGCTGATGGCCAGCAAGGCCCGCCGCATCTACTCCGAGCGCGTGGGCAGCGTGGTGGCGCGCGGCGAGGCCGCGCTGGGCTTCCAGCAGGTGAGCGAGCTGCTGCCCATCGCCGGGCTGGACTTCCTGGGCCCCATCCCCGAACCGCTCCAGCGCGTCACCACCTTCAGCGCCGGCATCGCCGCGCGCAGCACGGAGCCGGAGGCCGCCGCCGCCCTGCTGGCCTTCCTGGCGGGGCCGGAGGCGCACGCCGCCATCCGCGCCGCCGGGCTGGACCCCATCGACCGTTGAACCGGCCCCCGCCGCCGCGGTAGGCTTCGCCCGCCGCGCCTCGGGGGAGAGCGCGCGGCGGAACGGGGGACCGCATGCTGGACCGGCGGGGGGCGCTGGGCCTGTGGCCGCTGCTGGCGCTGGCCGGCTGCGGCACGTCGCGCGCGCCGCGCATCGCCGGCGTGCCCGCGCCCGGCGGCTTCGAGGACATCTCCTGCGTGCCCTATGCCCGCGCGCGCTCCGGCCTCACCCTGCGCGGCGACGCCTGGCAGTGGTGGGACGCCGCCGCCGGCCGCTACGCCCGCGCCCGACGGCCGGAGCCGGGCGCGGTGCTGGTGCTGGCCCGCACGGGGCGGCTGCCGCAGGGCCACGTGGCGGTGGTGGCCCGCGTTACCGGCCCGCGCGAGATCCGGGTGGACCACGCCAACTGGGCCAGCGGGCGCGACAAGGGCCGGGTGGCGCGCGACCAGCCGGTGCTGGACGTCTCGGCCGGCAACGACTGGTCGCTGGTGCGGGTGTGGTTCCCGCCCGCCGGCGACTACGGCACCAGCCAGTTCGCCGCGCACGGCTTCGTGGGGCCAAATCGAAAAGCAGAATATAAAGAAGGTGAAATATGACAATGGATTATCTTTTACACATCACAGTTATTTTTTTGACAATAATTTTTGCTGTATTGGCAGCGGCAGGTCGAATTCAGGACGCGAAGTTGCTGATAGCGCCGAACGAACCGTTGATGCAGAAAAAACTCGATAAAATTGCTTGGTGTACAACATCTATAACGTTAATTTTCGCGCTTCCAATAGCTTTCTACCTGATCGTTACAAATTTACTGGGGGAAGTGGTTCGAGGTCGTTACCTATCATGGGAAAATTTGTTATTATATAATAAGTATCTTCTCCCAGTATTTATTGTATTTACTTTATTTATTCTTGTTTTTACTACAATCCGCACTCCGAAAGAAGTAAAAATAGGTTTAATTGGGTCATTTAAAATAAGTATCGTAAAGTTTACCGCTTCTAAATGTAAAAATTCTGAGTACACAGAAAATAAAATGCGGATGATATGGCGGGCATTTTCAACTACGTTGACATTTTTGGCGGCTTGTACAGCTTTTATTATTGCGTTTGTCCCATATATATTTGTAGAAATGAAATAAGACGTCAATGCTGGCGCGTGGACTGAAGTTTGTGTAGAGGCGTCGCATGACGCTTAACCGCCGCGCCGCCCTCGCCCTGCCGCTGCTGGCCACGCCGGCCCTGGCCCAGCCGGCTTGGCCCGACCGTCCCATCCGCCTCATCGTCGGCTTCCCCGGCGGCTCCACGCCCGACATCGCGGCGCGCGCGGTGGCGGCGCACCTGACCACCGTGCTGGGCCAGCCGGTGGTGGTGGACAACCGGGCCGGCGGCGGCGGCACCATCGGCGCCGACGCGGTGGCCAAGGCGAATGACGGCCACACCCTAGGCGTCACCATCGGCGGGCCGGGCTCCATCGCCCGCATCCTGAACCCGGCCCTGCCCTACGACCCCGTCACCGACCTCGCGCCCGTCTCGCTGCTGGCGCGCATGCCCTTCGTGATGTCGGTGAACCCGGGCCTGCCGGTGCGCAACCTGGCCGAGCTGGTGGCCCATGCCCGCGCCAATCCTGGCAAGCTGAACTACGGCTCGGTCGGCGCCGGCTCCACCGGGCACCTCATCGTCGCCGAGTTCGCCGCCCGGCACGGGCTGGACATCACCCACGTCCCCTTCCGCTCGGTGCCGCAGAGCGTGACGGAGGTGGTGGCCGGGCGCGTCGAGATGACCGCCGCCGCCGCCGGCGCCGTGGTGGCGCAGGCCCGGGCCGGGCAGGTGCGCGCCATCGCCGCCTCCGGCGCCGCGCGCATGGCCACCCTGCCCGACCTGCCCACCTTCGCCGAGCAGGGCGAGGGCGCGCGCGACGTCTACGCCTGGATCGGCCTGTTCGCCCCCGCCGCCTTCCCGGCCGAGCGCCTGGCGCGCATCAGCGCCGAGGCCCAGGCCGCCATGCGCGCCCCGGACACCGTGCGCGCGCTGGAGGCCGCGGGCTTCGAGTTGCTGGGCACCGACGCCGAGGCGCTGCGCACCCTCATCCGCGAGGAGGCGGGCCTTTGGGGCCCGGTGGTGCGCCGCCTGAACATCCGGCCGGAGAGTTGAGCATTCCCGGGCGCGGCCCCATCTTGCCCGCATGCCCGAGCTTTCCCGCCGCGACGCCCTGACGGCCGCCGCGCTGCTTCCCCTCGCCGCCCCGGCGCTCGCCCAGGCGCCCTCCCGTACGGAGCGCGAGGCGCCGCGCCGCCCGCTGTTCGGCGCGGTGGAATGGCGGCTGGCCAACGGCCTGCGCGTGGTGCTGGCCGAGAACCGGCGCGCCCCGGTGGCGGCGCACTACCTCTACGTCGCCGCCGGCGCGGGGGATGACCCGGCCGGGCGCTCCGGCGTCGCGCACTTCCTGGAGCACATGGCCTTCAAGGGCAGCCCCGGCGTGCCCTCCGGCGCCTTCTCCCGCACCGTGGCGAACGAGGGCGGGCAGGACAACGCCTTCACCTCGCGCGACGTGACGGGCTACTTCCAGATCGTCGAGGCTTCCCGCCTGCCCCTGATGATGCGCATGGAGGCTGACCGGCTGGGCGGCGTGCTGATGCCCGCCGAGGAGGTGGAGCCCGAGCGCGGCGTCATCCTGGAGGAGCGGCGCTCCCGCGTCGTCGCCAACCCGCGCGCCCGCTTCATGGAAGGGTTCGACGCCGCGATGTGGGGCGACCAGCACTGGCGCGGCCGCCCGCTGATCGGCTGGGAGGAGGAGATCCGCGCCATCTCCCGGCAGGACATGCTGGACTTCAACGCGCGCTTCTACGGCCCCGGCAACTGCGTGCTGGTGGTGGCCGGCGACGTGCGCGAGGCCGAGCTGCGCCGCTGGGCGGACGAGTTCTACGGCCCCATCCCCGCCCGCGCGCCCACCAGCCGCGACCGCGCCGCGCCGCCCGCGCGCTCGCCCCAGGCGCGGGTCGAGGCGCGTGACCCGGCGGTGCGCGAGCCCTCCTTCATCCATTCCTTCGCCGCGCCCTCCGCCACCTGGGGCGACACCGCCCTGGCCGACCCGCTGGAGGTGGTGGCGCACGCGCTGGGCGGCGGCACCGGCTCGCGCCTGCATGGGGCGCTGGTGGAAAGCGGCCTCGCCGTCGGGGCCGGCGCCTCCTATGACGGCGACACCTTCGGGGTGGGCACGCTGGGCGTCTTCGCCACGCCGCGCCCTGGCGTCACGCCCGCCCAGCTGGAGCACGCGCTGCGCGACACGCTGGAGCGGCTGGTGCAGGAAGGCGTTTCCGAGGCCGAGACGCGCCGCGCCATCCGGCAGATGACGGCGGGCAACCTGCTGGCGCTGGACGGGCTGGGCGCCGCGCCGCGCATGATCGGCGGCTCCCTGGCCATCGGCCTGCCGCTGGAGGACGTGGAGTTCTGGGCCGAGAAGCTGTCCCGCGTGTCCGCCGAGCAGGCCAGCCGCGCCGCCCGCGCCGTGCTGCGGGACAACCCGGTGAACACCGCCGGCTGGCTGCTGCCGGCGGGGGCGTGAGGTGCCCCGCCTGCGCCGCCCACCGGGCGCGGCCCCCGGCCATCCCGCTCACGCCGACCAAGGCCGGGGGACGGACCCCGGCCCCCTGTGGCCTGACACCATGAGGCGTCCCCCCCGATGAGCGACACCCTGTTCGGCGTGACCCTGCCGCCGCGCCGCCCCTTCTCCGTGCCCATCCAGGTCATCGAGGAAGGCGCGGTCACCGCCTGGCTGGTGGAGGACCGCTCGCTGCCCGTGGTCTCGCTGGCCTGGGCCTGGCCCGGCGGCGCCGCGCTGGACGCGCCGGGGCGCGAGGGCGCGATGGCCATGGCCGCCGCCCTGCTGAGCGAGGGCGCGGGCGACCTGACCAACCTGGCCTTCGCCGACGCGCTGCGCGACGCCGGCATCAGCCTGGGCTTCTCCGCCACCCGCGATTCCTTCGACGGCTCCTTCCGCGCCCTGTCCCCCGCCCTGCCCGAGGCCATCCGCCTGGCCCGCCTGGCGATGACCGCCCCGCGGCTGGACGAGGCCGCCATCGCCCGCGTGCGGGCGCGCGCCGTGCTGGGCGCCCGCCAGGCGCTGGAAACGCCGGCCGGGCTGGCGCGCCGCGCCTACGTCTCGGCCGCCTTCCCCGACCATCCGGCCGGGCGCCTCTCCTCGCCCGAGAGCCTGATGGCGACGACGCGCGAGGAGCTGCGCGAGGGCCTGTCCCGCCAGCTCCGCCGCGGCGGGCTGCTGGTGGCCGCGGCGGGCGACTTGGACGCGGCGGCGCTGCGCGCCACGCTGCGCGCCCTGTTCGACGGCCTGCCCGAGGGCGCGCCGGACGCCCCGCCCCGCCTGCCCGCCCCCGCGCGCTTCGGCGTGCGCGTGGTGCCCAAGGCGGCGGGTCAGGCCACGCTGGTGTTCGGCCAGGACGGGCTGCTGCCCACCGACCCGGACTGGGAGGCCTTCCAGGTGGCGCTGCGCATCCTGGCCGGCGGCGGCTTCCAGTCCCGCCTCACCAAGGAGATCCGCGAGGCGCGCGGCCTGACCTACGGCATCGGCGCCGGGCTGGACTTGGCCTTCGGGCGCGGGGTCGTCACCGGCCAGGTGCAGACGGACAACGCCACCGCCGGGCAGGTGTGGGAGCTGCTGCGCGCCGAATGGGCGAAGATGGCCGCCGAGGGCCCGACGGAGGAGGAGGTGCGCGAGGCGGTGGCCTTCCTGGCCGGCACGCTGCCGCTGCAGTTCACCGACACCCGCCGCACCGCCGCCCTGCTGCTGGGGCTGCGGCAGGCCGGGCGGGCGCCCGAATGGCTGGCCGACCGCGGCCAGCGCCTCGCCGCCCTCACCCGCGCCCAGGTGGCGCAGGCGGCGCGGCGGCTGGACGCGGCGGCGCTCTCCGCCGCCGTGGCGGGGGAGCCGCAGGGGCTGTAGCTTTGGGCTTGCGCCGCATGCGCCGGCTTGCATGAATGTCCGGCAGCGCCCGCCAAGGGCGCGACGGAGGACACATGCACCGCAGGACCCTGGCCCCGGTGGCGGCGGCGCTCCTGGCCGCGCGCCCGCTCGCCGCGCAGGAGGCGCGCTTCCCCAGCCGCCCGGTGCGCGTCGTCTCGGGCAACGCGCCCGGCGGCATCTCGGACATCATCTGCCGCCTGGTCGCGCCGCAGCTCGGCCGCATCTGGGACCGGCCGGTGATGGTGGAGAACCGCCCTGGCGCCTCCGGCCACGCGGCGGGGGCGGAGGTGGCGCGCTCCCCGGCGGATGGCCACGCCATCCTGCTGACCACCATGGCGCACAACGCCGTCACCGCCATCTACCAGAACCTGGGCTACGACCCGCTGGCCGACCTGCGCCCCGCCATCCTGGTGGGCGAGAGCATGGGCGTGCTGGCGGTGCCGCCGGCCTTCCCCGCGCGGGACGTGGCGCAGTTCATCGCCATGGCCAGGGAACGCCCCGGCGGCGTCACCTACGGCTCGGCCGGGGCGGGCTCGGCCATCCACCTCGGCGCGGCGCTGTTCGAGCACATGGCGCAGGTGCGGATGACGCACGTGCCCTACCGCGGCTCGGCCCCCGCGCTGAACGACCTGCTGGCGGGGCAGATCAACGCCGTCTTCGACAACCTCACCAGCGCGCTGCCCTTCATCCAGGCCGGTCGGCTGCGCGCCCTGGCCGTCACGGGCCACGCGCGCAGCCCCGCCCTGCCCGGCATCCCCACCATCGCCGAGGCCGGGGTGCCCGGCTACGCCTTCGAGGCCTGGTACGGCTTCTCCGTCGCCAGCGCCACGCCGCCGGACATCCTCCAGCGCCTGAACACCGACCTCAACGCGGCCATCATGGCGCCCGAGCTGCGGCCGCGCTGGGCGGCGCTGGGCATCACCCCGCTGGGCGGCAGCCTGGCCGATGCCGAGCGCAAGCGGCGCGAGGACACGGCGCTGTGGAACGGCGTGGTCCGCGCCGCCAACATCACCGCCGAATGAGCGCCGCCTTGCGGCTGGCGGTGTTCACCAAGAACCGCTCCAACCCGGCCTACGAGGCCGCGCGCATCGGCGCGGAGCGCGCGGCCGCCCGGCTGGGCGCCACCCTGCGCCACTACGTGCCCGAGACGCCCGACGACGCCGACCAGCAAATCGCCCTGGTCCACGCCGCGCTGGCCGAGCGGCCCGACGCGCTGGTGTTCACCGCCGTGCACCAGACCCGGCTGGAGCCGGCGCTGGACGCGGTGCGCGCGGCGGGCATCCCGGTGTTCTCCTTCGTCGGGCGGCTGGCGCCCGGGCGCGCCGTGTCCCATGTGGGCGCCGACGACGCGGCGCTGGCCGCGGACGTGGCGCGCCGGCTGTTCGCCCAGCTGGGCGGCGCCGGGCAGGTGGCCATCCTGGAAGGTCCGCCCGGCGCCGTCACCAACACCGACCGGCTGCGCGGCATCGCCGCCGCGCTGGCCGAATTCCCTGGCATCGCCGTCGCCGGCCGCGCCACCGGGCTGAACCTGCGCGGGCCCGGCCGCGCCGCCATGGCCGCCCTGCTGCCGCGGCTGCCGCGGCTGGACGCCGTGCTGGCGGTGAACGACGCCATGGCGCTGGGCGCGCTGGAGGCGCTGGACGAGGCCGGGCGCCGCGCCACCATCGCCGGCATCAACGCCATCCCCGAGGCCATCCGGGCCATCCAGGCCGGGCGGATGCTGGTGACGGCGGACTTCAACGCCATGGCGCTGTGCCACCTGGCCACCGAATGCGCCATCCGCCACGGGCGGGGCGAGGCGGTGCCGGAGGAGATCGAGCTGCCGGTGGCGCTGGTGGACGCCGCCAACTGCGCCGCCTGGGACCTGCCCTACGAGGACCGCCCGCTGCCCACCCTGGCCGAGGCCCTCAGTTCGGCTGCTTCTTCCACGCCCCGCCCTGCATGACGTGGGTCACGCCGTGCTCCAGCACGGCGATGTCCCGCAACGGGTCGCCCGCCACCACGATGAGGTCGGCATGCGCGCCGGGCGCGAGGCAGCCGATGCGCCCCTCCATCCGCAGCAGCCGCGCCGCGTCCAGCGTGGCGGAGCGGATGACCTCGTGCGCCGGCAGCACCTCGGCGCGGATGCGGAACTCCTCGCTCTGGCGGCGGTGCATGCCGCCCAGCAGGTCGGTGCCGAAGGCCATGGGCAGGCCGGCGGCGCGCATCACCTCCAGCGAGCGCAGCCCGGCGAGGCGCACGTCGTCCACCTTGGCCACGCTTTCGGGCGGCAGGCCCAGCGCCGCGCCTTCCTCCTTCAGCGCCTGGTAGGTGACCAGGGTGGGGCAGGCCATGGCGCCGGCCGCCGCCGCCGCGCGGGCGGTTTCCGGCGTGATCAGGTTGCAGTGCTCCAGGCTGCGCACGCCGCAGCGCAGGGCGCGGGCGATGGCCTCGTCCGTGTACAGGTGCGCGGCGACGTAGGTCTGCGCCATTCGCGCCTCCTCCACCGCCGCGCGCAGCTCCTCCTCGGAGTATTGCAGGTAGGCGATGGGGTCGGTGGGCGAGGCGACGCCGCCATTGGCCATCACCTTGATGTAGTCGGCGCCGGCCTGCAGCTCCTCCCGCGCGGCGCGGCGCACCGCGTCCACCCCGTCGGCAACTCGGCCCAGGCTGCCCAGGCGGCGCTCGAAGAAATCGAAGGGGCGGGCGTCGTGGCGGCCGCGGAAGTCGCCATGGCCGCCGGTCTGGCTCAGCGCCTTGCCGCACAGCACCAGGCGCGGGCCGTCGAACAGCCCTTCCTCCCAGGCCAGGCGCAGGCCCAGGGTGGCGCCGCCCAGGTCGCGCACGGTGGTGAAGCCGCGATGCAGCATCCCGCGCATGATGGCAGCCGCGCGGTGCGCCACCAGCGCATCCGGCAGCAGGGCGTTGGCGCCCACGTTCACCAGCGTGGCGATGACGTGCACGTGGCAGTCCACCAGCCCCGGCATCAGCGTGCCGCCCCTCAGGTCCAGCCGCGCGGCGCCCTCCAGCCGGATCGGGCGGTCGGACACCTCGCGCACCCTGCCGCCCTCGATGGCGACGTGCATGCCCGGCAGGGGGTGGTCCAGCGCGCCATCCACGATGGCCGCGTTCTCGATGACGATCATGGGCGGGGAGGAAACCAGCGCCGGCGCGGCTGGACAAGCCGCCGGGCAACGCCGATGTTACGCGCGCTTCACAATTCCTGGGGGAACCGGAACCATGCGTCTCTCCGCCCTGCGCGGCGCCCTCGTCGCCGCGCTGATGGCCGTGGCGCCCCTTGCGGCGCAGGCCACCACCTTCACCTGGGCCACGGCCAACGACATCCTCGGCCTGGACCCGCATGCCAACAACCATGGCGTCACCAACGCCATGAAGAGCAACGTCTACGAGCCGCTGGTGCGGCGCGACGCCGATGGCTCGCTCTCCCCCGCGCTGGCGGTGCGGTGGGAGACGGTGAACCCCACCACCTGGCGCTTCCACCTGCGCCCCAACGTGCGCTTCCACGGCGGCGAGGCCTTCACCAGCGCCGACGTGGTGCACAGCGTCGAGCGCGTGCGCCAGAACGACATGGCCTACACCGCGCAGAGCATCGCCGCCGTGCGCGCGGTGGACGATCTGACGGTGGAGATCGAGACCCGCGGCCCCAACCCGGTGCTGCTGCAGGACCTGACGCTGCTGTTCATCACCTCGCGCCCCTGGATCGAGGCGAACAACGCCTTCGCCGTGGCGCGCGCCGGCCAGGCGGGGGCGACCAACTCCTTCGTGCAGCTCAACGCCAACGGCACCGGCCCCTTCCGCGTGGCCGAGCGCCTGGCCGATGAGCGCACGGTGCTGGTGCCCAACCCCAACTGGTGGGACCGCGCCGAGCACGGCATCACCCGCGCCGTCTTCCGCCCCGTCGCCTCGGCGCCCACGCGCGTCGCGGCGCTGCTGAGCCGCGAGCTGGACGTGATGTACCACGTGCCGCTGCAGGACCTGCCGCGGCTGCAGGGCCAGCAGGGCATCCGCGTGGTGCAGGGGCCGACGGCGCGCACCATCTACCTGGGCCTGGACGTGTCGCGCCCCGAGAGCCTGGAGGCGCCGGGCACGCCCAACCCGCTGCGCGACGTGCGGGTGCGCCGCGCCATGTACCAGGCGATCGACATGGAGACGATCCGCCGCGTGGTGCTGCGCAACTCCACGACGGCGACCGGCCTGCCCATCGCGCCCGCCATCGTCGGCTTCGACGCGCAGAGTAACGAGCGCCTGCCCTTCAACCCCGACGAGGCGCGCCGCCTGCTGGCCGAGGCCGGCTTCGCGCAGGGCTTCCGCGTGGCGCTGGGCTGCCCCAACAACCGCTACGTGAATGACGAGGCGATCTGCCAGTCCATCGTCGCCATGCTCCAGCGCGTCGGCATCCAGGCGCGGCTGGACGCCATGCCCTTCGGCCGCTTCCTGCAGCGCGGCGGCAATGGCGAGTTCCAGTTCTGGCTGCTGGGCTGGACGCCGGGCAACTTCGACATCACCAACCCTGCGCGCGAGCTGCTGGGCGCCGGCTCCTTCAATTGGGGCAAGCTGGATGACGAGCACATGAACACGCTGGCCACCCAGATCGGCCAGACGGCGCTGGGCGCGGAGCGCGACGCCCTGGCCCGGCAGTACTGGGCCCGCTTCCGCGAGCTGGTGCCGATGATCCCGCTGCACCAGGAGCCGCAGATCTTCGGCGTGCGCGAGACGGTGGGGGACTTCGCCCTGCGGGTGAATGAGGACCTTGAGCTGCGCAACGTGCGGATGCGCGCGCGCTGATCCCAGCGCGAAGGGGGAGATCATGGCACGCCGCCATGGTCGCCCCGTCTTCGCCACGCCTGCCGCGGAATCACCTTGCCCGCATCGCAAGCCCGCCGCGGCCGGCCCGCAACCTCCATCCCACGCGCCGCCCCACACCGAACCCGGCGGACGCGATGGAGGACTTGCCGATGACCTTCCGCCTCTCGCTGCTCGCCACCGCCCTGCTGCTCGGCGCGGCGCCCGCCTTCGCCCAGGCGGTGAGCCCGGCCCAGGCGCCGGCCGCCACCCCGGCGCGCCCCGCCGTCACCCAGTCCAGCGCCACGCCGGCCCAGGCGCCGCGCCCGGCGCAGGCGACCGGCACCCAGGCGACGGGCACCCAGGCCGTTGGCACGCCCGCCACCGCCCAGCAGCGCCCGGCCGCCCAGGGCCAGCAGCACGGCACCGTGGCGCCCGCGCCCACCGCGCCGCGCGCCAACTGACACCACGGGACGGCCCGCCTTCCGGGGGGAGGGCGGGCCGGACCCCGCGCAAGAATCCAACAGGATACAGTCGTATCGCGCAACGAATTGCACGAATTTTGGCATCACACCATTGACGCGGCGCAAGGCGCCATGCGTGAGTGCCCCCAACAATACCACGGGAAGAGGGGCCGAACGCCATGTCCGACGACACGCTGATCGCGGTGAAGGATGCCGTCGCGTCCACCACCAAGGTGAACGCCGCCACCCGCGCCGCCATGGCGCAGCGCGCCAAGGACGACCCGGACGGCTTCTGGCGCGAGGAGGCGCAGCGCATCGCCTGGATGAAGGCACCCACCAGGATCAAGAACACCGACTTCACCGGCGATGTCAGCATCAAGTGGTTCGAGGATGGCGAGCTGAACGCCTCCGTCTCCTGCCTCGACCGCCACATCGCCGCCGGCCGCGGCGACCAGGTGGCGATCATCTGGGAAGGCGACGACCCGGCCAGCGACAGCAAGGTGACCTACCGCGAGCTGCACGCGCAGGTCTGCCGGCTGGCCAACGCCATGCGCGCGCTGGGCGTGGGCAAGGGCGACCGCGTCTGCATCTACCTGCCGATGATCGTCGAGGCCGCGGTGGCGATGCTGGCCTGCGCGCGCATCGGCGCCATCCATTCCATCGTCTTCGGCGGCTTCTCGCCCGACAGCCTGTCCAGCCGCATCCAGGACAGCGAGTGCTGCCTGCTGCTGACCGCCGACGAGGGCCGCCGCGGCGGCCGCAAGGTGCCGCTGAAGGCCAATGCCGACGAGGCGCTGAAGACCTGCCCCTCCATCCGCCACGTCATCGTCGCCACCAACACCGGCACGAAGGTGGCGATGCAGGAGGGGCGCGACCACGACTGGAACGCCCTCTGCGCCGCGCAGCCGGCCGAGTGCGAGCCGGAGCGCATGAACGCCGAGGACCCGCTGTTCATCCTCTACACCAGCGGTTCCACCGGCAAGCCGAAGGGCGTGCTGCACACCACCGGCGGCTACATGGTCTGGGCGTCCTTCACCCATGAGCTGGTCTTCGACTACCGCCCGGGCGAGATCTACTGGTGCACGGCCGATGTGGGCTGGGTGACCGGGCACACCTACATCGTCTACGGCCCGCTCGCGAACGGCGCGACGACGCTGATGTTCGAGGGCGTGCCATCCTGGCCCGACAATGGCCGCTTCTGGCAGGTGGTGGACAAGCACCAGGTCAACATCTTCTACACCGCCCCCACCGCCATCCGCGCCCTGATGCGCGACGGCGAAGGCCCGGTGAAGCAGCACAGGCGCACCTCCCTGCGCGTGCTGGGCAGCGTGGGCGAGCCGATCAACCCCGAGGCCTGGCTGTGGTACTACCGCGTGGTGGGCGAGGAGCGCTGCCCCATCGTGGACACCTGGTGGCAGACCGAGACGGGCGGCATCCTGATCTCGCCGCTGCCCGGCGCGGTGGCGCAGAAGCCCGGCTCCGCCACGCTGCCGCTGCCCGGCGTGCAGCCGGCGCTGGTGGATGCCGAGGGCGTGCTGCTGGAGGGCGCGACCGAGGGCAACCTGGTCATCACCGACAGCTGGCCCGGCCAGATGCGCACCATCTACGGCGACCACGCCCGCTTCGCGCAGACCTACTTCTCCACCTTCAAGGGCCTCTACTTCACCGGCGACGGCGCGCGGCGCGACGCCGATGGCTATTACTGGATCACCGGCCGGGTGGATGACGTGATCAACGTCGCCGGCCACCGCATGGGCACGGCGGAAGTTGAGTCCGCGCTGGTGGCCCACCCCAAGGTGGCGGAGGCCGCGGTGGTCGGCATGCCGCACGACCTCAAGGGCCAGGGCATCTACTGCTACGTGACGCTGAACGCCGGCGAGGAGCCCTCCGACGCGCTCAAGAAGGAACTGGTGGCCTGGGTGCGCAAGGAGATCGGCCCGATCGCCACGCCGGATGCCATCCAATGGGCGCCGGGGCTGCCCAAGACGCGCTCGGGCAAGATCATGCGCCGCATCCTGCGCAAGATCGCCGCGAACGAGACGGACGCGCTGGGGGATACCTCGACGCTGGCGGACCCGGCGGTGGTGCAGGAGCTGGTGGAGAACCGGGTGGGGTGAAGCCGCCAAGGGGCTCCGCCCCCTGGACCCCCGCCGAGGGGCACGCCCCTCGGAACCCCATCAATGGGATTTTCGGCGGGGCCGAAGGCCCCACCGCAAATCCCATCAGTCGGCGGGTCCGGGTGGCCCTGCCACCCGGCGGGGGTCCGGGGGCAGCGCCCCCGGGGTGACACCCCACCCAGGGCGTGCCACTCCCCCGCCCCATGATCCGCCTCGACAACGTCACCAAGCAGAATGGCCGCCAGCTCCTCTTCGTCGAGGCCTCGGCGGCGCTCCAGCGCGGCGAGAAGATCGGCCTGGTCGGCCCCAATGGCGCCGGCAAGTCCACCCTGTTCCGCCTGATCACCGGCGAGGAGCAGCCCGATGAGGGCCAAGTGCTGGTGGATCGCGGCGTCACCATCGGCCTGTTCGGCCAGGATGTGGGCGAGATGTCGGGCATGACCGCGACCGCCGCGGTGATGGACGGCGCCGGCCCGGTCAGCGCCGTGGCAGCGGAGCTGGCATCGCTAGAGGCCGCGATGTGCGACCCCGCGCGCGGCGACGAGATGGACGCCATCCTGGAGCGCTTCGGCGAGGTGCAGTCCCGCTTCGAGGAACTGGGCGGCTACGCGCTGGAGGGCCGCGCGCGCGAGGTGCTGGCCGGGCTGGGCTTCTCCCAGGCGATGATGGATGGCGATGTCGGCGCGCTGTCGGGCGGGTGGAAGATGCGCGTGGCGCTGGCGCGCATCCTGCTGATGCGCCCGGACGTGATGCTGCTGGACGAGCCCTCCAACCACCTCGACCTGGAAAGCCTGATCTGGCTGGAGAAGTTCCTGGCCGGGCATGAGGGCGCGCTGCTGATGACCTCGCACGACCGCGAGTTCATGAACCGCGTGGTCGGCCGCATCATCGAGATCGATGGCGGCAGCCTCACCTCCTACAGCGGCGACTACGCCTTCTACGAGACGCAGCGGGCGCTGGCGGAGAAGCAGCAGCAGGCGCAGTTCGAGCGCCAGCAGGCGATGCTGGCGAAGGAGGTCGCCTTCATCGAGCGCTTCAAGGCCCGCGCCTCCCACGCGGCGCAGGTGCAGAGCCGGGTGAAGAAGCTGGACAAGATCGAGCGCGTGGAGCCGCCGCGGCGCCGGCAATCGGTGTCCTTCGCCTTCCCGCCGGCGCCGCGCTCGGGCGACGACGTGGTGACGCTGCGCGGCGTCTCCAAGCGCTATGGCGAGCGGCGCATCTACGAGGGGCTGGACTTCCTGGTGCGCCGGCGCGAGCGCTGGTGCGTGCTGGGCGTGAACGGCGCCGGCAAGTCCACGCTGCTCAAGCTCGTCACCGGCGGCACCGCGCCCGATGAGGGCAGCGTGAGCATCGGCGGCAGCGTGCGCATGGGCTATTTCGCGCAGCATGCGATGGAGGTGCTGGACGGCGACCGCACCGTGCTGGGCGTGCTGGAGGACGCCTTCCCCCTGGCGCCGCAGGGCTCCTTGCGCACGTTGGCCGGCTGCTTCGGCTTCCCGGGCGATGACGTGGAGAAGCGCGCCAAGGTGCTCTCGGGCGGCGAGAAGGCGCGGTTGACGATGGCGCGCATGCTCTACGACCCGCCCAACCTGCTGGTGCTGGACGAGCCGACCAACCACCTCGACATCGCCACCAAGGAAATGCTGGTGGCCGCGCTGGCGGAATACGAGGGCACGATGCTCTTCGTCTCGCATGACCGGCACTTCCTGCACGCCCTCTCCACCCGCGTGCTGGAGCTGACGCCGGAGGGCGTGCATCCCTATGAGGGCGGCTACACCGAATACGTCGCGCGCACCGGGCAGGAAGCTCCCGGCCTGCACAGCTGACGTCAGGAGCGGTCGCAGGGCGGCAAGCCCCCGCGTGACGCCGGCCCCGGCCTGTTCCATACCGGGGCCATGTCGCTCGAAGCCACGCTGCTCCTCGCCGTCCTCGCCATCCAGGCGCTGCTGCTCGCCGCGCTGCTGCTGCGCCGCCCGCCCACCGACCCTGCCTTGGCCACCTGCCAGCAGGGCGTGGAACGCCAGGGCGAGCGCCTGGGCGAGCTGCTGGCCGAGCAGCGCACCCTGCCCGAGCGCGCCGCCGCGCTGACCGGCGAGAAGCTGGCCGCCGTCGCGCTCGACCAGGCCAAGGCACTGGCCGCCGTGCAAGCCGCCCTGACGGACCGCCTGGCCGCCGACGCCAAGGCCGCGCGCGAGGAGCAGGCCACCCGCCTGGACGCGCTGCGCGAGGCCAGCGACCGCCTGGCCACCGCCATCGCCACCGCCGCGCAGGAGGAGAAGCTGGCGGTCGAGACCCTGCGGACGCGGCTGGCCGAAGATGCCCAGGCCGGCCGCAAGGAACAGGCGGAGAAGCTGGACGCGCTGCGCCAGACCACCGACACGCTGACCGGCCGCGTCACCGCCGCGCTGACCGAGGAGGCGCAGAAGTCGCGCGACGTGCTGGACCGCAAGCTGACGGAGATGCGCGAGACCAGCGAGAAGCGCCTCGCCGAGATCCAGAGGAGCGTGAATGAGCAGCTGGCCGGCGCCGTCGAGAAGCAGATGAGCGAGAGCTTCCAGCGCGTCATCGACCAGTTCGCCGCCATCCAGCAGATGATGGGCAACGTGCAGTCGGTGGCCGCGCAGGTGGGCGACCTCAAGCGCCTGTTCGGCAACGTGAAGACGCGCGGCGGCTGGGGCGAGGCGCAGCTGAAGCAGATGCTGGACGACTTCCTGCCCGCCGGCGCCTATGACAGCAACGTGCAGCTGCGCGAGGGCAGCCAGGACGCGGTGGAGTTCTGCATCCGCATGCCCGGCGGCGACGCCGACCGCGCCCTGCTGCCGCTCGACAGCAAGTTCCCGAGCGAGGATTACGAGCGCCTGCTGGCCGCGCAGGACGCCGCCGATGCCGAGGGCGAGAAGCAGGCCCGCCGCGCCATCGAGGCCCGCGTGCGCGCGGAGGCGCGCAAGATCGCCGAGAAATACATCTGCCCGCCGCGCACCACCGCCTACGCCATCCTCTTCCTCCCCACCGAGGGCCTCTACGCCGAGGTCGCCCGCCTGCCCGGCCTGGTGGACCTGGTGGCGCGCGAGCACCGCGTCTTCATCGCCGGCCCCTTCCTGCTGCCGGCGCTGCTGAAGAACATCCACCTGGGCTACGCCACCTATGCCCTGTCGAAGAACGCCGAGGGCATCCGCGACCTGCTCTCCGCCACCAAGGAGGAGATGGCGAAGATGGATGGCGTGCTGGAGCGGCTGGGCAAGCAGGTCGGCACCGTCTCCAACACCATCGGCGATGCGCGCACCCGCACCCGCGCCATCGCCCGCAAGCTGCGCGGGGTGGAGGCGCTGCCCGATGGCCGCGGTGCCGAGCTGCTGGAACTCGACGCCCCGGCGGATGAGGAGGGGTGAGCCAGCTTCAGTCCCTGCTGGGCCTCGGCGTGCTCTGCGCGCTGGCCTGGGCCTGCGGCGGCTTCCGGCGCGGCGTCTCGGCGCGGGTGGTGGTGGGCGGCGTGCTGGCCACGCTGGGCAGCGCGGCGCTGATGCTGCACGTGCCGCCGCTGCGCGCGGCACTCGGCTGGGTCGGCGCGGGCGTTGATGCGCTGGCGCGGGCCACGCGCGCCGGCACCACGTTGGTCTTCGGCTACCTGGGCGGCGGGCCGCTGCCCTTCGCCGAGACGCAGCCGGGCGCGGCCTTCATCCTGTTCTTCCAGGCATTGCCGCTGGTGCTGGTGGTCGGCGCGCTGTCCGCAGTCCTGTATCACTGGCGGGTGCTGCCCTTCCTGGTCGGCCTCATCGCCGGCGCCTTGCGGCGGGCCTTCGGGCTGGGCGGCGCGGCGGGCTTCTCCGTCGCCGCCAACGTCTTCGTCGGCATGGTGGAGGCGCCGCTGCTCATCAAGCCATGGCTGGCGCGGCTCACCACCTCGGAGATGTTCGTGGTGATGGTGGCGGGGCTGGCCACCATCTCGGGCAACACGCTGGTGGTCTATGCGCTGTTCCTGAAGGACGTGGTGCCGGACGCGGCGGGGCAGCTGCTGGCGGCCTCGCTGGTCGCCGCCCCGGCCTCCGTGCTGGTGGCGCTGCTGATGCGCCCCGGCGAGGGCGCGACCGATGGCGGCGCGGCGCCCTCCATCTACGATGGCAGCATGGATGCGCTGGTGCGCGGCACCATGGATGGCTTGCAGCTGCTGCTGGGCATCATGGCGCTGCTGGTGGTCTTCGTGGCCCTGGTGGCGCTGGTGAACGAGGCGCTGGCGCCCCTCACCCTGCAAGGCCTGGCCGCCCTGCCCTTCCGCCCCGTCGCCTGGCTGATGGGCGTGCCCTGGGCGGAAACGGAGACGGTGGCGCGGCTGCTCGGCGTGAAGCTGGTGCTGAACGAGTTCGTCGCCTACCTGGAGCTGTCGCAGGGCGCGGGGGCGGCGTTGAGCGGGCGCACGCGCCTCATCCTCGCCTGGGCCTTGTGCGGCTTCACCAATTTCGGCTCGCTGGGCATCATGCTGGGCGGCATGACCGCGATGTGCCCGGAACGCCGGGCGGAAATCCTGCGCCTGGGCCTGCCCTCGCTGCTGGCGGCGACTCTGGCCTGCGCGGTGTCGGGCGCGGCGGTCGGCGCGCTGGTGGCGCCGTGAGGGACCCCGCCACCCTCGCCCGCTTCCTGCCGCTGCTGGAGGCGCCGGGCTTCACCGCCGGGCACTTGGAGCCCATCAGGGAATCGGCCGTGCCCGGCCTCTGGCTGTTCCCCCATGCCGCCATGGACCCCGTGGTGGAGGACCTCGTCCAGGCTGCCTATGCCGATGGCTGGGTGATGATGAACTTCGACTGGGTGAGGTGGTTTGAGACGCCCGAGGCGGCGGCGCTGCGCGACGATGAGGCGGCGCTGGCGCGCGCCAGCCGGCTGCGTCTGGCGAAGCTGCTCACCACGGTCATTCGCCAGGACCGCTTCGTGGAAGGCGCCCTGCTTGCCGCCTTCGAGTCCGGGCTGATGCTGCGCATCATCCGCCGCGCGGCGGCGCTGGCCTCCACCTGAGCGAGCTACTTGACCACGCCCTGGCCGAAGCGCCGCAGCACCAGCTTCTCCGCCACCGCCACCGCCGCGAACAGCCCCAGCCCGACGGCGCAGAGCACGCAGATGGCGGCCAGGATCAGACGCGTCTCGGCGGTGGAGGAGGCGAAGAGGATCAGGTAGCCCAGCCCGGCCTGGGCGGTGATGAACTCGCCCACCACCACGCCGATGATGCTGAAGGTGATGGCGATCTTCAGCCCGGCGAAGATGGAGGGCAGCGCATAGGGCAGGCGCACGTGCCAGAACACCTGCGCCGGCGTCGCCTCCAGGCCCCGGCACAGCCGCAGCATGTCCGCCGGCGCCGCCGCCAGCCCGGTCAGCGTCGAGATCACCACAGGGAAGAAGGCGATGAAGACGGCGAAGGTCAGCCGCATCTCCGTGCCGATGCCCAGCCACACCAGGAAGAGCGGCGCCAGCGCGATCTTCGGGATCAGCTGGAAGAACACCATGTTGGGATAGACCGCCGCCCGCACCCAGGCCGAGCCCGAGATCGCCACCGCCAGCGCCACCCCGCCCAGCGAGGCCAGCACGAAGGCCGCCACCGCCTCGCTGCCCGTGGGCCAGGCGTGCTGCATCAGCAGCGGCCACAGCGCCACCAGCGCCGCCGCCACGGCCGAGGGCGCGGGCAGGATGACCGCGGGGATGTTGCGCGCCGCCACCACCCATTCCCAGGCGCCCAGCACCAGCGCCGCCAGCAGCAGCGGGCTGAGGATGCCGCGCACCAGCCCCACCATGCGCTCGCGCCGCGCCGCCGCGCGCGCCTGCTCCAGCGCCGCCTCGGCGGAAGGGGGGCGGGTCATCGTCGTGCCATCGGGCATGTCAGGCGGCCACCCTGGCGTAGCCATCGGCGATGCAGGCCTTGAGCTGCCGCACCAGGGCGTTGAATTCCGGCGTCTCCTGCATCTCGGCGCGGCGCGGGCGCTCGAAGGGGATGCGCAGGTCGAGCGCGATGGTCGAAGGTCGGCCGGTCATCACCAGCACGCGGTCGGACAGGAACACCGCCTCGCGGATGGAGTGCGTGACGAAGACCGCCGTCTTGGCGCCCGCCGCGCGGTCCCAGATGGCGACCAGCGCCTCGTTCATCTCGTCGCGGGTGATGGCGTCCAGCGCGCTGAACGGCTCGTCCATCAGCAGCAGGTCGGGGTCGTCGATCAGCGCGCGGCAGATGGCGACGCGCTGGCGCATCCCGCCGGACAGCTCGGCGGGGCGCTTCCTCTCGAAGCCCGCCAGGCCCACCTGGGCCAGCAGGGCGCGGGCGCGCTCCTCGTAGTCGCGCGCGGGTTTGCGCATCAGCGTGACGGGGAAGAGCACGTTCTCCAGCGCCGATTTCCACGGCAGCAGCGTGGCGTCCTGGAAGATCAGCCCGTTCTTCGCGGAAGGGCCGCGCACCACCTGCCCGCGCAGCGCCACCTCGCCCACGGAGGGCGTCTCCAGCCCCGCCATCATCATCAGCAGGGTGGACTTGCCGCAGCCCGAGGGGCCGAGCAGCGAGACGAACTCGCCCGGGCGGATGGCGGCGTCCACCTGCGCCACCGCCTCCACCGCGCCGCGCGGCGTCGCGTAGGTCTTGCCGACGCCGCGAAGACTAATCATGCGCCCTCAGGCGCCGGGCGGCCGCATCCGCGGCCTTGGCTGCGCCGCGCCGCGGCTGTGTCGGCCGCCAGCGCGCGCTGGCGGCGGGGCGCGCCCTCACGCCAGCGCCTCGCGCACCGCGGCGTTGCGGGTGCGCACCTCGGCCCACTCCGCCTCGCTCAGCTTCACCTTGCCGGCGAAGCGGTTGGTGTAGAGCTCCGACGCCACCGGGCGGCGGCCATCGGGGACGGAGAACTCCATCACCGTGCCGATCATGCGCTCCACCACCGCCATGTCGCTGTGGCCCAGCCCGTGCTGCATCGCCTCCGGCACCAGGGACGTCACCGCCAGCAGCGCCTGGCCCATGCGGGCGGAGCCGCGCGAGCCCTCGCTGATGCCGATCTCCGGCCGCTGGCGGATGAAGGCGGCCAGCGCGGCCTCGGGGTCGCGCAGGGTCAGGCCCAGCGCCTCGAACAACCCGTCGCACACCGCCTCGACCATGCCCGCGCGCTGGGCCAGCACCTCGGGGCGCGTCACGATGGTGTTGTGGTAGAATTGCAGCCCGGCCTCGCGCCACATGATGAAGCGCACGGGGAAGTTCAGCGCCTGGAAGGTGGGCAGGGAGGAGGAGGCCACGCAGGTCACGGCATCCACCTGGCCCTGGGCCAGGGTGCGCTCCACCACCGCGGGGTCGAGCTGGGTGACGTTGACGCGGGAGACATCCAGGCCCGCCAGCCGCGCCCAGGCCGGCCAGAAGGCGAAGTCCGCCCCGCGCGGGTTGGCGCCGACGCGCTTGCCCACCAGGTCGGCGGCGGTGCGGATGGGGCTGTTGGCCGGCACGGCGATGGCGAAGGTGGTGTCGTACATGGTGGTGCCCAGCGCCACCAGGTTCAGCCCGCGCGCCACCTGCTGCACCAGCACGGAGGCGCCGACGATGCCCATGTCGAACTGCCCCTGCGACACCGCCTGCGCCGCGACCGGCGAGCCGGTGCCCAGCGCCACCTCCACCTCCAGCCCCCGCCGGCGGAAAGCCCCCGTCTCGCGCGCCACGAAGGCGAAGGCGGTGGCGCCCTGGGCGACGAAGGGCAGCGTCAGCCGCACCTGCTGCGCCTGCGCCACGGCGGGGGCGGCCAGCAGGGTGGCGGGCGCGCCCAGCAGCAGGGCGCGGCGGGAAGCGGCGAGGGTCATGGCGCGGTGTCTCCGGCGGATGCTGCGCCGCATGTGCGGCCCGACGGATTGTAAATCAAGCGTAATCTTTGCGCCATGTGCGGGCACCCATGGTGTGGTGCCCAGGCATGCGGCATGCCGCCCAAGTCCGCGCCACGCCAGCCTCGGTGGCGCGGGGGAGCAAGCGGGCGCCGGTCAGCCAGCGCACCTGCGGAGACGCCCCCGCCGCCAGCGCGAAAGGCGCAACGCTGCAAGCGAGCGCCGACCAGTCAGCGCACCCACCCCGGACCGAGAATGCGTGCGCACGGCGCGCGCCGGCCCCATTCCGGGGTGCCGAAGCACAGGCGGCCGGGTGCCCGCCGCCCGGCGTGGCACGTGGCCCGCCCGGCCGCGTGCGGCGAGGGCAGCCACTTCCGGCACCAAGGCCGGCCTCAGTGGCGGAAGTGCCGCATCCCGGTGAACACCATGGCCAGCCCGGCCTCGTCCGCCGCCGCGATCACCTCGGCATCGCGCATGGAGCCGCCGGGCTGGATCACCGCCGTCGCCCCCGCCGCCGCCGCCGCCTGCAAGCCATCGGCGAAGGGGAAGAAGGCGTCGGAGGCGACGACGCTGCCGGTGGCCAGCGACACGTCCAGCCCCGCCGCCTTCGCGGCCTCGCCCGCCTTCCAGGCGGCGATGCGGCTGCTGTCCACCCGGCTCATCTGCCCGGCGCCGATGCCCACCGTCGCGCCGTCCTTGGCGTAGATGATGGCGTTGGACTTCACGTGCTTGCAGACGCGGAAGGCGAACAGCAGGTCCGCCATCTCGCTGGGCGAGGGCGCGCGCTTCGTCACCACCTTCAGCATCGCCGCATCCACGCGCCCGGCATCGCGGGACTGCGCCAGGAAGCCGCCTCCGACGCTGCGGAAAACCGTGCCGCGCGCGGCGGGGTCGGGCATGGCGCCGGTCAGCAGCAGGCGGAGGTTCTTCTTGCGCGCGAAGGCGGCGATGGCGTCGTCATCGGCCTCGGGCGCGATCACCACCTCGGTGAACAGCGCGGCCATCTTCTCCGCCGCCGCGCGGTCCAGCCGGCGGTTCACGGCGATGATGCCGCCGAAGGCGCTCACCGGGTCGCAGCGCAGCGCCAGGTCCCAGGCCTCGCTCAGCGTCGCGCCCTCGGCCACGCCGCAGGGGTTGGCGTGCTTGACGATCACCACCGCCGCCTGCTCGAACTCGGCGGCGCATTCGAAGGCGGCGTCGGTGTCGTTCAGGTTGTTGAAGGACAGCTCCTTGCCCTGCACCTGCCGCGCCGTGGCGATGCCCGGCCGCGCCGAGCCATCCAGGTAGAAGGCCGCGCGCTGGTGCGGGTTCTCGCCATAGCGCAGCGTCTGGGCCAGCGTGCCGGCGAAGGCGAGGCGCGGCGGGAACTCCTCGCCATTCTGCGCCGCGAACCACTGGCTGATCGCGGCGTCATAGGCCGCGGTGCGGGCGTAGGCCGCCGCCGCCAGCTTGCGGCGCAGCGCCAGGGTGGTGCCGCCGGCCTCCAGCTCCGCCTGCACCTCGGCCAGCTGCGCAGCCTCCGTCACCACCACCACATGGGCGTGGTTCTTGGCGGCGCTGCGGATCATCGCCGGGCCGCCGATGTCCACGTTCTCGATGCAGTCCTCGAAATCGGCCCCGCGGGCCACCGTCGCCTCGAAGGGGTAGAGGTTCACCGCCACCAGGTCGATCGGCGCGATGGCGTGCTGCTCCATCTGCGCCAGGTGCGCCGCGTCGTCGCGCCGGCCCAGGATGCCGCCATGCACCTGCGGCACCAGCGTCTTCACCCGCCCGTCCAGGATCTCGGGGAAGCCAGTGTGCTCGCTCACGTCGGTCACCGGGATGCCGGCGTCGCGGATCGCCTGGGCGGTGCCGCCGGTGGACAGGATCTGCGCCCCCTGCCCGGCCAGGAAGCGGGCGAACTCCACGATGCCCGCCTTGTCGGACACGGACAGCAGCGCGCGGCGGATGGGGAGCCGGTCGGTCATCGGGAAGCCTTGCCTCGAGGGGATTTGCGCGCGGTCTAGACCCGCCCGCCGCACCCCGGCAACCCTGGCCGGCCCCGAAGCTTTCCACAGGCGCAACCTGACCAGGGAGGCCTTGCCTGACGCCCCTCGCCCGCCGCGCCGCCCTGGCGCTGCCGCTGGCCGCCGCCGGCTGCGCCAGCTTCCCCGCCCTGCCGGAACCCGGCATCGCCGGCGCTCCGCTGCATCGCGCGGCCGAGGCGGCGGCACCGGTGACGGAGGGCAACGCGGTGGCGCTGCTGGCCGGCGGGGCGCGCGCGGTGGCGGCGCAGCTGGAGGCGATGGCCGCGGCGCGCGACAGCATCCACCTGGAGTTCTACACCCTGGCGGACGTGGCGGCGCCCGGCGGCGGCACGCTGTTCGGCCTGCTGGCGGCCAAGGCGCGGCAGGGCGTGGCGGTTGCCGCCACCTATGACAGCATCGGCTCGGCCACGACCCCCGTCGCCGCGTTCGACGCGCTGCTCCAGGCCGGGGTGCGGCTGCTGTCCTTCAACCCCGTGAACCCGCTGCGGGCGCGGGCGCCCTGGCGGCCCAACCACCGCACCCACCGAAAGATCCTGGTGGTTGATGGCCGCGTCGCCTTCACCGGCGGCGTCAACTTCGACCACGTCTACGCCAACCCCTGCGGCCCCGGCGCGGTGGACCCGGAGGAGGATGCCAACGCCGCCTGCTGGGATGACGCGGCGCTGCGCGTGCGCGGCCCGGTGGTGGCGCAATTCCAGCGCCTGTTCCTCCACACCTGGCAACGCCAGGGCGGCCCGCCGCTGGAGCGGCGCGACTGGTTCCCCCCGCCCGGCCGCCCCGGCAGCACGGCGATGCGCGTGCTCGGCTCCTCGCCCGGCGAGGGCGAGCCCTTCTTCCACGCGGTGCGGCTGGCAGCGCTGGAAGGCGCGCGCCGTCGTGCCTGGTTCGCCACCGGCTACCTGGTGCCCACCCCCCGCGAGTTGTGGGAGCTGCAGGCCGCCGCCCGGCGCGGGGTGGATGTGCGGCTGCTGGTTTCCCGCGCCGGGGACCACCCGGTGGCCACCCACGCGCAGCGCGCCACCTACGCCACGCTGCTGGGCGCCGGGGTACGCGTGCTGGAAACGACGGACCGGGTGATGCACGCCAAGCTGGCGCTGGTGGATGACGGCTGGTGCACCATCGGCTCCTCCAACTTCGACCGCCGCGCCGCCGCCTGGAACGACGAGGCCGACGCCATCCTGCTCGGCTCCAACGCCGTGCTGGCGCGCTTCATGGAAGGGCGGATGTCGCGCGCGGCGGCGGTGGACCCGGCGGCCTGGGCGGCGCGCCCCCTGGGCCAGCGGCTGCGCGAGGCGCTGTCCTGGCCGCTGGCGGACCAGCTATAGGCCCAGCAGGTCCAGGGTGCGGCCCACCACCTCGGCCTCGGTGAAGCGCCCCAGGGCACGGTCGCGCCCCGCCGCGCCCATGCGCGCGCGCAGCGCGGCGTCGCCGGCCAGGCGCTCCAGCGCCGCCGCCAGCGGCGCCACCGCGCCGGGCGGCACCAGCAGCCCGGTCTCGTCCGGCCGCACCAGCTCGCGCGGGCCGCGGATGTCGGTCGCCACCACCGGCAGGCCGCTCAGCATGGCCTCGATGATGCTCATCGGCAGCCCCTCGAAATGCGAGGGCAGGCAGAACAGGTCCGCCCCGCGCAGCAGCCGCGCCACGTCGTGGCGGTAGCCCAGCGGGCGCAGGCGCTCGCCCATCGCGTGGCGGGCGCGGGCGAAGTGGGGCGCCATGTCCTCGCCGTGGTCGCTGGGCAGGCGGGCGCCGATGCACCACAGGTGCAGGCCGGGCACGGCGGCCGCGGCCTCCAGCAGTTCGGGCCAGCCCTTGTGGCGCACCAGCCGCGCGGCGGCGAGCACCACCACCGCGTCCTCCGCCACGCCGAGCTCGGCGCGCACCGCCGCGCGCTCCCCGGCATCGGGAAAGAACAGCGCCGGGTCCCGGCCATTGCCGACCGCCATGGCCTGCGCGTGGATGCGCAGGCGCCGGGCGTCGGCGGCCTCCTCCTCGCTCACCGTCAGGAAGGTGTCGGTGAGACGCCCGCCCAGCCATTCCAGGCCCAGCGACAGGCCGCGCCGCCACGCCGGGCCGGGCTGGTTGAACAGGAAGCCGTGGCAGGTGTAGGCGACGCGCGGCACGCCCTCGGCCCGCGCCGCCACCCGCGCCAGCAGGCCGGAGATCGGCATGTGCGCGTGCACCAGGTCGAAGCGTTCCTCCCGCATCAGCCCGCGCAGCGCCCGCAGCGCCCGCCCCTGCGCCAGCGGGTTCAGCGAGCGCGCGAAGGGCGGGGCCAGGATGCGGAACCCTTCGGCGCGCGGCAGGTCCAGCAGCGGGCCTTCGGCGCAGATGCCCACCACCTCGTGCCCGCGCGCGCGGGCGCCGCGCATCAGCGGCAGCAGGAAATGCCGCAACGAGAAATCCACGTTGGTGACCTGCGCCACCTTCATCGCGTGCAACCGGAGCTACGTTCGGAGGAGCCGCGACACCTCGCGGGGGCCCGGCCGCAAGACGGCCGGCGCCGCCCACCTGCCCGTGCCGCCGGGCGCATCCGCAGCGCGGCGAAGCCAAGGCCGCGGGTGCGGCCGCCCGGCGTCTGAGGGCACGAGCAAATCAAGCGGGTTCCGAGGGAACCCGCGTGATGCCCCACTGGATGCCCTCGGCCTCGTCCTCCGCCGTCAGCACCACCTGCTGGGCGCGGCGCATCTCGCCGGCCATGCTCACGCCGTCCTCCAGCGCCACGCGGGCGCCGCGGGCGCGCAGCCGCCAGCCCTGCCCGCCGGGCAGGCGCATCAGCACACCGCCCTCCTCCTCCTGAAGGGAGGCGGTGACGGCGGGGTGCAGGTGGAAGCGCACCACCGCCGCCACCCCGGCGCCTGGGAAGGGCTCCAGCGTGTCCTCGCCGCGCAGGTCGTCGCCGGCATCGTTCAGGTAAAGGCTGCGGCGATGCACCACGCCATGGGTGCGGCGCCAGCCATCGTGGCTGGCCTCCAGCCATTGCGCGCCGTTGGCCTCGTGGCGCTCGATCTCCACCCGCTCGGGGCGGCGGCCCAGCCCGTCCTCGCGCAGCTCGGCGCTGTTGGTGTCGGCCAGGGTCAGGGTGGAATGCGCGGCGGTGGAGCGCATGGCGTCTCGCCAGC
Source organism: Sabulicella flocculans (assembly GCF_045449635.1). Taxonomy (NCBI): domain Bacteria; kingdom Pseudomonadati; phylum Pseudomonadota; class Alphaproteobacteria; order Acetobacterales; family Acetobacteraceae; genus Sabulicella; species Sabulicella flocculans. The sequence continues at coordinate 11,189 of NZ_JBJJBR010000009.1, read as the reverse complement.
CGGGGTCGGCGGCCGGCACCGCGCCGCAGTTCACGATCAGCCGGTCCCGGCCCACGCTCATCTCGAAGCTCAGCGTGCCGGCATGGGCCAGGCGGTCGGCGCCGCGCGGCAGGCCGGTGGCGGCGTCGCCCGGGCGGGGCGGCGGCGGCGCGCCGCAATCGGCGATCACCAGGGTGCGGCCGGCTGCCAGGCGGTGGAAGCCCGTCTCCGCCAGCAGCATGGGCGCGCGGCCGCGGGCCTGGCCCTGGGTCAGCACCGCGTCCACCGCGCCGGCCGCTTCCTCCCGCGTGCCGTTGAACAGGGCCAGCCCGCCATCGGCGTGGCGGAACAGGCGCAGCGCCTGGCCGGCGCGCTCCAGCGCCGTGGAAAGCTGGGCGGGGGCGGTGACGCCGCAGCCGTTCAGATAGTTGCGGATCTCGATCAGGTCCTGCAGCGCCAGCAGCTGCACTGCCGGGCTGCGCTCCACATGGCCGCCATCGGGGTGGAACTGGCGCTCCATCTCGGCGGGGAGGAAGCGCAGGGCGCGGATCAGCCAGGGCTCCTCCTCGAAGGCGATGGCGGCGGCGACGGCGCCCTTGAGCATCAGCAGCGCGCCGCGGTGGGCGGCTTCGCCGGGCAGCCTGGCCACCACCTCGCGCCCGTCCTGCGCCAGGCGCTGCATCAGGGAGCGGCGGAAGCCGTCATCCGCCGTGGCGGCGAAGAATTCCCAATGGCCCAGCCAGGCGCAGATGCGCGCGGCCGCCACCTCGGGCGCGTTGCCCAGCGGGTCGCGGGCGCCGCGGGCCAGCCAGTCCTCCGCCATGTCGCGCGCCGCCACGCGGGCGGCGTCGGTGCCCAGGGTGCGCAGGTCGCGCAGGAAGGCGAAGCCGTGCAGCCAGGCGCGGAAGGCCACGGGCCCGCCCTCCGGTCCCCAGCCGGCGAAGCGGCGGGTGGTGCCCAGCAGCTCGAACTCGCCGCGCAGCAGGCGGGCGCCGCGGCCGGCGTCGCCCGGCCACAGGTCGCGGAAGGCGCGGGCCGGGGCCTCGGGCACCTTCACCGGCTTCAGGCGCGTCAGCGCCTCCTGGGCCTTGCGGAGGATGCCGCTCATCTCACGCCTCCTCGCGCAGCGCGGCGATGGCCGCGGCGTAGTCCGTCGCGCCGAACACCGCGGTGCCGGCCACCAGCACGTCCGCCCCGGCGCGGCGGCAGGCCGGCGCGGTGGCCGCCGTCACCCCGCCATCCACCTGCAGCGCGATGTCGCGCCCGCTTTCGGCGATCATCCGCCGCAGCGTGGCGATCTTGTCCAGCTGGGAGGACAGGAAGGACTGCCCACCGAAGCCCGGGTTCACCGTCATCACCAGGAGGAGGTCCGTGAGGTCCAGCACATGGGCCACGCTTTCCACCGGCGTGGCGGGGTTCAGCACCACCCCCGCCTTGCAGCCCAGAGCGCGGATGGTCTGCAGCGAACGGTGCAGGTGGGGCCCGGCCTCCGGGTGCAGGGAGATCCATTGCGCCCCGGCCTGGGCGAAGGCGGCCAGGTAAGGGTCGGCGGGGGCGATCATCAGGTGGACGTCGAAGGGAATGTCCGTCAGCGGCCGCAGCGCCTTCACCAGGCCCGGCCCGAAGGAGATGTTGGGAACGAAGTGCCCGTCCATGATGTCCAGGTGCAGCCAGTCCGCCCCGGCGGCGGCCACGGCGCGCACCTCTTCGCCCAAGCGGGTGAAGTCGGCGGCGAGCAGGGACGGGGCGATGCGGACGGGGGTCATGGAGCGGTCATGCCCTAGCCCGGAACGCCCCCGATGAAAACCGCCTCAGGGCGCGCGCGGCGCGGCGGCGGGCAGGCGGGTCCAGGCTGCGCCCCAGCCCAGCAGCCCCGGCAGGAGGCGGGCGGCCCACACTGCGGGCGGGCCCAGCATCCCCAGCAGCAGCCCGGCCCGGCGAAGCTGCGGCCCGGCGTCGCGGCGCAGCGCGGCGTGGAAGGCGGGCGCGCCCCCCTCGACCATCGCCGCCGCCAGCGCCGCCGAATGCAGCGCGATGGCCATGCCATCCCCGGTGAAGGAGGGCGTCACCGCCGCCTGGTCGCCCAGGCGGAACACCTGCTCGCCGGGCTCCGGCGCGTGCAGGTGGCCGTAGGGCACGCGGGCCACCGCCAGGGGGCGGGGCCACAGCGGCGCGGCCCCGGCCAGGCGCCGGGCCAGCAGCGTGCCCGGCGGGCGCGGCAGCTGCGGCCCGCCGGCGCGCAGCAGCCAGCACAGGTTGGCCACGCCGTCCTCCACCAGTTGCAGCCCGGCATAGCCGCCACCGGGCAGCAGGTGCAGCTCCACATGGCCTTCCAGCGCGCGGGCCTCCCCGGGGGCCAGCCGCAGGTGCATCTTGAAGCCCAGCATCGGCCGGCCGGGCTGGCGGGCCCAGCCGCGCAGCGCGTGCTTGCCGGTGGCCAGCAGGGTGCGCCCGCCGCGCAGCCGCGCACCATCGGCCAGCCGCACGGCGCCGTCCGGCGTCACCTCCCGCACCAGCGCCCCCCGGCGCACCTCGGCGCCGGCCGCGGCGGCGGCGTTCAGCAGGCGGGCGTCCAGCCCGCGGCGCGACAGGCCCCAGGCCCGGAAGGGCAGCGCCGCCCCGGCGTCCCAGCGCCCGGCGGCCAGGCGCAGGCGCTCGATGGGCGCGCCGCCCAGCGCCTCCGGGGGCAGGCCCAGCCCCGCCAGCACCGCGGCGCCCTCGGGCGACAGGAACTCGCCGCAGACCTTGTGGGCGGGCGCCGCCTCGCGCTCCAGCAGCAGCACGCGGCGGCCCTGGCGCGCCAGCAGCAGCGCCGCGGCGCCGCCGGCCAGCCCGCCGCCGGCGACGAGCACCTCAGGCGGGCGCATCGGTGCCCACCCCCCAGCGGAAGGGCAGGTGCCAGCGCACCCGCGCCGCCACCCCGGCCTGGGCGCACAGCGCCGCCCATTCCTCCCGCGTCCAGCCCCGCCGCACCGAGAGCGGCCCGTCATGCCGCACGATGGGGTTCACCCCGGGCAGGGCGAAGGCGGCGCGCAGGAAGCCCCAGGGCAGCCAGTGGCGATGGAGGTCGTTCACGAACCAGCCCAGCCGCGCCATGCCCTGCATCCGCCGCAGCAGCGCCACCACCTGCGCCTCCTCGAGGTGGTGCATGAACAGGGCGGAAACCACCACGTCCGGCCGCTCCGGCGGCTCCCAGGTGAAGGCGTCGCCCGTCACCCAGCGGATGCCCATGCCGGGCGGGGTGGCGTCGCGCGCGGCCTGCGTGGCCAGCGGCGCCAGGTCCAGCCCGGTCAGGCGCAGGCGCAGCCCGCGCGCGCTGCCCCAGCGATGGATGGCGCGCAGCGTGTCGCCGTGGCCGCAGCCCAGGTCCAGCACGGACAGCGATTCGCGCCCGCGCGCCATCCCCTCCAGCCAGCGCAGCGTCGGCCGGTAGCCGAGCGACAGGCGGTTGATGCGCTCCAGCTGGCGCAGGCAGCCGCGGTATTCCGCCGGGTCCAGCCCGGGCTCGTCCATGCGCTCCGTCACGCCGCGGGCGCGCCGCATCAGCCGGCCTCGCGGAAGGCCAGGGATTCCACGCCCACCCCGGGGCCGAAGCCCAGCGCCACGCCGCGCCGCCCCTGCCCCGCCGCCGCCAGCAGCCGCGCCAGCACGAACATCACCGTGGCGGAGGACATGTTGCCGTGGTCGTGCAGCACCGCGCGCGAGGGCGCCATGGCGGCCTCCGGCAGCTCCAGCGCCAGCTGCACGGCGTCGAGGATGGAGCGCCCGCCGGGATGGATGGCCCACAGCGCGGCGCCCGGCGCGTCCAGCGCCCGCAGGTGCGCCGGCAGGTGGCGCAGGATGGCCCCGGGCACCTGGCCGGACAGCCGCATGTCGAAGCCGTCGTCGCCGATGCGCCAGGTGATGAGGTCCTCGCCGTCCGGCAGGGTTTCCTGCCGAAAGCGCTCCAGCTCCAGCCCACGCGGCTCCGCGCCCACCAGCGCGGCGGAACAGCCATCAGCGAACAGCATGAAGCACAGCGCCTGCTCCAGCGAGGCGGTTTCCTGGAAGTGCAGCGTGCATAGCTCCAGGTTCAGCACCAGCACGCGCGAGGCCGGCTCGGAGCGCACGATGTGCCGCGCCAGCTTCAGGGCGTGGAAGGCGGCGTTGCAGCCCATGAAGCCCACCACCGTGCGCTCCAGCCGCGGGTCCAGCCCGGCGGCGGCGATGAGGCGCTGGTCCAGCCCCGGTGCCTCGAAGCCGGTGCAGGAGACGAGGATGAGGTGCGTCACCCCCTCGCGCCAGTCGCGGCCCAGCTTGCGGCCCAGTTCGGCCAGCGCGGCCAGGGCCAGCGGCAGCGACTCGGCGGCGTAGCGCCGCATCCGCGCCGCGGTGGAGGGGAAGGCGCCGGGGACGTAGAACCCCTCCGCCGCCGTCAGCGGCGAGAAGCGGTGCGCGATGCCGCTGCGTTCCGCCATGCGCGCGAACAGGGCGCGCTCGCGCTCCGAGGCCAGCAGGGCGGGGGCATAGGCCAGGAAGTCCTGGTGCACGTCGTGCGGCGGGCAGGCCGTGCCGACGGCGTGGAGGAAGGCGGGAACGGGCATCCAGCCCCCAACGTGGGAAGCCCGCGGAAAGTCGCATCGCCCGGCGCATGGCGGCGGGCGAAATGGGCGCTGGACGCGCAACCCTTCCCCTGGCCAGGATGTTCGCGACACCAACGCTGACATCCGCGGGCAGCTTCCCCGGACGCCCGAGAATCACACCCGCGCCATGGCCTCCGACCTTCTCCGCCGTTTCCTGCCGCCGGGCCGCACGCCCGGGCTGCGCGCCCTGCGCGCGCTGGCCCTGCTGGCGCTGCTGGTGCCGGCGATGGTGCTGGCCGGCTATGCCGCCCTGACCTGGGAGCAGCAGGAGCGCCTGGCGGAGGAGCGGCTGGACCGCGCCGCCGACCTGCTGCTGGAGCACGCCACCCGCGTCTTCGACACCTACGAGCTGCTGGCCTCCTACGCCGACGAGCTGGTGCGCGACCTTTCCCCCGCCGGCATCCGCGCCGACGAGGCGGAGATCCACGCCCGGCTGGTCCGCTTCAAGGAGGCGCTGCCCCAGGTGCAGGACGTCTGGCTGGTGGACGGGCAGGGCCGCGGCCTGGCCGCCGCCAACGTCTTTCCCATCCCGCCCAACCTGGACCTGAGCGACCGCAACTACTGGCGCGCCCTGCGCGACGGGGTGCCGGAACCCTACCTGTCCGACGTGCTGCAAGGGCGGGCGCAGAGCAGCGCGGTGTTCTTCCAGTACGCGCGCCGCCTGTCGCCGGGGCCGGACGGCGCCTTCCGCGGGGTGGTCGCGGTGTCGGTCCAGCCGGACTACTTCCGCGACTACTTCGCCCGGGTGCGCGCCTTCGGCCTGTCCTCCGCCGCGTTGATCCGGCCGGACGGCTACATCCTGGCGCGCCACCCCGCCATCGCCCCCGGCCAGGCGCGGCTGGTGCCCAATGCCGGCTTCCCGCAGGCGATGGCCCGCAACCCGGAAGGCGGCACCTACCTGGGCGTGTCCGCCCAGGGCGGCGGCCCGGTGTCGCTGGCCTACCGCCGCCTGTCCGGCCACCCGCTCTACGTGGTGGTGGGCATGAGCCGCGAGACGGTGCGGGCCGCCTGGCTGCGCGGGCTGGTGCTGCCGCTGGCCATCGGCCTGCCGGCGGCGCTGGCGCTGTTCGCCCTGGCGCGCGTCGCCCTCGGCCAGGCCGGGCGGGAGGCGGAGGCCCTGGCCGCGCTGCGCGAGGAGACCGCGCGGGCGGAGGAGGCGGAGGCCGCGCGCCGCCGCCTGGACGCGCGCTACCGCGCCTGGTTCGCCCACGCCTCCGAAGGCCTGTTCGTCATCGCGGTCGAGGAGCCGCAGCGCTTCGTGATCGAGGCGCTGAGCCCGGCCAACGAGGCGATCAGCGGCCTGGACGCCAGGAAGGTCGAGGGCAAGGAGCTAAGCGAGGCCGTGCCGGCCGAGACCGCCGCAGTCCTGCGCGCACGCTTCGCCGCCTGCGCCGCCGCCCGCGCCCCCATCACCTACGAGGACGAGCTGGAGGTGCCCGCCGGCCGCCGCCGCTTCGAGAGCAGCCTGGCCCCCATCCTGGACGAGGCCGGGCGCGTCACCCACCTCGTCGGCGCCTCGCGCGACGTGACGGAGCGCCGCGCACTGGAGGAGCGGCTGGGCCAGGCCCAGCGGATGGAGGCGCTGGGGCAGATGAGCGCCGGGGTGGCGCACGACTTCAACAACATCCTCCAGGTGGTGGTCGGCAACCTGGACATGCTGCGCCGCGCGCCCGAGGCGCGGCGGGAACGCCTGATCGGCGCCGCGCTGCAGGCCGCCGAGCAGGGCAGCCGCATCACCGGCCAGCTGCTGGCCTTCAGCCGCCGCCAGCCCCTGCGCCCCGAGCCCACCGAGCTGAACGCCCTGCTGGCGGAGGTGGAAGGGATGCTGCTGCGCTCCCTGCGCGCCGACATCCGGCTGGTGCTGGCCCCTTCCCCCGTCCCGGCCTGGGTGGAGCTGGACGCGGCGCAGATGCAGACGGCGCTGATCAACCTGGCGGTGAACGCGCGCGACGCCATGCCGCGCGGCGGCACCCTGGCCGTGCGGCTGCGGGTGGAGGGCGAGGAGGTGGCGCTGGAGGTGGCCGACACCGGCGAGGGCATGCCGCCCGAGGTGCTGGCCCGGCTGGGCGAGCCCTTCTTCACCACCAAGCGGGAAAGCGGCCGCGGCACCGGGCTGGGCCTGGCGCAGGTGTTCGGCTTCGTGCAGCAGAGCGGCGGCCGCGTGGAGGCCGAGAGCGCGCCCGGCGCCGGCACCCGGCTGGTGCTGCGCTTCCCGCGCGCCGCCGCCGGCACGCCGGCCGCGCCCGCCGAGCCGCCCATGCCGGCGGGCCCTTCCGCCGCCGGACCGCTGCGCCTGCTGCTGGTGGAGGACACGCCCGAGGTGGCGGCCGCGACCGCCGGGCTGCTGGAGGCGCGCGGCCATGCCGTGACCCTGGCCGACGGAGCCGAGGCGGCGCTGGCCGCCCTGCAGGGCGAGGCGCGCTTCGACTTGGTGCTGAGCGACCTGGTGATGCCGGGCGAGATGGATGGGCTGGCCCTGGCGCGCGCCATCCGGCGCGTCTGGCCCGGGCTGCCGGTGCTGCTGGTCAGCGGCTACAGCGACGCCGCCGGCGAGGCGGCGCGCGAGGGCTTCCCCCTGCTGCTGAAGCCGGTCCCGGCCGAAACCCTGGTGGCGGAGATCACGCGGCTGGCCGCGTGATCTCCAAAGCGCCTCAGCGGCGCAGGCCGAGGCGGCCGATCAGGGCCTCGTAGCGGGCCTGGTCCTTCTTCTTCACGTAGTCCAGCAGGCCGCGGCGCTGGCCCACCAGCACCAGGAGACCGCGGCGCGAATGGAAGTCCTTCGCGTGGGTCTTCAGGTGCTCGGTCAGGTTGGAGATCCGCTCGGAGAGCAGGGCGACCTGCACCTCGGGGGAGCCCGTGTCGCCCGGCTTGGTGGCGTATTCGGTGATGAGCGCGCTGCGGCGCTCGGCGGTGATCGACATCGGCGGTGTCCTTGCTCTGGTGGTTAGCGTGCCGGCTCGGGCGCCATCAGGCGCTCGGGGTGCAGCCAGCCATCCTCCAGCCGGCACAGCCCCACGAACCGCCCCGCCGCCAGCACGCGCACCAGCCCCCCTTCGGGATCGGCGCCGTCCGGAACGCGGCCCATCAGGTCCACCAGGCTGAGCGCCTGGCCGAAGCCGAGCCGCGCGGCCTCCGCCTCCGTCGCGGCCAGTGCCGGGATGTCGGCCAGCGCGGTCGCGAGGGGGAGCAGGAGGTCCAGCGAAGGAGGCGGGGTATCGCCCGCGGGAACGATCCTGTCCAGGGGGATTCCGTGCTCCTCCAGGAAGGGACCGACCCGCGTGCGCCGCAGGGCGGCGATGTGCCCCACCGTGCCGCAGGCCAGCGCCAGGTCGCGCGCCAGGGAGCGCATGTACACCCCCTTGCCCGACTGCACCTCGAAGATGGCGGTGTCGGCGTCCGGGCGCTCCACCAGCGCGAAGCGGTCCACCCGCGCCGGGCGCGCCTCCAGCTGCACCGCCACGCCGTCGCGCGCCAAGTCGTAGGCGCGCTCGCCATTTACCTTGATGGCGGAATAGATGGGCGGCACCTGCATGATGTCGCCCTGGAAGGCGGGCAGCGCGGCCTGGATGGCGGCGTCGTCCGGGCGGGCCTCGCTGGTGGCGGTCACCTGGCCGTCGGCGTCGTCGCTGTCGCGCGCCTCGCCGAAGCGCAGGGTGAAGCGGTACACCTTGGTGCCGTCCATCACGTAGGGCACGGTCTTGGTGGCGTTGCCGAAGGCCACGGGCAGCAGGCCGGTGGCCAGCGGATCCAGCGTGCCGCCATGTCCGGCCTTCTGCGCGTCGAAGGCGCGCTTGACCCGGTTGACCACGTCGGTCGAGCCGATGCCGGAGGGCTTGTCCACGATCAGCCAGCCGTCCAGCGGGCGGCCCTTGGGCTTGCGGCGGGGGTGGTTACGCATCCTCGTCCTTCTGGGTCAGGTCGCGCGCCACCTCCGGGCGGCGCATCAGCGCGTCCATCCGCATGGCGGTGTCCAGCGCGGTGTCGGTCTGGAAATGGATCTCGGGGGCGTATTTCAGCCGCACCCGGCGCGCCACCTGCTGGCGCAGCCAGGGCGCCTGGGCTTTCAGCGCCGCCATCCTGTCGGCCGGCAGGTCGCGCCCCAGGCCGGAGACGAAGGCCGTCATGTGCTTGAGGTCGGGCGAGGCGCGCACCTCGGTGACGGTGATGCGCACGTCCCACAGGCTGTCGTCCGGCCAGTCGCCGCGCTCGATCACGGCGGACAGGGCGTGGCGCACCTCCTCGGCGACGCGGAGCTGCCGCTGGGAGGGGCCTTCGGGATGGTGCTGGGGGCGCTTGGCCATGGGGAGGGGTCCTCGGGAAACGCGAAGGGCGCGGCACCGAAGCGCCGCGCCCCTGGCGGAAGGCCGCGCCGCGCCGTCAGGCCGCGGCGACGGTCTCCGTTTCAAAGCACTCGATCTGGTCGCCGACGCGGATGTCGTCGTAGTTCTTGAAGCCCATGCCGCATTCGTAGCCGTTCGTGACTTCCTTCACGTCGTCCTTGAAGCGGCGCAGCGTGCTCAGCTCGCCCTCGTGGATCACCACGCCCTCGCGGATCAGGCGCACGCCGCAGCCGCGCTTCACCACGCCCTCGGTCACGCGGCAGCCGGCCACGTTGCCCAGGCGCTTGACCTCGAACACCTGGAGGATCTGCGCGTAGCCGATGAAGTTCTCGCGCTGCACCGGCGCCAGGCGCGACTTGTAGAGCGCCTCGATGTCGTCCTGTACCTGGTAGATGATCGAGTAGTAGCGGATGTCCACGCCGTCGCGCTGCGCCATCTCCCTCGCCTGGGAGGTGGCGCGGACGTTGAAAGCCACCACCACGGCGTTGGACGCCTTGGCCAGCTGGATGTCGGATTCCGTGATCTGCCCGACCGCCGAGTGCAGCACGCGCACGCGCACCTCCTCGTTGCCCAGCTTGGACAGCGTGGCGTTGATCGCCTCCGCGCTGCCCTGCACGTCCGCCTTGACGACGACCGCCACCTCCTTCTGCTTGCCCTCGGCGATGCGAGCCAGCATGTCGTTCAGCGTGCCGCGGCCCGCGCCCAGGGCGGCGGCCGCCTTGTCGCGCGCCTTGCGCTGGCGGAACTCGCTCACCTCGCGCGCGCGGACCTCGTTCTCCACGGCCAGCACGGTCTCGCCCGCGCCCGGCACGCCGGACAGGCCCAGCACCTCCACCGGGATGGACGGGCCGGCCGCCTTGGCGGGCTTGCCCTTGTCGTCCACCAGGGCGCGCACGCGGCCCCATTCCGAACCGGCGACGACGATGTCGCCGGTCTTGAGCGTGCCCTTCTGCACCAGCACGGTCGCCACCGGGCCGCGGCCGCGGTCCAGCTTGGACTCGATCACCGTGCCCTCGCCGGCGCGGTTCGGGTTGGCGCGCAGGTCCAGGATCTCGGCCTGCAGGGCGATGGCCTCCAGCAGCTTGTCCAGGTTGGTGCCGTTCTTGGCGCTGACCTGGATTTCCTGCGTCTCGCCGCCCAGCGACTCGACCACCACCTCGTGCTGGAGCAGCTCGTTGCGGACGCGGTCGAGGTTCACCCCGGGCTTGTCGATCTTGTTGACGGCCACGATCAGCGGCACCTCGGCCGCCTGGGCGTGCTTGATGGCCTCGATGGTCTGGGGCATCACGCCGTCGTCGGCGGCCACCACCAGCACCACCATGTCCGTCACCTTGGCGCCGCGGGCGCGCATGGCGGTGAAGGCCTCGTGGCCCGGCGTGTCCAGGAAGGTCACGCGGCCGGCCGCGGTGTCCACCGTGTAGGCGCCGATGTGCTGGGTGATGCCGCCGGCTTCCTTCGCCGCCACGTCGGTCTTGCGCAGCGCGTCCAGCAAGCTGGTCTTGCCGTGGTCCACGTGGCCCATGATGGTCACGACGGGCGGGCGCGGCGCCAGGGCCTCGTCCTCGTCCACCGCGCCTTCCAGCCCGACCTCGATGTCGTCCTCCGCCACGCGCTTCACGCGGTGGCCGAACTCCTGCGCCACCAGCTCGGCGGTGTCGGCGTCGATGGACTGGGTGATGGTGGCCATCACGCCCATGCGGAACAGCGCCTTCACCACCTCGCCGGCGCGGGACGCCATGCGGTTGGCCAGCTCCTGCACCGTGATGGTCTCGGGGATCACCACGTCGCGCACCACGCGCTCGCTGCCCGACCGCAGCCGGGCCAGCTCGGCCTGCCGGCGCTCGCGCTCGCGGGCGCGGCGGATGGAGGCGATGGAGCGGCCGCGGTCGTCGTCGCCCTCCATCGCGGCGTTGACGTCGATGCGGCCCTCGCGGCGCGGGCCGGCCAGCGGGGTCTTCTTGGGCGGCGGGCCGGCGGGCCGGCGGGCGCCGGCCGGGCCGCCGGGGCCGCCACCGGGACGGCGGGCAGGGCCGCGCCGGTCATCCTCGCCGCCCTCGTCGCGGGCGCGCGGCGTCAGGGACAGGCGCGCCTGCGGGGTCGAGGGCTGCGGCGTGGTGCGCAGGGGCGCGAACTGCGCCCGCGCCGCCAGCGGCGTCACCTTCGGGCGCGCCGGGTCGGACAGGGTGACCGGCGGCGGCTCGCTCACGCGCGCGGCCGGGGTGGCCGGGGCGGCGGGCGCGGCGGGGCG